>JANNQT010000152.1:0-8654 GCA_031400895.1 Alphaproteobacteria bacterium | reverse complement strand
CCAGCCGGCAGCGGTGCTCCAACTTGCACAGGCCTGGGGGTTTGGAGCACCGCTGCCGGCTGGAAGCCGGCGGTCCGGGTTCCCTACCGCCCCCGGCGCAAATCCGCTTCCAGCGTGATCGGGGTCGACGCGCCGGCTAGGCGGTGGCGATAGACTTGTACGTTTTCCAGTACACGCTGCACGTAATTGCGGGTCTCCGAGAACGGGATCAGTTCGACCCAATCCACCACGTCGGTGGCGCCCGAGCGCGGGTCGCCGTAATCGGCGATCCATTCGCGCGCATTGTGCGGGCCGGCATTGTAGGCGGCGGCGGCGAGCACGTAGGAGCCGCCGAAACTATCGACCAGGTCGGCCAGATGCGCCGAGCCGAGAGTGATGTTGTATTCCGGATCGCCGGTCAGCGCGCCGCGCCGATAGCTCATGCCCTCGCGCCGCGCCTGCGCGCGCGCGGTGGAGGGAATGAGCTGCATCAAGCCGTGGGCGTTGGCGTGCGACACCACGGCGGGATCGAACTCGCTCTCCTGGCGGATAATGGCCAGCACCAGCGCCGGCTCGGGGCGCCCGCGCGCGCGCACGACGCTCGGGAGTTCCATGAGCGGATAGGCGGCGTTGGCGGCGACCACGTTACGGAACAGCCCGGCTTTGGCGTTGCGTAGCGCCGTGCGCGGATAGGATTGCTCGCGCGCCATCTGCGACAACAGCTCGATTTCCATCGGATCGTCGAGCGTGTCGTCGAGATAGAAGGCGATCGACTCGAAATCGCGGCGGCTACCGAAATCCGAGATCAACCGCAGCGCTCGCACCAATTCGCGCTGCTCGAACCGGGCGCGCGCCTCGTCGCTGGCGCCGGCGGTTTCCGGCAGCGAGAGCGAGGCGGTGCGGTCGCCGCGGGTGGCGGCGAGCTGGCCGTAATAGGTGAAATTGTAGCGCGCCGCCTCGCCCAGCAGACGCTCGCTTTCCTCGCTCTGGCCCAAGGCACGCGCCGCCTCGGCGCGCCAATAGAGCGCGCGCGCGCGACTGACCGGGGCGGAGACGTTTTCGCTCAGATGCGAGAAATGCTCGGCCGCGCGCTGCGGGTTGGCGAGAAAGCGCAATTGCAGCCAGCCCGAGAGCCATTCGGCGTCGGCGAAAGATTCGCCTGAGCTGAGGCCATGGTTGGACACCAGATTGTAGGCGAGGCGGTGCTGGCCCGCCCGCATGGCGCGCGGCACGTAGAGGCGCCGTTCGCGGAAAATATCGTCACGCGCCGCCAGCGGCGCCTCGCGCGCATCGATCTCGGCGGCGATCGGCATGGCTTCTTCGGGACGCCCGGTGCGGCGACGATATTGCGCGCGGTCGTAGGCAAAGCCGGGGTCGTTGCGGCGCGAGGCGGGGACTGAGTCCACCAGCTCCTGCAGCCCGCGTCGTTGGCGCGTCTGCAGGCCGATGCGCGCTTGCGCCAGCACCCGGTCGGGCGGGGAAAGCCGCGGGAACAGACGCTGCGCCGCGCTGCGCTGATCGCGCCACAGCAGCATGCCGACGCGGGCGGCGTGATCCTCGGAATTAAAGCTGAACTCGGCCAGCGCGCGCGCTTCCGCGGCGGGGTTGAGGCTATCCTCGCGCCAGGCGGCGCTGGCGATCTCGTTGGCCTCGGTGCGGCGGCCGAGATCCTTGAGCGCGACCGCGAGCGCGATGCGCCCGTCGCCGCTGGTCGGGCCACCTTCCTGGCGCAGGAAGTCCACCCGCTCCGAGGCCGAAAGCCTTGAATCGAAAATCGCCTGCTCGGCGCGCGTGCGCATGCCGGCGCGTCCCGGCCAGCCCTGCAACTCGTTCAGCGCCCGCGCTAGATCGGAAAAGTAGAGCGGCGCGTCGGTGGCGATGGCCCAGCGCCATTGCAGCATGCGTTGCACCAGCGGATCGGAGGCGCCGTCGCGCAATTGCGCCAGCCCCGCCCAGTCGCCGCTCTCGGCGGCGGCGAAGCCGTCGCGCAGGCGCATCCGCTCAGGCGCGGGGGGCGGCGGCGGCGGCTGGTAGGCAATCAGCTGGGTCGCCGCCGGGGCGGGTGCTTCGCTCTGCCCGGCGCTCGAGGCCGCGAGCAAGCCGGTCGCCGCCAAGGCGATCGCGGCGACCCGAATCAGCGAGGCTCTCAGCATCGACCTTCCTCCCGCCATGGCGCGCTCAATCCTTAGCTCCACGATCCCCGCGCGGCCCCTTTGATCTGCGCCGACACTGTGGCAGGAATCGCACGAATACCAGCCCCACCACTTCGCCGGAGGCGTTTACCCCATGTTCCAGGGTTCCATCCCGGCGTTGATCACGCCGTTCAAGGCCGGAAAGGTCGATGAAGCGGCGTTTCAGGGCTTGGTCGAATGGCAGGTGCTTGAAGGCTCGCACGGCCTGGTTCCCTGCGGCACCACCGGGGAAAGCGCCATGCTCTCCTTCGAGGAACATGTCCGCGTTGTCACGCTTTGCGTCGAGGCGGCGGCGCGAAGGGTTCCGGTGATCGCCGGCGCCGGCGCCAACAGCACCACCCACGCGGTGGAGCTGGCGCAAGCCAGCAAGCGCGCCGGGGCCGACGCGCTGTTGGTGGTCGCGCCTTATTATGTCCGGCCGAGCCAGGAGGGGATCGTCGCCCACTTCCGGGCCATCAATGACGCGGTGGAGATCCCCATATTGGTGTACAACATTCCGAGCCGCACCGGCGTCGATGTCAGCGTCGAGACGCTAGGCCGGCTGGCGGCGCTGGCGAACGTGGTTGGCATGAAGGACGCGACCGGCGACATGACGCGCGTGGCGCGCCACCGCGCGCTGTGCGGCGACCAATTCGCGTTGCTCTCTGGCGACGATCCCAGCTCGCTCGGCCTCAACGCCCATGGTGGCAATGGTTGCATTTCGGTGACCGCCAATATCGCGCCGAAACTCTGCGCGCTAGTGCAGGACGCGTGCCGCGGCGGCGATTTCGCAACCGCGCGCGCCATCGACGCCAAGCTGGTTGCGCTGCACGCCGCGCTGTTCGTCGAGCCCTCGCCGGCGCCGGCAAAGTACGCTTGCTCGCTGCTGGGCAAGAGCGGCGAGGAAGTGCGGCTGCCGCTGCTGGCGTGCTCGGAGGGCGCCAAGGCGCAAGTGCGCGCGGCGATGGCGCAGGCGGGGCTGCTCTAAATGGCCAAGAAACCCGAGCCCGAGCGCAAGCTGATCGCCGAGAACCGGCGGGCGCGCTTCGATTATTATGTCGAGGAAACGCTCGAGGCCGGCATTCAATTGCGCGGCACCGAAGTGAAATCGCTGCGCGCGGGCCGCGCCAATATCGCCGAGAGCTATGCCAGCACTGAGAAGGGCGAGTTGTGGCTGATCAATTCCACCATCCCGATCTATCCCCCCGCCGGGCAATTCAATCACGAGCCGACCCGGCCGCGCAAATTGCTGGTGCGCCAGCGCGAACTGAAGAAGCTGGCAAGCGCGGTCGAACGCGAAGGCCGCACGCTCGCACCGCTGAAACTCTATTTCAACCACCGCGGCATCGCCAAGATCCAGATCGCGCTCGCCAAAGGCAAAAAGGCCCCCGACAAACGCGCAGCGACCAAGGATCGCGAATGGAAACGCCAGCAGGGGCGGTTGCTGCGGGACAAGGGGTAGGGTCGAGGTGAGACATTCCCCGACCCCTCCCCACAGGGCGTGCGTAGCACCCAAAAGCAGAAGCAGCGGACAAATGATGTGCTACCTAAACCGGCCAAGCTAATTTCGCTTGTCGACAGAGGGCCCCGGCTTGCCCTTAAGCCGGCGGACGCGCATGTAGCGGACCATGCAACTCGACTTGGCCCCCGCGCTCGCCTTGCTGCGCCAGCGAATCCCTGGCCTGGCCGCAACCTATCTGTTCGGCAGCCAGGCCGGCGACGGCGCGCGCCCGGACAGCGATATCGACCTCGCGGTTTTCGCCGGCCGGCCGCTGCCGCGCGCGGACGTCATCGAACTCACGCTTGAGCTTGCCGCGCTGTTGCGGCGCGACGTGGATTTGGTGGACATGGCCAGCGCCTCCACCATCCTGCAATTCCAGATCCTGGCCGAAGGCCGCCTGATCGACGCGCCCGATCCCGACCCCGCCGCTCTGTTCGAGCTGCGCATCCTGCGCGAGTATCAGGATTTGAAAATACGCCGCGCCGCGATCGAAGCGGATATTGTCGCACGCGGGCGCGTCTATGGCTGATCATGTTATCTTCGGTAAGGCCGAGATCGTCGAGCGCTGCATCAAGCGGGCGCGCGAGGAATTGGCCAACAGCGCCGATTTTGCCAACGATTATACGCGCCAGGACGCGGCCATACTGAATGTCGAACGCGCCTGTGAGGCCGTGATCGATATCGCCAACCGCATCATTCGCCTGCGCCAACTCGGCGCGCCCGCGTCAAGCCGCGACGGTTTCGCAATCCTTGTGACTGGCGGCGTGATCGGGCAAGAGCTTGCCGACCGTTTGGTGCGCATGATTGGATTCCGTAATCTGGCGGTACATCAATATGACAAGCTCGACATCGCGATTGTCCAAGCTGTCATCGAGAAAAGCCTCGATGATTTGCTGGAATTCAGCGCGCTGGCGCTGCGTCTGCCGCCCACGAGCTAATTTCACGAGCCCTCATGCCAACAGCGCCCCGCCAAACTCCCGCCGCCATCGATTGGGACGCGCTTGATGCGCTGAAATATCGGGACGAGGACGCGGCACTCGCCGAGCTGCTGGCCGCGCCGCCGCTCGATCCCGCCGCCCGCGCCAGCGTCAACGCGGAGGCGCGCGCGCTGGTGGTGCGGGCGCGGGCGCTGAAGCGCCGTAAGGGCGTGATGGAAAGCTTCATCGAGGAATTCGGGCTCTCCAACGCCGAGGGCCTGGCGTTGATGTGCCTGGCCGAAGCATTGCTGCGCGTGCCTGACGCGGAAACCGCCGACAAGCTGATCGCGGAAAAAATCAAGACCGGCAAATGGGGCGAACACCTCGGTAAGTCCGACCATTGGCTGGTCAATGCCGGCACCTGGGGGCTGATGCTGACCGGGCGCATCGTGTCGCTGCCGGAAGAAATGAAAGGCGACGCAGCAAAACTCATGGCTGGCCTGGTGCAGCGCGCCGGCGAGCCAGTGGTGCGCGCCGGGGCGATGCAGGCGATGCGCATCCTGGGCGAGCAATTCGTGCTCGGGCGCACCATCAACGAAGCGCTGAAGCGCGGCGCCGGCATGGTGCGCCAAGGTTCCGCCACGCGCTATTCGTTCGACATGCTCGGCGAAGGCGCGCGCACCAATGCCGACGCCGAGCGCTACCTTGCCAGCTATGCTGACGCGATCGCCATCGTGGGCGGGCAAGCAGACCGCGCGTCTTCAGACGCGCACAAGAGCGGGCCTGAAGGCCCGCGGTCCAAGAACGGCATTTCGGTAAAGCTCTCGGCGCTGCATCCGCGTTATGAAGCGCGGCAGGAAGCGCGGGTATTGGCGGAGCTCTATCCGCGCGTGCTGCAGCTCGCGCAAGCCGCCAAGCAATGGAACATCGGCCTAACGCTCGACGCAGAGGAGGCCGATCGGCTGGTGCTGTCGATGAAGCTGTTCGAGCGGTTGGCGCTTGAGCCATCGCTCGGTGGTTGGGGCGGATTGGGCCTTGCCGTACAGGCGTACCAAAAACGCACGCGGGCGCTGATCGTGCGTATCGTTGCGCTGGCGCGCAAACGCGGCGCGCCGATCCAGGTGCGTTTGGTCAAGGGCGCGTATTGGGATGGCGAGATCAAGCGCGCGCAGATCATGGGCCGCCCGGATTTTCCGGTGTGGACCACCAAGGCCGCCACCGACGTGCATTATCTCGCCTGCGCGCGCGATTTGATCGCGTCAGGCGATGCCTTGTTTCCGCAGTTCGCCACCCATAACGCGCACACAGTCGCCGCCGTGCGGCGCATGGCGCAAAGCGCCGGGCGCGACGACGCTTATGAGTTCCAACGCTTGCACGGCATGGGCGAGGCGCTTTACGCCGCGCTCGATCCCCACGCGCCGGTGCGGGTGTACGCCCCGGTCGGCGGGCACGAGGATTTGCTGCCGTATCTGGTGCGACGCTTGCTCGAGAACGGCGCCAACACCAGCTTCGTGCATTCGTTCCTCGACGATGATGTGTCACCAGATGTGGTCGCCGCCGATCCAATCGCCACACTGGAAGCACGCCCCCATCGCCACTTGCGGTTGCCGCCGCCGCCGCAATTGTTCGGCGCCAGCCGGCGCAACTCGACCGGGCGGGATTTGAGCATCAGGTCGGAAAGAGAGGCGCTACTGGAACCCTCTCCCCCCTTGCGGGGGAGAGGGCAGGGTGAGGGGGGGCGTGCAAAAGGCACAACAAGCAGCGCCGTCGCGGTTCCTTCTGCACGCCCCCCCTCCGGCTCGCATACGCTCGCCACCTCCCCCGCAAGGGGGGAGGTATCTCAGGCTTTGCAAGCCTTGCCAGCCTGGAACGCCTGCGGCGGCGCGGCGCGCGCACGCATCTTGCGCGCCATGGGCGATGCGTTGCAGGAGAACGCTGACGCGCTTGTACAACTCATCGCCCGCGAAGCGGGACGCACCTTGCAGGACGGCATCGACGAAGTGCGCGAGGCGGTGGATTTTTGCCGCTACTATGCCGCCGAGGCCGAGCGTTTGTTTGCTGGGCCGATGATTCTGCCCTCGCCCGCGGGCCAGACCGATCATCTCGAACTGCACGGGCGCGGCGTGTTCGTGTGCATTTCTCCTTGGAATTTCCCGCTCGCCATCTTCACCGGCCAGATCGTCGCCGCGCTTGCTGCGGGAAACAGCGTCGTTGCAAAACCAGCGGAGCAGACGCCGCTGATCGCCGAAGCCGCAGTTCGCATCTTCCGTGACGCGGGCTTGCCCGAGGGTTTGCTGCAACTCGCGCTGGGCGCGGGCGATGTCGGCGCGGCGCTAGTGGGCGATCCGCGCATCGCCGGCGTGGCGTTCACCGGCTCCACCGAAGTCGCGCGCCTGATCAATCGCGCGCTCGCGGCCAAGGATGGCCCGATCGTGCCGTTGATCGCCGAAACTGGCGGCCTCAACGCCATGTTCTGCGACACCAGTGCGCAGAAGGAACAAGTGGTCGATGACGTACTCGCCTCGGCGTTCCAATCCGCCGGCCAGCGTTGCTCGTCGTTGCGTTTGCTGTTCTTGCCGCATGACACCGCCGATGAAATTCTGGAGACCCTGCTCGGGGCGATGGATTGCCTTGTGCTCGGCGATCCGGCCGATCCGTTCACCGATGTCGGCCCGATCATCGATGAAGAGGCAAAGGCGAATCTGGACGCGCACATGGCGGGGATGCGTGAAGAGGCGCGGGTGTTAAAGCAGATCGTGGCGTCGCAAGGGAGAGGGGGACTTCCCTTCTTCGGCCCCGCCATCGTCGAGTTAAATTCGCTGGCGCAAATCGAGCGCGAAGTGTTCGGGCCGATCCTGCACGTGCTCCGCTACGATCCGGCCGACATCGCCCGCGTCGGCGCCGAGCTTGCGGCCAAAGGCTATGGCCTTACCCTCGGCGTGCATTCGCGGCTGGAGAGTTTCGTGGAAGCCGTGCGCGCGGCGGTTCCGGCTGGCAACGTCTACGTCAACCGCACCATCGTTGGCGCTGTTGTCGGCGTGCAGCCGTTCGGTGGCTCGGGATTGTCGGGCACCGGTCCCAAGGCCGGCGGGCCGTTCTATCTGTTGCGCTTTGCCGAGGAGCGCGCGATTTCCGTCAACACCGCCGCCCAAGGCGGCGATCCGCATTTGTTGAATTTGTGAAGAGGGCAATAGGCAATTGGCAATAGCCAATAGGCAATGGGGGCGATTGAATCTAATCGGGACTTGGTGGCTTGGCGATGACAAACTGAAAGCGACGCTCGCCGAAACCGGAGTGGTTGGGAAAGTCTTGGGAGGCCTCATTCGCAGTTTGGACGCGGATTAATTCAGGCCAGCGCCCCAATTGCCAAGTGCCCATTGCCCTTTTCCCTCTTTACCGGCTCCGAAACGAAGCGTAATGAGAGTGCCAAATCCGGGGGCTGCGATTCGTTGTGTGCAGCCTGATGTTGCCGGAAACTCTGCGCTAAGCGGTGCACGAAGCGCCCAATAAGAAACGCGAAAATCTCACCCCAAGCTCCGAATTTTTGGAGCGCCCTCGGGCGCGCGCGTAGCCGTGCGTCCGCAACGGAGATAGGCACATGACAATTGGCGTTGGCAGAACCATCCGCATCGCCGGCGATCCGCTGGCGGCTTTGGCGTTCGCGAAGGACATGGCCGCACACATCAAGAAATGGAACGGCGTCACCCGTTCTGTGGTGTGGCAAAGCCTCGGCGGTCCGACCGGCACGCTGGTTTTCTTTTCCGAGTGCGAAGACCTCGCCGCCTTCGACCGCATTCAAACGCAGATGGCCGAAGACCAAGTCTATTGGGGCAAGATCACCGAAGCCCGCACCAAGGGTCTGTTCGATCTCTCCTCGGCGCAGGACGTGCTGATGCGTCAACTCTAGTACTCGGAATCGAAATTGCGTGATTCATCACGCAATTTGGGGTTCCGGTACAAACGTATGATTCTGTACCCACTTTCGTGACACTGGAGGTCATTTCCGTGACTAAGGCGCTAATGAAAGTGGGTACTAGTTCGCTTCCTTTTTCCCTCCCGCGAGCGGGGTGTTGGGCGGCGCGTTAG
>JANNQT010000151.1:0-5799 GCA_031400895.1 Alphaproteobacteria bacterium | reverse complement strand
GCGCGGCGAGGCGGTCCACGGCGTGGGGGGCGCCAGCGGCTCTTTTGGCTGGTCCGACCGCCGGTCCCAAATGGGCCTCCGCTTGACCTCTACGTGTGACAAACGATGGTGACAGCGCGCGCGCGGGTCAAGTTCGCTACGCCCGCTCGCGCGGATGGGTCGCATGTGACGGACGCAAACTTCACCGAGGACGCGATTTTGGGCGGGCGCTTGCGCGTGCGCCAGCCCGCGCGCGGCTACCGGGTCAACGTGGACACGATTTTACTCGCCGCCGCCGTGGAGGCCAAACCGGGAGCGCGGTTGCTGGAGGCGGGTTGCGGGATTGGCGCGGCGCTGCTCGCCGTCGCACTGCGCACGCCGAGCGCGACTTTGGTAGGAATCGAACGTGATGCGAACATGGCCGCGATCGCACGCGAAAATGTCGCCATCAATGCGATGTCGGCGCGCGCCAGCATCCTGACAGGCGATGTGCTCGATCGAAGCGCTGCCCGAAGCGCTGATTTGGGTGTGTTCGATGGCGTCTTCGTCAACCCGCCGTTCGACACAGCAGACGAGGGCCATGCGCCGGCCGAAGCGCGCCGCGCCGCCCACATCGCTGATGCGCCGATCGACGCATGGGTTTCGGCCCTGGCCGACAGGCTCTCGGGAGGCGCGGCGCTCACCATGATTCACCGTGCGGCGAAGCTGGGGGAAATTCTTGCGGCCTTGGACGGGAGGCTCGGCGGCGCGGAGATCATGCCCATCCGCCCGAATGAGGCGTTGCCGGCCAAGCGCGTTCTGGTGCGCGCGCGCAAGGGCTCACGGGCGCCATCGCGGCTCTACCGGGGGCTCGACCTGCACGATGGCTCGGGCGCGAAATACACGTTGAAAACCGAGGGGATTCTCCGCGGCGAGGCCGAGATAGAGTGGGCGTGAATTGACTCTGCGTCGCGGTGCGACCAGTTTCCGGCGCAACGGATCGCGCCGACGGATGAGTCGCCCCGCTCCGGCCAGACAAACGAACCTAGCGGGAGAGACCGGCGAATAAGCTGGCCCCGAAGGAGCAACCGCCCCGGAAACTCTCAGGGAACCGGACCGCAGGGGGATGAACACGCTGGAAAGTGCGTAAGCACCCCGGACGGCGCGCAAGCGGCGATCCGGGGCCCAGATCGAAATCTGGACGCCGCCGAAGGAGTAAATCTCTCAGGCGCCAGGACAGCGGGGGCTGCGTGCCATTTCGCACGCGCCGCGCGTACCTGGAAACAACATGGCCGAAGCTGAATCACCAAAAAAACTGCCGCTCGACGCGCTCTGGCGCGCGCGCACGTCGAAATTCGGCGACTTCGCTGGCTACGATATGCCTTTGCAGTTCGAAGGCCTGATCGCCGAGCACAATTGGACGCGCACCCATGCCGGCCTGTTCGATGTCAGCCACATGGGCCCGTGCTTTTTCGCGCTGCCGAAGGGCCACGGGCTTGAAGGCGAGGCCGCGCACAAAAAAGTCGCGTCGCTGATCGAGCGCCTGGTTCCCGCCGACATTCAAGGTCTGAAGGCGGGGCAGGTCCGCTACACCATGCTGCTCAACCAAGAAGGCGGCGTGCTCGATGACCTGATGATCGCGCGCCCGGCGGAGCCTGGTGCGGCGGGCGATCTCTACATCGTCGTCAACGCCGGCTGTAAGCACGAAGATTGGGCGCTGATCGAGGCGGCGACCAAGGGCGAAGCAAATTTGGTGCGCGCCGATGATCGCTGCCTGCTGGCGCTGCAAGGGCCAAGCGCGGAGGCGGTCGCGCGCGCGGTGATTTCGAACGAACTCGGCGACATGACCTTTATGCAAGTGAAGCGCTTCGATGCGTTCGGGCGGCTCACCATTACGCGCAGCGGTTACACCGGCGAGGACGGCTTTGAGATTTTGGTCCGCGCCGAACATGCCACCGCGCTCGCTGAAGCTTTGCTGGCGCACGCGGAAGTAAAGCCCATCGGCCTCGGCGCGCGCGATTCTTTGCGCCTGGAAGCCGGCCTTTGCCTCTACGGCCACGATCTCGATCCCACCACATCTCCGATCGAAGCCGATCTCGCCTGGACCATCCAGAAGCGCCGCCGCGAGGCCGGCGATTTTCCCGGCGCCAAGCGCATTCAGCGCGAACTGGAACTTGGGCCATCGCGCAAGCGCGTCGGCATCCGCCCCAACGATCGCGCGCCCGCGCGCGAAGGGGTTGAGATTTTCAAGGATGGCAAGAAGATCGGGATTGTCACCAGCGGCGGCTTCTCACCGCTGCTGAATGCGCCGATCTCGATGGGTTATTTGGATGCGGCCTTCGCGCAGCCGGGCGCCAGCGTCGATCTCATGATCCGCGGTCAAGCGCGGCCAGCAACCGTGACGCCGCTGCCGTTCGTGCCGCATCGTTATGTGAGGAAGAAGTGATGCGCATGTCGCAAATGCACACCCTCTCCCCCCGAGAGGGGGGAGAGGGCAGGGTGAGGGGGCGGCGCTGGCGGTGCGTGTTGTACGCACCCAGTCGCTCCGCCGGCGCCTTATCCTCTACGCCTCAACGCTCCACCCTCACCCTGCGCTCTCCCTCCCAAAGGAGGGAGAGGGTGTTCCATTACTCAGGAGTTCATTCCTCATGACCACGCGCTACACCAAGGATCACGAATGGGTTCGCCTTGAGGGCGGCATCGCCACCATCGGCATCAGCGCTTACGCCGCCGAGCAATTGGGCGATGTGGTTTATGTCGAACTTCCTGCCGAGGGTGCTGAATTCGCGGCAGGCGCGGACATGGCGGTGGTTGAGAGCGCGAAGGCCGCGTCGGATGTCTACGCGCCGATTGCTGGCGTGATTGCGGGCGCCAATGCGCTGCTTTCAACCCAGCCCGATCTAGTGAACCAATCGCCGCAAGGCGAGGGGTGGTTCGTGAAGATCCGCGTCGCAAACCGCGCCGAGGTCGACGCGCTGATGGATGAAGCCGCGTACGCCGATTACGTGAAGGGGCTGTAGCGATGTCGGCGCCAACGCTCCCCCTCCCCTTGAGGGGAGGGGGCAGGGGGCGGGGTGAAACTCCACTCTCTCAGATTTTGCTTCGCGCGCGAACCTTCAAACGTCGCGCATCACCCCACCCCCTTACCCCCTCCCCTCAAAGGGAGGGGGAGATGGAGAGCTAAGTGCGATATCTCCCGCTTACAGACATTGACCGCGAGCAAATGCTCGGCCTCATCGGCGCGAAATCCATCGATGATCTCTACATCGATGTGCCGAAAAGCGCCGTGTTCAAAGGCCTGGTCGATCTCCCGCGCGCGCAGGGCGAGATCGAGGTGCATCGGCATATGCAGCGCCTGGCGGAGAAGAACATTCCCGCCGGCCGCACTGCGTTTTTTCTCGGCGCCGGCGCTTATCGCCATCACGTGCCGGCGAGCGTCGATCATCTGATCCAGCGCAGCGAATTTCTCACGGCTTACACGCCGTACCAGCCTGAAATCGCACAGGGCACGCTGCAGGCGCTGTACGAGTTTCAATCCCAAGTCGCCTTGCTGCTCGATATGGAGGTCGCCAACGCCTCGATGTATGACGGCTCCACCGCTTGCGCGGAAGCGGCGATGATGGCCGCGCGGGTCACCAAGCGGCGGAAGATCATCTTCTCCGGCGGCGTGCATCCGCACTATGTCGAAACCGCGCGCACCGCGTGCGAAGCGCTCGGCCTCGAAATCGTCGCGCTGCCCGCGGCAATTGATGACGAAGCAGCGGTGACCAAGGCGCTGGGCGCCGACGTGGCGGCGGTGATCGTGCAATCGCCGAACGTGTTTGGCACGATTAGCGAACTCAGCAAAATCGCTGACGCCGCGCACGGCGCCGGCGCGCTCATGGTGGCGAACTTCACCGAAGCGGTCGCGTTCGGCCTGATCGAACCGCCCGGCGCCATGGGGGCGGACATCGTCTGCGGCGAGGGGCAATCGATCGGCAACGCGCTCAATTTCGGCGGGCCGTATGTCGGCCTGTTCGCCACGCGCGACAAATACATCCGCCAGATGCCCGGCCGCGTCGCCGGCGAAACCCTCGATGTTGACGGCAAGCGCGGCTTCGTGCTGACGCTGTCGACGCGCGAACAACACATCCGCCGCGAAAAGGCCACCAGCAATATCTGCACCAACTCAGGCCTTTGCCAGCTGGCGTGGACCATCCACATGACGCTGCTCGGCGAAGCGGGCCTGCGCCGGCTGGCGCAGCTCAACCATGAGAAGGCGATCACGCTGGCGGAGGCGCTGGCGCGAGTGCCGGGCGTGGAGGTGCTGACTAAAAGCTTCTTCAACGAATTCGCGCTGAAGCTCACGAAGCCTGCGCAGGGCGTCGTCGATACGCTGGCCGAGCAAGGTGTCATCGCGGGCGTCGCCATGAGCCGACTCAATCCGCGCGGCGGCATGGATGACGTGCTGATCACCTGCGCGACGGAGATGAACACGGACGAAGATATCGCGGCGTATGCCGATGCGCTGAAGGCGGTGCTGGCATGAGCGCGAGTATACTGAAGGACAGCAAACAACGCTTCCGTCATTCCGGGGCGGCCGTAGGCCGAACCCGGAACCCAGGGGCCAATGCTGCGCTGGTTGCCCCTGGGTTCCGGATCGCGCTCCGCGCGTCCGGAATGACGGCGATTTCAGGGGGTCGTTGCAGTCAAATTTTGCGATGCGCGCGTTACTCGCGAGGCGGAGCGGACTTAATTCTCGAGGTTTGTACATGATCCCCCAAACCACCTCCGGCAATCGCGGCCTTCTCCAAGCCGAGCCGCTGATCTTTGAAACCGGCCACGCCACCGGAACCGGCGTCGATCTGCCTGAACCAAAAAACATGCCAAACAAACTCGGCGGCCTGCAACGCAAAGCGCCGCTCGATCTGCCCGGGCTCTCCGAGCCGGAGACGATGCGCCATTTCGTTCGGCTCTCTCAGAAGAACTACGCCATCGATCTTGGCCTCTTTCCGCTCGGCTCGTGCACGATGAAGCACAATCCGCGCCTCAACGAACGCGTCGCGCGCGTAGAGGGTTTCGCGGATATCCACCCCTTGCAACCTACAGCGACGATCCAAGGCGCACTCGAACTGATGGACGAACTTGCGCATTGGCTGATGGAGCTCACCGGCATGCCCGCTGTGGCTCTCTCGCCCAAGGCCGGAGCGCACGGTGAATTCTGCGGCATGCTGGCGATCAAGGCCGCCCTCGCCGCGCGCGGGGAGGCCGACAAGCGCACGCGCGTGCTGGTGCCAAGTTCGGCGCACGGCACCAATCCGGCGACCGCGGTGGCCGCGGGTTTCACCGTCGATGAAGTGCCCGGCACGGACGATGGCCGCGTCGACCTTGAAGCGTTCAAGGCTAAGCTCGGAAGCGATGTCGCCGCGGTGATGCTCACCAATCCCAACACCTGCGGCCTGTTCGAGCGCGACGTGAAGGCGATTGCCGATCTCATCCACGAGGCGGGCGGCTATTTCTACTGCGACGGCGCCAATTATAACGCCATCGTCGGGCGCGTTCGCCCCGGCGATCTCGGCATCGACGCCATGCACATCAATCTGCACAAGACCTTCTCCACCCCCCACGGCGGCGGCGGCCCGGGCGCGGGGCCGACCGTGCTCAGCGCCGCGCTCGCGCCGTTTGCGCCAGTTCCGCATGTGGTGCGCTTTCCTCCCCCGCGTGCGGGGGAGGTGGCCTCGAAGCGGTCGGAGGGGGGCAGTGCCGTCGATTGACGGACGTGCCCCCGCCCCCCCGCTCCGGGCGGGGCCCCCCCCGCCCGGGGGGGGGGGAAGCGGCCCCCCGTGGGGAGCGGGGCCAACG
>JANNQT010000150.1:0-16757 GCA_031400895.1 Alphaproteobacteria bacterium | reverse complement strand
CCGCGCCCTACATCAACGCCAACACCCACGGCCTACGCATCGCCCGCGGTCTCTGACGCTAACCCGCCCGGGCCGCCTCAGAGCTGGCGCACTTCCGCACCAGTTTCGCGGCCGACGATGACGGTGCTCGCCAGCCCCAGGAACAACCCGTGCTCCACGACGCCGGCGATATTCTTCAACGCCGCGCCCAGCGCTTCGGGGTCGGGGATGGCTTGGGCGTGGGCGTCGAGGATGTAATTGCCGCCGTCGGTGATCATCGGCTCGTTGGCCTTGCCGCTGACCCGCAGGCTCACCTCATCGCCGGCGCAGCCGGTGGCGTGCAGTGCCTCACGCACGCGCTCCAGCGTCAAGCCAAAACCGAAGCGGGTGACCTCCACAGGCAACGGAAACGCGCCCAGGCGCTCCACCCACTTGCCCGCATCGGCGATCACCACCATGCGCGCGCTGGCCGCGGCCACGATCTTCTCGCGCAACAGCGCCCCACCGCCGCCCTTGATGAGCCGGAATGCCGGGTCGATTTCGTCGGCGCCATCGACATCGACATCGATGCGGCTCACTTGCGAGATTTCGATCAGCGCCACGCCGACCTGCTCGGCCAGCGCGCGCGTGGCTTCCGAAGTCGGCACGCCCTTGACCTTGAGGCCATGGCGCACGCGCTCGCCCAGCGCGCGCACGAAATGCGCCGATGTGGAGCCGGTGCCGAGGCCGACGACCATGCCGTCCTCAATGTAGTTGAGTGCGGCGATGGCGGCGTTGCGCTTGGCGAGGTCTGGGTTCATGCGCCAGCTCCAGGCGCCAGTCGCAGGCTGCCCTTGATATTCTCCCTCAGCACATGCCGGATGCGCTCGACCATTTCCGCTGTCATCGCCCGCTTGGGAATGATCTGCACCAGCCCCAGATGATGGCGGATAACAATAAGCGATTTGGTCTCAAACGCCGCCTTCCAATTATCCCAACCGGACACACCATGCGCCGTCGCGCTAGCGGCCGCCAGGCCAGACGAAGAAAGCTCGAATTTGATGGGCACCAAACCTCCCGGCGCGGACCAGCTCTTACGCGCGGCGAAATAGACGCATGCCAGAAGCAGAAGCGAGTAGAAGATCGCCATCGCCAGGAACGCAATTGCGAAGATGAGCGACCGCACCGGAAACGTCTCCTCGTCATTCATTGCCGCCGCCAAAACCGCTATGAACGCCGCGCCACCCGCGTACCACAGCAAGGTGGGCGGACTTCGCAGCACATTGGCCATTAAGCCGTTGAACATGTCGCT
Organism: Alphaproteobacteria bacterium; assembly: GCA_031400895.1. Lineage (GTDB taxonomy): Bacteria > Pseudomonadota > Alphaproteobacteria > Caulobacterales > Aquidulcibacteraceae > Vitreimonas. Next base: position 15,487 of record JANNQT010000150.1, on the reverse strand, counting down.
GCGCGTCCGCGTCGCTTCAAACGAAACCTCGCTCACTTGCCTTCCTTCGCCTTCCGCCTTCGTTCGCGAAACTTCTTCGCCCAGCCTTCGAGGTTATGCTGTCTCCCGCGCGCCACCGCCAGAGCATCGTCGGGCACGTCCTTGGTGATCACCGAGCCGGAGCCGGTATAAGCGCGGTCGCCCACTTTCACCGGCGCCACCAACGCCGTGTCCGAGCCGATGAACGCATCCTCGCCGATCACGGTGCGATACTTGTCGAAACCATCGTAATTGCAGGTAATGGTTCCACAGCCGAGATTGGCGCGTGCGCCGATGTCGGCATCGCCCACGTAAGTCAGGTGGCTCGCCTTCGCCTGGGCACCGAAGTTCGAATTCTTGATCTCGACGAAATTGCCGATCTTGACGCCCGCGCCCAATTTCGTGCCCGGGCGCAACCGCGCGAACGGCCCGATATTGGCGCCTTCGCCGATCTCGGCGCTTTCGATGTGGCAGAACGCCTTGATGCGCGCGCCCTTGGCGATCTTGACACCCGGACCGAAAAACACGTTCGGCTCGATCACCACATCGTTGGCGATCTCGGTGTCGCAGGAAAAGAACACGCTGGCGGGATCGATCAGCGTCACCCCCGCTTCCATCGCCGCGGCGCGCGCACGCACTTGGAACGCCGCTTCCGCCGCCGCCAATTCCGCACGCGAGTTCACCCCCATGGCGTCGGTTTCAGCGCCGACCAGCACGTGGGTCACAAAGCCGGCCGAACGCCCCAGGCCAACCACATCGGTCAGATAAAACTCGCCCTTGGAATTCTCGTTCTTCACCAGCGACAGCAATTGAAACAGCACGCGCGCGTCCGCGCACAGCACGCCGGAATTGCACAAAGTCACCGCGCGCTCGGCTGCGCTGGAATCCTTGTGCTCGACGATGCGTTCGAGCGCGCCCTCGCCGCCCACGATCAGGCGTCCATAGAAGCTGGGATCGCCCGCCTCGAAGCCGAGCACGACCAGCCCGCCCTTGGACGCACGCAAGGCGAACATCGCCTCGATCCGCTCGGCGGGAATGAACGGCGCGTCGCCATAGAGGACCACCACATCGCCGTCGAAGCCGGCAAGGGCTGCCTCCGCGGCGCGTACGGCGTGGGCGGTGCCGAGCGGCGGGTCCTGGACCACGATCGCGCCTGCCCCCAGCGCCTTCTCCACATGCGCGCCGACCTCCGGCGCATGCGCCCCGGCGACCACCACCATGCGCTCGGCGCCCACGCTCCGCGCCGCCGCTATGGCCCAATCCAGCATCGCCCGCCCGCCGACCTGGTGCAGCACCTTGGGCAGGTCGGACTTCATCCGCGTGCCCTGTCCCGCCGCCAGCACGATCGCGGCCCTCGCTCGGCTCATCTGCGCTTACCCATTGTCCGAATCCGGGAGCCGTTCTAGCCGAAACGGCGGGCCCGCGCGCGGGCAATATTGGGGAAAACCATGTCCAGCGGCGAACTCGCCGACGCCACCATCGTCTTCGACCTCGACGGCACCCTGGTCGATACCGCGCCCGACCTGGTGCGCGCGCTCAACCAGACGCTCGACCTGGAGGGACTGCCGCGCATGAAAGTCGAGGCGGTGCGCACCCTGGTCGGGCGCGGCGCGCGCACGCTGATCGAAAGCGCGGCAGGGCTGTCCGGCGTCAATTTCGCCGCCGAACGGCTCGATGCGCTGACGCGGGATTTCATCGGCTTCTACCGCGACGACATCGCCCGCGACTCGCAGCCCTTCCCCGGCGCGATCGAGGCGCTGGAGGCGCTGGCCAATCTGGGCGCCAAGCTCTCCGTCTGCACCAACAAGCGCACCGATCTGTCGGTGCAATTGCTGGAGGCTTTGGGCATGGCGCAGCGATTTTCCGCCATCGTCGGCGCCGATGCCGTGGCCGACCGCAAACCGCACCCCGACCATTACCGCGCCGCGGTAAGCCGCGCCGGCGGGGTGGTGCGCCGTTCGCTGATGATCGGCGACACCATCGCCGATGTCGCCGCCGCGCGCGCGGCCGGCGCGCCGGTGATCGCGGTCGCCTTCGGCTATTGCGACACCGACCCCGCAACCTTGGGCGCGGATGTGCTGCTGCGGCAATTCTCGGATTTGACCCCGGTCGCCCGCCGCTTGCTGGCGGCGCGGCCCTAGTAACTCGGAATCGAAATTGCGTGATTCATCACGCAATTTCGGGTTCCGGTACAAACGTATGATTCTGTACCCACTTTCGTCACACTGGAGGTCCTTTCCGTGACTAGGCGTCAATGAAAGTGGGTACTAGGGTTCGTTTGCTTACGCGCCGCCCATCATCGGCCGCAGACTAGGGCGCGTGCGGGCGGCCGCTTCCTCGCGCTTGGTTGGAAAACCGTTGACCATGTCGCTGCGCACATCGGTGCGCGCCGAGCGCATCGCCGCGACGAACCCGGCTTCCAGCAGCTTCACATCGACCGTGTAGCCGCGCTCACGCCAAAATTCCTCGATCCGCTGTTTTAGGCGCTTGGCGCCGTCAACATTGCAGAAATCGTGATCCATACCCACTCCACCTTGAAGTACGGTCCGGCGGGGAGGCTCAATTCCCACTGGCCTAATCACGCGGACACTCGCTCCGCGCCATGCGTCAGCCCCCTGACCATCGCCCGACCAGCATCGGCGCGAAGCGAGGCGCAGATGTGGCAAGAGAGCGACACATCTCGTCACCAATTCGCGATCCCGCGCTGAACCCCGTCGCACTCAGCCCAAATAGGCCGCAAACGCAATGCGATAGCGTCCGGCTGGCGAAATCCGGGGCCGGCGCCCACAAAATTGCATGGCCGCCTTGCGCCAATGGCGGGACCCAGCCAAACAGCCAAGATTGGGAGACGAGCGGCCATGGATTTTTCGGGTCAGACGGTGGTGGTCACCGGCGCGGGCGGCAATGTCGGCGCGGCGATCGCCCGCGAACTGGGCCGCCGCGGGGCCAATCTGGCGTTGGTCGACATGAGCGAGGAGGCCCTGGGCAAGCTCGCCGCCGGGCTCGGGGCAGAGCCGCTGCTGCTGAGCGGCGTCGATCTGCGCCGAGAGACGGACGCCGCCAAGGTCGCCGCTTCGACCCTGGCCCGCTTCGGCCGCATCGACGCTCTCGCCAACACGGTGGGCACATTCCGCATGAGCCGCATCGATGCCGACGCGGCCGAGCAATGGTCGCTGCTGATGGAGCTCAACGCGTTTTCGGCGCTGGCGTTGACCAAGGCGATCGCCCCGGCCATGGCCGCTAAGGGCTACGGTCGCATGCTGCACGTGGCGGCCGGCGCGGGCCTGCGCGGCGGCGCCGAGATGGCAGCCTACAGCGCCTCCAAGGCCGCGCTGATGCGTATCGTCGAAACCGCGGCCGAGGAATACCGCAGCAGCGGAATCACCGCCAATTGCATCATGCCCAGCACCATCGACACGCCCCAGAACCGCGCCGCCATGCCAGCTGCCGACACCGCTTCCTGGATCAAACCGGAAGCGATCGCGCAAGCCGCGGCGCTGCTGCTCTCGCGCGAGGCTGGCGCCATTACCGGGGCTGCCGTGCCGCTGTCATGAAGCAAGAGCGCCAGTTCAGTGCAGCGCCTCGCGGTCGAGATTGAGTTCACCGACGGGGATGCGTTCGGCGTCGGGGCGAGCGCGGCGCAGGCCGTCATAGAAATGGCGGGCATCGCCCACCACCACGAGATCCGCTCGCGCCGGATCGAAATAGCGCGCCGCCGCCGCGCGGGCCTGCTCGGGCGTGACGCCGGAAACGTCGGCCACATACGCGCCAAGCCGTTCGGGCGGCAGGCCGTAGAGCGCCAGAGTCGAAATCTGTCCGGCCAGGCCCGACGTGGTTTCGACGCTGCGCGCGAACGAGCCGATCAGCACCGCCTTGCGCGCAGTGAGTTCGCTCTCGGGCGCGGCGGCCGCGCCGATGCGGGCAATCTCGGCGCGCATCAGCTCGTACACTTGCACCGCCGCGTCGTTTCGCGTCTGTGCCGAAGCGATGATCGGCCCTGGCGCCATGCGCGCCGAAAGCGACGAGCTCGCGCCATAAGAGAGCCCGCGGCGTATGCGGATCTCGGCGTTAAGGCGCGCTGAGTAGCCCCCGCCCAACACGTTGTTGGCCACCAGCAGCGGGAAATAATCGGGGTCGGTGCGCGCCACCCCGCGCAGCCCCATCAGCACCGCGGCCTGACCCGTCTCGGGTAGATCGACCACTATGGTGCGCGCCGGCGCTGCATAGGCGCTGGCGTCCGCTGGCGCGGCGCGCTCTCCCGGCGGCGACGCCCATGACCCGAAGTGCCGCTCCGCCAGCGCGAAGCCCTGTTCCGCCGAGACATCGCCCGTGATCACCAGCACCGCGTTGTCCGGGCGCCAGTGCGCGCCGTGGAAGCCGGCCATGTTCTCGCGCGTGATCGCGCTCAAGCTGCGTTCGGAGGCGATGGCGCCATAAGGCGTTTGCCCATAAATCGCCCGCGTCATGGCGAATTGCGCGATCGAGCCGGGTTGGCTGAGCGCCACTTGCAGGCCGTCCAGCGCCTGCTGGCGGGCGCGGCCCAGTTCTTCCTCGGCGAAAGCGGGGTTGCGCGCCACGTCGGCGAACACGGCGAAGGCTGCCTCAACCCGATCGGAGCGGGTCTGCAGCGACACCGCCGAGGAATCGACGCCCGCGCCAGAGAAGATTGAAGCGCCCAGCGATTCGATGGCGCGCGCGATCTCGGTGGCGCCGCGCGTATTGGTGCCGCGGGTGAGCAGGTCGGCGGTCATGCTGGCGAGACCCGCGCGATCGCCCGGGTCAGCGCTGCCGCCGGAAGCGACGCGCAGATCGGCGCTAATCAAAGGCAGCGCGCGGTTGGGGGCGACGATGACGCGCATGCCGTTGGCGAGCGTGCGCTGCGCGGTTGCGGGAATGCGCGCATCGACCGGCGCGCCCGCGTTCGGCGGCGCTTCGCGCTCGCTCTCGGCGGCCAGCGTGAACACCGCAATCTCGGACGCCGCAATATTCAGCGCGCGGGCCTGGATGTTCGGCGAAGTGGTGATGGCTTCGCCCGAAGCGCCTTCCTGCTCGGGCAGATAGCGCACGGTCACGCGTGCGTTGTCGTTGAAGATCGAGCGCGCCACACGCTGCACGTCGGCGGCGCTGGTGGCCTGGATCGCGGCCAGCATGCGGTCGGCTGCGGCGGCGTCGCCGTAGCGGATGATTGCGTCGGCCAGTTCGCTGGCGCGGCCAAAAGCGGTTTCGCGGCCTTGGATAGTGGCGGTGACGATTTCGTTCTTAGCTTCGTCGAGCTCGGCCTGGCTGACCGGGCCATCGCGCAGGCGCGCGACTTCGGCCGCCAGGCTCGCCACCCCCTCGTCGGCGCTCTTGCCTTCGGAGAGGATCGCAAACAGCGAATAAGCGCCCGCGTCCTGCGTCGCTTCGAGATTGGTGAACACTTGCGCGGCGACCTGCTGCTCGTACACCAACGACTGATAAAGCCGCGAGGAATCGCCGTTGGCCAGGATCGCATCGAGCACCAGCAGCACCGCGATGTCGGGGCTGGTCGAGGCCGGCTGCGGGTAGGAGATCATCACCGCCGGCAGCGGTACGTTGGGCGCGTAGGTCGTGTATTCACGCGGTCGCGTGCGCGCCGGTTCGGTCGGATAATCGCGCGGGATCGGCCGGTTGGGGCGGGCGATGTCGCCGAAATATCGATCGACCCAGCGGTCGAGCTCGGCCTGATTGAAATTGCCGGCGACTACCAGCACCGCATTGTCGGGACGATAATAAGTGGCGTGAAACGCGCGCACGTCGGCGACTGTGGCCGCGTCCAGTTCCTCGATCGAGCCGATGCCGGGGCGACCGTAGGGGTGCACGCTGTAATTCGTCTGCGGCAAATAGAAATAGAACAAACGTCCGTACGGCGAGGCGAGCACGCGCTGGCGCAGCTCCTCCTTCACCACGTCGCGTTCAGAGGCAAAGCTCTCCTCGTTGACCACCAGCGAGCCCATGCGGTCAGCCTCGGCCCACAACACGCGCTCTAAATGATTGGCCGGGACGACCTCGTAATAATTGGTGAAATCGTCGTAGGTGGAGGCATTGTTGAAGCCGCCGACATCCTCGGTGAGGCGATCGAAGAATTGCTCGGGCATGTTACGCGTCGACTTGAACATGATGTGTTCGAACAAATGCGCGAAGCCGGAGCGCCCAGCCGGATCGTCGACCGAGCCGACATCGTACCACACTTGCACCGAGACGTTCGCGGTGCCCGCGTCCGGCATGGCGTAAACGCGCAAGCCGTTGGGCAAGGTGCGCATGGTGTAGCGCAGCGGCGCGACTTGCAGCGTTCCCGCTTGCTGCGGCGCCGACGATGTGGCGCAGGCGACCAGCGCCAAGGCGGCGACTATGAATGCGGCCAATCTTCTCATGACGATCCCCTTGGATTTGAGCGTGATCTTAGCGGGAGCGACGGCGGGAGCCAGCCATTTTGCGACGAAGGGCGTGGCTGGCCCGATCAGCGCGCTAGGCTCAGTCCGTGCGTCCTCGAACAGCGCCCTCCCCAACGGGCTCAGCAACCACACGATGGCGGCGCTTCCCAGCAAACCGGCCAGTTTTCCGCAAGCTATTCGGTGGGCCAGTCCGCCACTCCCTGGCGGCAGTTTTCGGCGCCAATCCTGCCGGTCACGCCCATCGCACAGCGGCGCTGACAGGCGCTCCTGATCTGTCGTTACCGGGTTAACGCACCTTCGCGCGCCGCCTTAATCTCCGAACGCCGCGGCCAACATTGCACTCGCCAGTTCGCGGGTCAGCGGGAGCGGGTTGCCGCTGGCGGTAGGGTCTTCGAGCGACATGGTCACGATGCGTTCAAAATCCTCGCGCGGTACGCCGAAAGCGGTGAGGTTTGCGGGAACTTTCAGCTCGGCGCGGATGTTGCGCACAAAGCGCAAGAAGCCGTCGAAACCGTCGTCGACGCCAAGGTATGCGGCGAGGCGATTGATCTTCTGCTCGATGGCGGCGCGATTGGCTTCGAGCACGGCGGGCATCACCACGGCGTTGGTCATGCCGTGATGGGTGTCGTAGAGCGCGCCGATCGGGTGGCTGAGCGCGTGAATGGCGCCGAGGCCTTTTTGGAACGCGGTTGCGCCCATGGCGGCGGCGCTCATCATGTGGCCGCGCGCCTCGAGGTCGCCCGGTGTGTTGTACGCGCGCGGCAGATATTCTTTGACCAAGCGCATGCCTTCAATTGCGATGCCCTCCGCGAGCGGATGGTAGGACGGCGCGCAATAGGCTTCCAGGCAATGCGCGAAAGCGTCGAGCCCGGTACCAGCGGTAATCACGGGCGGCATGCCGATGGTGAGTTCGGGATCGCAGATGACGATCGCTGGCATCATCTTGGGATGGAAGATCACTTTCTTCACGTGCGCTTTAGAGTCGGTGATGACGCCGGCGCGGCCGACTTCCGAGCCGGTGCCCGCCGTGGTCGGCACCGCGATGATCGGCGCGATGGCGCTGGCGTCGGCGCGGGTCCACCAATCGCCAACATCCTCGAACTCCCAGATCGTGCGCGTCTGTCCAGCCATGAAAGCGATCAGCTTGCCGAGATCGAGGCCAGAGCCGCCGCCAAAAGCGATCACGCCGTCGTGGCTGCCGGCGCGATAGCAGGCGACGCCCGCTTCGAGATTCTCATCGGTCGGATTAGAACGGACCTCAGCGAAAAGGCCGGCATCGAGCCCCGCCTCGCGCAGCAGCACCAAGGCGTTCAGCGTGATCGGCAGCGCCGCCAGCGCTTTGTCGGTCACCAGCAGCGGACGCTGCATCCCCAGCGCGCGGACATGCTCGGGCAATTGCTTGATCCGCCCCGCGCCGAACTTGATCGCGGTGGGATAATTCCAATTGGCGTTCATGTGGGATTCCTTTGCATGATGAGTACCCCATCAAAAAAAGTGCCGTCATTCCGGACACGCGGAGCGTGATCCGGAACCTAGGGCCGCAAGCGGAGTTCGACGACCCCCTAGGTTCCGGGTTCGGCTTCGCCGCCCCGGAATGACGGAGGAAAAGAGCTTGGTATGTTGTCTCGAGTGAGCATTCGCATCCAAATTCACGTCCGCAAATGATACGATTTTGGCCGCGTCAGATTGTGGAAGCCGATGACGGAAAGCCCGCCGCCGCGGCCGGTGTCCTTGCAACCAGTCCAGCACAGGGCCGGATCGAGATAGTCGCAGCGATTCATAAACACGGTGCCGGTTTCGATTTGCCCGCCGATGGCTTGCGCGCGATCCGTATCCTTAGTCCAAATCGAAGCGGTGAGCCCATAATCGCTGTCGTTCATCAGCGCGATGGCTTCGTCATCGGACTTCACTTTCATGATGCCGACGACAGGCCCGAAACTCTCCTCGCGCATCACCCGCATCGAATGATCTACATCGACCAGGATTTGCGGCGCGAGATACGGGGTGCCGGCTTTGTCAGCGGCAAAGCCCTTCACATCGATCAGCGCCCGCGCGCCGGCGGCTACGGCCTCTGCCGTTTGACTGCGTACAAGGTCAGCAAAGCGCGTCTGGGCCATCGGGCCAAGCGTGGTCTCGGGATCGAGTGGATTGCCGAGCTTGTAGCTGCGCGTAAGCGTGGTCGCCTCCTCCACGAAGCGATCAAACAAAGATTCAGCCAAGTAAATCCGTTCGATACCGCAGCAACATTGACCGCAATTGTACATCGCCCCATCGATCAAGGTTTCCACCGCGCGCGATACATCGGCGTCTTCGCAGACATAAGCCGGGTCCTTGCCGCCGAGTTCAAGCCCGAGGCCGGTGAAGCTGCCCGCCGCCGCGCGCTCGATAGCCTTGCCGCCGCCCACCGATCCGGTGAAATTCACGAAATCCACCGCGCCCGCGCTGAGTAGCGTTTCGGTGGTCTGATGATCGAGCGCGAGATTGGCAAATAAGCCGCGCGGCAGGTTGGATTTGTCCGCTGCTTGCTGAAAGCGCTCACCCACCAACAACGTCTGCGTCGCGTGTTTCAGCACCACCGCGTTACCCGCCATCAAAGCGGGCGCAATGGTGTTGATTGCGGTGAGATAAGGATAATTCCACGGCGCGATCACCATCACCACGCCGAGCGGCTCGCGGGCGATGAAGCGGCGAAATGCGGCGCTGTTCTCGATTTGAATTGGCGAGAGCGCGCTTTCGGCGATGCCCGCCATATAATCGGCGCGCTCCTTCACCCCGCCGAACTCGCCGCCATAGCGCACCGGCCGGCCCATCATGTGCGCCAGCTCGGGGACCAGTTCTTCCTTCATCGCGATCAGCGCCGCGACGAAGGCTTGCACCAGCGCGACGCGTTCCGCGACGGGGCGTTTAGCCCAGGCCCTCTGCGCCGCGCGTGCGGCGGCAATAGCGCTTTGCGCGGCATCCACACTTGCGCTTTCGCGCGTCGCATATACCGACCCGTCGATCGGCGAGATCAGTTTCAACGTGCTCATGTTCGCATCAATATCTCTCAAAGCCGCGCATCAAATCCCAATCGGTGATGCGGCGATCGCATTCGAGCTGCTCCCAATTGGCGGTGTGCACATAATGCTGGGCCACCTTCTCGCCAAGCGCCGCGCGCAGCATCGACGAGCCCTCGAACGCGGAGGTCGCGGCGCGCAGGGTGCGGGGAATGTCGCGCAATTCGGCCTGGTTGTAGGCGTCGCCGACGAACGGGGCGGACAGCACCAGCTTTTCCTCGACGCCCTTCAGCCCCGCCGCAATCAGGCCGGCGAACGCGAGATACGGATTGAGATCGGCGCCGCCGACCCGGCATTCGATGCGCACCGCGCTTGAACGCGCGCCGCAAAGCCGGAAACCGGCGGTGCGGTTGTCATCGCTCCACACGAGTTTCGTCGGCGCGAAGGTGCCGGCCATGAAGCGCTTGTAGGAATTGATGTAGGGCGCGAGCAGCAGCGTGAGATCGGGCGCGTACTTAATCTGGCCGGCGAGGAATTGTTTCATCAGCTCGGACATGCCGAGCTTGTCCTTGGCATCGCGGAACAGCGGCGCTTTGCCGGCCTTGTCCCACAGCGACATGTGGATGTGGCAGGAAGAACCGGCGAGATCGTAGCGCCATTTGGCCATGAAGGTGATCGCCTTGCCGTGCTGATGGGCGATTTCCTTCATGCCGTTTTTCATGATGACCTGGCGATCGGCCATGGTCAGCGCATCGGCATAGCGCACGTTGAGTTCCTCTTGCCCCGGCCCCCACTCGCCCTTGGAATTTTCCACCGGAATGCCGGCTTTTTGCAAACCGTTGCGCATGGCGCGCATCACCGGCTCTTCTTTCGACGTCTGCAGGATGTGATAATCTTGTATGTAGTCGCCGGCGGTGATGGCGTCGCGATAGTGTTTCTTTCGTAAGCTGCGATAATCTTCATCGAACAAATAAAATTCGAGTTCGGAGGCAGTGAACGCGGTCATGCCCAGCGCATCGAGACGCGCCAATTGCGCTTTCAGGATCGAGCGCGGCGCGTGTGGGATAGGCTTGTGATCGTGGTGATCCTCCAGGTCACACAGCACCAGAGCGGTGCCCGGCAGCCACGGCGTGACGCGCATGGTCGACAGATCCGGCTTCATCACGAAATCGCCATAGCCGCGCTGCCAACTCGACGCTTCGTAGCCCGGCACCGGCTCCATATCGATATCGTTGGCGAGCAAGTAATCGCAGCCGTGGGTCTCCTCGTGCGCGCCATCGCAGAAGAATTGCGCCTGGAAGCGCTTGCCGATCAGCCGACCCTGCATGTCGGGGAAACACACCAGCACGGTGTCAATCTCGCCGGATGTTGTGAGCTTTCGCAGAGCGTCGAGCGTCAGCATGCCGTCCATTTGGTCGCTTCCCTTGGTGGTAAATCACACACCCATCCCCGGATTGCGCCCCCGGGTCCGGCCGAAGGCCGGCCCGAGGCTAAACTCCGCGCAAGTCCGGGGCCCATAGACACGAACGTCTGAGTTTATGGGCCCCTAGCCTCGCAGCCGCCCCGGGGACAGGTGGCTTGCGTTAGCTCTTCGCCTTCTCGCGTTGCTGCAGCGCGAACTCTTCCTCCGGCGAGAGGATCAGCTTGTTGCGCCCAAACACCGCGAAATAAGCAACGCCCGAAGCGATCCAGATGGCCACCCACATCACCGGAGTGCTGAAAGCTGGGTTGGTGATCTGGTAGTACATTGTGGTGAGGGCGATCACTATCGTAAGCACGGCGCCAAATATGCCGAGCGGGCTCCTATAAGGCCGTTCAATGTGCTTGTGATTGATGCGCAGCAGGATGAACGAAACACCTTGCAGCACATAGGAGCACATCGCGCCAAAGACCGCCATGTTGAGCAAGGTGCCGCCGATGGTCGTCAACGCGTTGTCTTTCCCGGCCCCGTAATAGAGCGCGAACATGATCGCCAGCGCCAACACCGAACCCGCAATCATCGCCACGTGCGGTGTTCTATGTTTGTCATGCGTCACCGAAAGCGCGGTCGGGAAATAGCCCGCGCGAGACAGCGAGAATATTTGCCGCCCCTTGGCGAAAATGATGGTGTGGAAACTCGCCACTAGCCCCACGACAGCTGCCAACGCCAGCAGTTTCGCGATCGGCAGACCCAGGATGGTCATCTCGCCATAAATGGCGCGGAAGCCGGCAAGGATCGGTTCGTCGTTGTAGCCTACAACAGAGCCCAGATTGTAGGATCCAACGCCGACGATCGAAGGATTGATCACAAGCACACATGCCGCCGATACGATCAGCGTCACCATGCCGAGCATGATGCCGGTCGGCATGTCCTTCTTGGGATCGGTCGATTCTTCAGCCGCCAGCGGCAATTGCTCAATGGCCAGGAACAGCCACACCGCGAACGGCAGCGCCGCGAAGACACCTCCAATGCCCATCGGTAGCAGCGGCCCGCCTCCGCCCGGAATCGCGGTTCCGTCCGGCGCGATGTTCAGCGCCCAGGCGTTGAAATCGATATGCGGGATGGCGGCGATGTAGAAGAACACTAACACGCCTAGCGCTAACAACGTCACAAGCAGCGTCACGCGGAACGACAGCGCCACGCCAAAGATATTGAGCGACACGAACACAAGGTATCCGAGCACCCACCATGCAGGCTGTAACTCCGGAGGAGTCCCGAAAATAGCCTGAAGGTACGTACCCATGAAAAACACGACCACGGCGGGGGTCAGCACATACTCGACATTCTCACACAGGCCGGTAACGAACCCGCCCCACGGCCCCATGGTCGTGCGCGCAAACGAATACGCCGCGCCGGTGTGCGGCAGCGCCGGACTCATTTCCGCGATCGAGAAGGTGAGCCCGAGATACATGATCGCGATGATCACCGCCGCGATCGCCATTCCGCCCCACCCGCCAGCAGCGAAACCATAATTCCATCCGGAGAATTGCCCCGAAATAACCGCGCCGACCCCAAGCGCCCAAAGCGACCACACCCCGGCGTGTCGCTTTAGCTGCCTCTGTTCGAAATATTTGCCGTCCTTGGAGGCGTATTTTACGCCCGTATCCTGTTGTGCCATCGCCTAATTCCTCCCTCCGATTGAGCCAGGTATGTCCTGGTCATTCTCGTTGTGCAACGCCGCCGAGGCCGCGCCAACCGCCTCCGCCAGCAGCCGCGCCCAGCGCGTCTGGCCGATTTCTTCGCGGATCAAATCATTGCGCACTTCGATCATCACACTTGCGCGTCCTCGCGCGTGCCCGCATGCCACGGCCGCGCTTTTCCGAACAAAGCGGGGGTAAAACTGTGTCGGCTCGATGCGCTCGGCCAATTGTGGCCTCCCTGCAATCTTGGCCGCCAACATTCCAGAATTCGCCCTCTTGTCAATCTTGAAATCATCGTTTCAAGGTGGCGGGGCACGATGAGGGACGACGGCCCTGGCCATGGCTCACGCGAGCATCGAAACCCAGATCCATAACGTCATGCATGCGCTGACGGCTGCGGAGAAACGCGCCGCGCGAGCGCTGCGCGTGCTGCATCACGGTCGCTTCGCCTCATGAAGGAGTGGAGCGACCTTGAGGCTAAGCAATTCGATTAACTCGGGCTGCATGAACTGGTAGTCGTCGGGCACGTCCAAAACATGCATAGCTTTGTAGCGGACTTCGTCACGGTGCTCCGCTCTTATCCGCGATTTATGTTTTTCTTCCATAACCAGGATTAGGTCAGCCCAACGCAAATCTCCGACCGTCAGCCGTCTCCGTGCGCTTCTGCTGACTCCTGCGGATCTGACCAATACACCCGAATAGTTCTTCCACACTTGTTCTGCCGTGGGGCTGCGCCATTGGTTCCGGCTGCAGACAAACAGAACATGCAGGGGCTCAGCGTCGGCCATCAGCCTCAACCATTCTCGATGCGGCCAGGGTAGTCCCAACTTCTGGGCGCGACGATTCTTGACGCCTCTGGTGTAAAGAAGTTTCCAAGACTTCTCACGTTTGTCCCCGAACTGTTGTGACTGTGCATGGCGGTGCGTTTCATTCGTTGCACGGCGCCATGCCAACGAGCGTTGATTAGACATTGAGGTTTCCTGCGTAGGCGGGTCAGCAGCCGCGGCAACACAGAAGTTCAACCTCTAACTTGGACGTGCCTCACCATCAAGTGCTTGGCGGCTCTGCGCGTCCGGCTTCGGCGATCCCCCGCCTTCGCGGGTGCAGCACGGCGAGCGGCCGGTCTTGAGCGAGCCCGCCGTCCGTAAGAATTTGGCTGTCAGGGCATCGATGGCCCATTTGAGACGTTTCGTCAGCAGCCTGACGAAGCTTCAGCCTTTCCAACCGAACACGTCCTCGACGCCCACGCCGAACAATCGAGAGATGCGGAATGCGCTTTCCAGGGAGGGGGAATAGCGTCCTTGTTCGATGGCGATGATGGTGTGGCGCGTCACGCCGATGGCCTCACCTAGCTCGGCTTGTGTCATGGCGCGGGCTTCGCGCAAATCGCGCACGCGATTGGTGATCGGCGGCACCTTGGTCATGCCGCGCGGCGATAGAGTGCGATCTGGAAGGCGTACTCGCTAAGCTGCGCCAAGACCCAAGCGGCGAAGACGCCGTAGAACAACGTGTCGCCGTCGCGAGCCATTAGGTAATGGCCAAGCGCGAGCGCGACGCCAGTGGCGAAGACGTATCCGCTCCAGGCGCCTGCATGCGCTGCAATGGTCCGGTCCCGCTCGTCGGCGCGTGCGGCGGCGTCCTTCGGCGCCAACAAGGCGATAAGAATGTGGCTCCCCACAGCCAAGATCACGAGAGCCATCGTGAAGACCACGATTAGAGGGATCAAGGGCGGCGCCAATCGCTCCAATCCCTGGGACATGTTGACTACAATGGCGGCGTAGCCAGCGCCCGCCACGCCGATGGCGGCGGTCATCAGCCAGGCGGACTTTTCACGGAAGGGCATAATTAGGGCTCCATGTTGAACATTTTCGACATTAGGCCAACCCGCAATCCAGAGTCAAATATTTTCGACATTAGCGCAAGAGGTTGGGGAATCCCGCGCTAGGTTGACGCGCTTCTGCGTGCGAGCTTGCGGTCGGGAATCGACGCCCAACGGCGCATAGGGACCACGCCATGAGCCATCAACCGGCCGCTGCGCTGCCCAAGCACCATAAGGCCACCTCCCGCGAACGGCTGGTCATCGGCGCGTCTTCGCTTGGCACCGTGTTCGAGTGGTACGATTTCTATCTCTACGGTTCGCTCGCCACCTACATCTCGGCGCAATTCTTTTCAGGCGTGAACGAGACGACGGCCTTCATCTTCGCACTCGCCGCCTTTGCCGCGGGCTTTGCCGTCCGCCCGTTTGGGGCGCTGTTGTTCGGCCGCATCGGTGACATGGTCGGGCGCAAGAACACATTCTTGGTCACGATGGCGATCATGGGGCTCTCGACGTTCGTTGTTGGCCTGCTGCCCGGCTATGCCGAAATTGGCGTCGCCGCGCCGATCATCTTGGTTCTAATGCGCCTGCTGCAAGGCTTGGCGCTTGGCGGTGAGTACGGCGGCGCGGCCACCTACGTCGCCGAGCACGCGCCCAACAACAAGCGTGGGCTATACACCAGCTGGATTCAAACTACCGCGACGCTTGGACTATTTCTCTCATTGCTGGTGATCATGTTCACCCGCACGCAGCTTTCGGCGGAAGACTTCGCCGCCTGGGGTTGGCGCATTCCGTTTCTCGCATCGATCGTGCTGCTTGTCGTATCGCTGTGGATCCGGCTCCAACTCGCCGAGAGCCCGGTGTTCCAGCGGATGAAAGACGAAGGCGCGACCTCAAAGGCGCCGCTGGTAGAATCCTTCGCGCGCTGGGACAATCTCAAGCTCGTCATCATCGCGCTGTTCTGCGCGGTCGCCGGGCAAGCCGTGGTCTGGTACACGGGGCAGTTTTACGCGCTCTTCTTTCTTGAGCGCATGGTGAAGGTGGATGGATTTACCGCCAACATTTTGGTGGCGATCTCTTTGCTGATCGGGACGCCGTTCTTCGTCGTGTTCGGCTGGCTTTCC
>JANNQT010000149.1:0-26816 GCA_031400895.1 Alphaproteobacteria bacterium | reverse complement strand
CGCGAAGGGCAACCTGACCGAAGATCTGGTGCAAGCCCGTGAAAGCGGCGAAGCGCAACTGATTGCGCGCGACGAAATCGATCTGATGGACGTGTCGCCGAAGCAGGTTGTTTCGGTTGCCGCGGCGCTGATCCCGTTCCTTGAGAACGATGACGCCAACCGCGCGCTCATGGGCTCGAACATGCAACGCCAAGCGGTGCCGCTGCTCCGCGCGGATGCGCCGATCGTCGGCACTGGCATGGAAGGCACGGTGGCGCGCGATTCCGGCGCGGCCATCACCGCGCGCCGCACCGGCGTGGTCGAGCAGGTGGATTCCCAGCGCATTGTCGTGCGCGCCACCGACGAGCGTGACCCCACCAAGCCGGGCGTCGATATCTATCGGCTGCTCAAGTTCCAGCGTTCGAACCAGAACACCTGCATCACCCAGCGCCCGATCGTGAAGGTCGGCGATTTGGTGCGCGCCGAGGACATCATCGCCGACGGCCCGTCCACCGACCTGGGCGAGCTGGCGCTGGGGCGCAACGTGCTGGTCGCGTTCATGCCGTGGAACGGCTACAATTTCGAGGACTCGATCCTGATCAGCGAACGTATCGTCCGCGACGACGTGTTCACCTCGATCCATATCGAGGAATTCGAGGTGGCCGCCCGCGACACCAAGCTCGGACCCGAGGAAATCACCCGCGATATCCCGAACGTGGGCGAGGAAGCGCTGCGCAATCTTGACGAAGCCGGCATCGTCGCCATCGGCGCCGAGATCGAGGCGGGCGACATTCTGGTCGGCAAGGTGACCCCCAAGGGCGAAAGCCCGATGACGCCGGAAGAAAAGCTGCTGCGCGCCATCTTCGGCGAGAAGGCCTCCGATGTGCGCGATACCTCGCTGCGCTTGCCGCCGGGGGTCAACGGCACGGTGGTGGAAGTGCGCGTGTTCAACCGCCACGGCGTCGATAAGGATCAGCGCGCGCTGCAGATCGAGAAGGAAGAAATCGAGCGCCTGGCCAAGGACCGCGACGACGAACTGGCGATCCTGGAGCGCAACATTTTCGGCCGCCTCTCGGAAATCCTGATCGGCAAGAGCGCCGCCTCCGGGCCCAAGGGCTTCAAGAAGGGCGAAGTCACCCAGGATGCGCTGGGCGAGCTTTCGCACGGCCAATGGTGGCAGATCGGCCTCGACGATGAAGACGCCATGGCCGAGATCGAAGCGCTGAAGAAGCAATACGACGACGCCAAGAAGCGGCTCGACGCGCGCTTCCAGGACAAGGTCGAGAAGCTGCAGCGCGGCGATGAATTGCCCCCTGGCGTGATGAAAGTGGTCAAGGTGTTCGTGGCGGTGAAGCGCAAGCTGCAGCCGGGCGACAAGATGGCCGGCCGTCACGGCAACAAGGGGGTCATTTCCAAGATCGTGCCGATCGAGGACATGCCGTTCCTGGACGACGGCGGCCATGTCGATATCGTGCTCAACCCGCTGGGCGTGCCCTCGCGCATGAATGTCGGCCAGATTCTGGAAACGCATTTGGGTTGGGCCTGCGCTGGGCTCGGCAAGCAAGTGCGGCTGGCGCTCGAATTGTACGACCGCGAAGGCGACAAGAAGGCGCTCGAGAAGAAGCTGAAGGATGTGTATGGGCCCGGCGTTGAACTGCCGAAGGAAGCCAGTGAGCTGCGCGAACTGGCGCACAATATCGAAAAAGGCGTGCCGGTGGCGACACCGGTGTTCGACGGCGCCAAGGACAGCGACATCCGCGAACTCCTGCGTGCGGCGGGTTATGCTGAAACCGGCCAGGTGATCCTGCACGACGGCCAGACCGGCGAGCAATTCAAGCGCCCGGTCACGGTCGGCTACATCTACATGCTGAAGCTGCACCATCTGGTCGACGACAAAATCCACGCCCGTTCGATCGGCCCGTACTCGCTGGTCACCCAGCAACCGCTCGGCGGCAAGGCGCAGTTCGGCGGGCAGCGCTTCGGCGAAATGGAAGTGTGGGCGCTCGAAGCCTACGGCGCCGCCTACACGTTGCAGGAAATGCTAACGGTGAAGTCCGACGACGTCGCCGGCCGTACAAAAGTCTACGAAGCGATTACCCGCGGCCACGACACGTTTGAAGCCGGCATCCCCGAAAGCTTCAACGTGCTGGTCAAGGAAATGCGCTCGCTCGGCCTCAATGTGGAGCTGAACGACGGCGCGCGGCTGAAGGCGGCCGAATGACGGCCGCTCAAAGCGGCCGTCATCCCGGAAACCGCGGCGCGGTTATCCGGGATCTGGAAGAGTTTGAGTTTGTTGCCCCTGGGTCCCGGATCGCGCTCCGCGCGTCCGGGATGACGGAAACGGAAGGCAAGACAATATGAACGCCATGAACCAAGACCTGATCAACGCCACCTTCAACGCCAACCAGCCGCCGGCGCCGGTGTTTGATCAGATCAAGATCTCGATCGCCAGCCCGGAGCAAATTCGCTCCTGGTCGTTCGGCGAGATCAAGAAGCCGGAAACCATCAATTACCGCACCTTTAAGCCTGAACGCGATGGCCTGTTCTGCGCGCGCATCTTTGGCCCGATCAAGGATTACGAGTGCCTGTGCGGCAAGTACAAGCGCATGAAGTACAAGGACATCATCTGCGAAAAGTGCGGCGTGCAGGTGACCTTGCAGCGGGTGCGGCGCGAGCGCATGGGCCATATCGAACTGGCGGCGCCGGTGGCGCACATCTGGTTCTTGAAGTCGCTGCCCTCGCGCATTTCGCTGATGCTGGACATGGCGCTCAAGGACATCGAGCGGGTGCTCTATTTCGAGCAATATATCGTGCTGGAGCCGGGGCTGACCCCGCTCGAAACTAAGCAGCTGCTGACCGAAGAGGAATACACCCGCGCCCAGGACGAGTACGGCGAAGACAGTTTCACCGCCACCATCGGCGCGGAAGCCGTGCGCGAATTGCTGATGGGGCTCAATCTTGAAAAAGAAGCCGAGCAGCTGCGCAAGGAAATCGCCGAGGCCACCACCGAATTAAAGCCGAAGAAGTTGGCCAAGCGGCTGAAGCTGGTCGAAGCCTTCATCCGCTCCGGCAACAAGCCGGAATGGATGATCTTGCAAGTGGTGCCGGTGATCCCGCCGGAACTGCGTCCGCTGGTGCCGCTCGACGGCGGCCGCTTCGCCACCTCCGATCTCAACGATCTCTATCGCCTCGTGATCAACCGCAACAACCGGCTGAAGAGGCTGATGGAGCTGCGCGCGCCGGACATCATCATCCGCAACGAAAAGCGCATGCTACAGGAAGCGGTCGATGCGCTGTTCGATAACGGTCGCCGCGGCCGCGTCATCACCGGCGCCAACAAGCGTCCGCTGAAATCCCTCGCCGACATGCTAAAGGGCAAGCAGGGGCGCTTCCGCCAGAATCTGCTCGGCAAGCGCGTCGACTATTCCGGCCGCTCGGTGATCGTCGTCGGTCCCGACCTGAAGCTGCACCAGTGCGGCCTGCCGAAGAAAATGGCGCTCGAATTGTTCAAGCCGTTCATCTACGCGCGGCTCGACGTGAAGGGCATTTCCGGCACCGTCAAGCAATCGCGGCGCATGGTCGAGAAGGAGCGCCCCGAGGTCTGGGACGTGCTTGAGGAAGTAATCCGCGAGCACCCTGTGCTGCTCAACCGCGCCCCGACCTTGCACCGCCTCGGCATCCAGGCGTTCGAGCCGAAGCTGATCGAGGGCAAGGCGATCCAGCTGCATCCGCTGGTGTGCGCGGCCTTCAACGCCGATTTCGACGGCGACCAGATGGCGGTGCACGTGCCGCTCTCGCTGGAAGCGCAATTGGAAGCGCGCGTGCTGATGATGTCGACCAACAACATCCTCAGCCCCGCCAACGGCAAGCCGATCATCGTTCCGAGCCAGGACATCGTGCTGGGGCTCTATTATCTTTCGCTGATGAAGGACAAGGAGCCGGGCGAGGGCAAATTGTTCGCCAGCATGGGCGAGATCGAGAGCGCGCTCGACGCCGGGGTGGTGTCGCTGCACGCCAAGGTCAAGGCGCGCTACGAGACCGTCGATGAGAACAACAAGCCAGTGCGCCTCACCATCGAAACCACGCCCGGGCGGATGAAGTTGGCCGAGCTGCTGCCGAAGCACCCCAAGATCAGCTATTCGCTGCTCGAAACTACGCTGACCAAGAAGGAAATCGGCAACCTGATCGAGCAAGTTTATCGCCATTGCGGCCAGAAGGCGGTGGTGATCTTCGCCGACCGCATCATGCAGCTCGGCTTCCGCGAGGCCTGCAAGGCTGGCATCAGCTTCGGTATGGCCGACATGGTGGTGCCGAAGGCCAAGGAGACGCTAGTCGAAGATACCCGCAAGCGCGTGTCCGAGTACGAGAAACAATACGCCGATGGCTTGATCACCAAAGGCGAGAAGTACAACAAGGTGGTCGATGCCTGGTCGAAGTGCACCGACAAGGTCGCCGACGCGATGATGGACGAGACCTCCAGGCCGGCCAAGGACAAACACGGCCGCGCGGGCGAACTCAATTCCGTGTTCATGATGGCGCACTCCGGCGCGCGCGGTTCGAAAAACCAGATGAAGCAATTGGCCGGCATGCGCGGGCTGATGGCGAAGCCGTCGGGTGAAATCATCGAGACGCCGATCATCTCCAACTTCAAGGAGGGGCTCTCGGTGCTGGAATATTTCAACTCCACCCACGGCGCCCGCAAGGGCCTGGCCGACACGGCGTTGAAAACCGCCAATTCCGGCTACCTCACCCGTCGGCTGGTGGACGTGGCGCAAGATTGCATCATCACCGAGGAAGATTGTGGGACCCAGGACGGCATCCAGATCGCCGCCGTCATCGACGGCGCCGACATCATCGTCTCGCTGGGCACGCGCATCCTAGGACGCACCTCGGCGGTTGACATCGTCGAACCGGGCGCCGGCAAGCTCGTGGTTCCCGCCGGTACGTTCCTCGATGAGGACACCGTCATCGCGGTTGAGAAATCCGGCGTGCAAACCGTGAAGGTGCGCTCGGTGCTGACCTGCGAAACCCGCACCGGCGTCTGCGGCGCCTGCTACGGGCGCGACCTCGCGCGCGGCACCCCGGTCAATGTCGGCGAAGCGGTCGGCGTCATCGCCGCCCAATCGATCGGCGAGCCCGGCACCCAGCTGACCATGCGCACCTTCCATATCGGCGGCGCAGCCCAGATCGCCGAGCAATCGGTGATGGTATCGGCGCACGACGGCAAGGTGCGGCTGGTCAACCGCAACACCATCAAGAACGCGCACGGCGATCTTATCGTCATGAGCCGCAACATGCAGGTGATCGTCGTCGATGACGAAGGCAAGGAACGCCAGAGCTTCAAGCTGCCGTTCGGCGCCCGGCTCAAGGTCGATGAGAAGGCCAAGGTCGCGCGCGGCGACCGCATTGCCGAATGGGATCCCTACGCGACGCCGATCCTCACCGAGGTCGCCGGCAAGGTGAAATTCGAGGACATGATAGACGGCATCTCCGCGCGCGACGAGTTCGACGAAGCCACCGGCATTTCCTCCAAGGTGGTGATCGATTGGCGCTCCACCGCCAAGGGTTCGGAATTGCGTCCGGCCATCGTCGTGCTGGGCGCCAAGGGCGCGCCGCTGAAGCTCTCCAATGGCAGCGAGTCGCGCTATGCGTTGCCGGTGGGGGCGATCCTTTCGGTGGCCGACGGCGACGATGTCACCCCCGGCCAGGATCTCGCGCGCATGCCCACCGGCGGGGCCAAGACCCGCGACATCACCGGCGGTCTGCCGCGGGTGGCCGAGCTGTTCGAAGCGCGTCGGCCGAAGGATCACGCCATCATTTCCGAAAGCGATGGCCGCGTCGAGTTCGGCAAGGATTATAAGAACAAGCGCCGCCTGCGCGTCGTTTCCGAAAACGAGGAGCAGGAGCCGTTCGAGTACATGATCCCGAAGGGCAAGCACATTCCTGTACAAGAAGGTGATTTTGTTAAAAAGGGCGATTACCTGCTGGATGGCAATCCCGCGCCGCAGGACATTCTCTCGATCATGGGCGTTGAAGCGCTGGCCAATTATCTGGTCGAGGAGATTCAGAAGGTCTATCGCCTGCAAGGCGTGCCGATCAACGACAAGCACATCGAAGTGATCGTGCGCCAGATGCTGCAGAAGGTCGAAGTGATGGAAGGCGGCGACACCGAATTCCTGAAAGGGGAGGCGGTGGAAGCGCTCGATCTCGAGGACGAGAACAAGCGCGTGGCCGAACTTGGCCTGAAGCCCGCGACGGCGCAGCCGATGCTGCTCGGCATCACCAAGGCCAGCCTGCAAACCCGTTCGTTCATCTCGGCGGCGTCGTTCCAGGAAACCACGCGCGTGCTCACCGAGGCTGCTGCCTACGGCAAGTCCGATACGCTCGAGGGCTTGAAGGAAAACGTCATCGTCGGCCGGCTGATCCCAGCCGGCACCGGCGGGCAATTGCGCCGTTACCAGAAGCTCGCCGCCGACCGCGACGCACAATTGGCGATCGAACGCGCCGAGGATGCCGCCCGTATCGCCGAAGCGGCGGAATAAGTCACAAGGGAGAAAACGCTCGTCAGAAGCGGCAGCGGCCCGGGAGCAATCCCGGGCCGTTTTGTTTTCAATATTTGTGGACGGCGTGATTTTTCGATGTAACTCACCAATCCTCGGCTTGCGCAAAGCGCAAGTCCGGGGCCCATAACCACAGCCGCTCGCGTCAATGGCCCCCCGGCTCGCCGATCGCGCGGCGCCCCGGGGACGGGTGGCATGGATGAACGAAACTGGTAGGCAACAATATGACCACATTCCTCTCCGCCGCGCTCTCCCGCGTAAAGCCCTCCGCCACCATGGCGATCAGCGCCAAGGCGCGCGCACTCAAAGCCCAAGGCAAGGATTGCATCGCGCTTTCGGCCGGGGAGCCCGATTTCGATACGCCGGAGAATATCAAGCAAGCCGCGGCCCGCGCCATGGCCGAGGGCAAGACCAAATACACCGACGTCGATGGCATCCCGGAACTGAAGGATGCCATCTGCGCCAAGTTCAAGCGCGAGAACGGGCTGGAGTACA
This sequence comes from Alphaproteobacteria bacterium, assembly GCA_031400895.1. Lineage (GTDB taxonomy): Bacteria > Pseudomonadota > Alphaproteobacteria > Caulobacterales > Aquidulcibacteraceae > Vitreimonas. Next base: position 19,782 of record JANNQT010000149.1, on the reverse strand, counting down.
AACGCAGCCAGATCAACGTTTCGCCAGGCGGCAAGCCGGTGATCTACAACGCCTTCGTCGCCACGCTGAACCCGGGCGATGAAGTGGTGATCCCGACGCCGTATTGGGTGAGCTACCCCGACATGGCGTTGCTCTGCGGGGGCACGCCGGTGTTTGCGCAAACGCGGATCGAGGACGGCTTCAAGCTGCGCCCGGAAATGCTGGCCAAAGCGATCACGCCGCACACCAAATGGCTGCTGCTCAACTCGCCGTCGAACCCGTCCGGCGCCGCTTATAGCAGCGGCGAACTGAGGGCGCTCGCCGCATTGCTGCTCGATTTTCCGCACGTCATGGTGCTGACCGACGACATCTACGAACACCTCACCTATGGCGATTTCAAATTCTCCACCATCGCCCAGGTCGAGCCACGCTTGTACGAACGCACGCTGACCATGAACGGCGTCTCGAAAGCCTATGCCATGACTGGCTGGCGCATCGGCTACGCGGCGGGTCCAGAATGGCTGATCAAGGGCATGGCCAATGTAATGAGCCAGACGACGTCGAACCCGTCCTCCATTTCGCAATGGGCGGCGGTGGAGGCTTTGAACGGCCCGCAGGATTTCATCCCGCGCCACAGGCAATTGTTCGAGGGTCGCCGCGATCTGGTGGTCTCGATGCTGAACCGGGCGCAAGGGCTGAAATGCCCGACGCCGGAAGGCGCGTTTTATGTTTATCCGAGTTGCGCCGCGCTGATCGGCAAGCAAACGCCGGCGGGGAAGTTGATCGATAGCGACGAAACGTTTGCGCTGGAATTATTGGACGCCGAATGCGTCGCCGTGGTGCACGGGACCGCGTTCGGGCTCGGGCCAGCGTTCCGGATCTCGTACGCAACTTCGAACGCGGAACTTGAGGACGCGTGCGGAAGGATACAGAGATTTTGTGCGAGCTTGCGCTGAGTGTTGAATAGTCCCCTCTCCCCTTGAGGGGAGAAGGTGGTCCGGTCCAACCTGTAACCCATCATCACGGCCGCGCAGCGCCAAGCGCCGGATGAGGGGGAGGGGGGCTAATGCCCCACACTCGCCGCGCGGCGAAACACCGTGCGTATGGTGAAATTACTCACCAGCCGCCGCACGCCGGGCAGGCGCGATAGCGTTTCGCGGTGCACGCGCTCGTAGCGGTCGTCGTCGGCGAGGACGATGCGGAGGAGGTAGTCGCTTTCCCCGGTCATTAGGTGGCAATCCTGGACTTCGCGGCACAGCGCCACCGCGCGCTCGAACGCGGCCATGGTCTCGCTGCGCTGGTTCTCCAATGTCACCGCGACAAACACAGTCGCCCCGCGCCCGAGCGCTTTTTCCGAGAGGATGGCGGCGTAGCCCTCGATGATGCCCGCCGCTTCCAGCGCCTTGACCCGCCGGTGACAGGCGGAGGGGGAGAGCCCCACGCGCTCGGCCAGGGCGGCGCTGGTGAGCGCGCCGTCGCGCTCGAGTTCGAGCAGGATTTTGTGGTCGAAGGGGTCGGTGGGAGAAATTGGCGGCATGAGCGCCTAGTTGCACGAAAATAGGCGCATAATTCAAGCCTTCCGCCGAAGTATCGAAGAAAATGCGTGTCGCATGGGATATTTGAGCGTTCAAGCTGCTAATCCCGGAGGAACACATGCGCGTCGGTTGCCCCAAGGAAATCAAGGTTCACGAATATCGCGTCGGCTTGACGCCGGAGAGCGCCGCCGAACTGGTGCGCGCCGGACACGAGGTGCTCCTGGAAACCAAGGCCGGCGAAGGCATCGGCGCGCCGGATAGCGTGTACGAAAAAGTCGGCGTGAAAATTCTGCCGAACGCCGACGCGGTGTTCGCCGAAGCCGAGATGATCGTGAAGGTGAAGGAACCTCAAGCGGTCGAGATCGCGCGGCTGAAACCCAAGCACACGCTGTTTACGTACCTACACCTCGCGCCCGATCCGGAACAAGCCGAAGGGCTGATGAAGTCCGGCGCGACCTGCATCGCCTACGAAACCGTCACCGACGCGGCGGGCCGTTTGCCGCTGCTCAAACCGATGAGCGAAGTCGCGGGGCGCATGTCGATCCAGGTCGGGGCGCACTTTCTGGAAAAGGCCAATGGCGGGCGCGGCGTGCTGATGGGCGGCGTGCCCGGCGTGCGGCCGGCGGATGTGGTGATCCTTGGCGCTGGCGTTTCCGGCTACAACGCGGCGCAAATCGCCGTCGGCATGCGCGCGCGCGTGACAGTGTTCGACAAGAACCCAGCGCGCCTTGAAGAGCTCGACCGTGAGTTCAACGGCCGCCTGGAAACGATCTATTCAACCAAAGCCGCGATTGAAGAAGCGGTGAAGGAAGCCGATGTCGTGGTCGGCGCGGTTTTGGTGGCGGGGGCTGCGGCGCCGAAACTGATCACCCGCGCCATGCTGAAGACCATGCGCCCCGGCTCGGTGCTGGTGGATATCTCCATCGACCAGGGCGGCTGCTTTGAAACCTCGAGAGCCACCACCCATTCCGACCCGGTCTTCACCGTCGACGGCATCATCCATTATTGCGTCGCCAACATGCCTGGCGCGGTGGCGCGCACGTCTGCGTTCGCGCTGAACAACGCCACGCTGCCGTTCGCGTTGGCGTTGGCCAACAAGGGCTACAAGCAGGCGCTGAAGGACGATCCGCATTTGGCCAACGGCCTCAACGTGTACGAAGGCGCGATCGCGCACGAAGCCGTGGCGCGCGATTTAGGCAAGGCGTACAAGCGGCCTGCCTGGTTGGGGTAGCGTCGGCGCCAGCCCCCTCGCCCCCGTCGGGGCCCTTCGGAGGAGGGGGAGTCAGCGTTAACCGCGCGGCGCGGCGGCGCGGGTGAGGCGGTCGTTGATGGCTTGGCCGAGGCCGGTGTACGGGATCGGCGCGACGGCGATGGCGCGCGGGCCTTGCGCGTCGAGCGCGCGCAGATGGGCGTAGAGATTGGCGGCGGCCTCCACCAGATCGCCGCTGGCCGAGAGCGTCAGCGCGCCTGGCTGCGAATACGCGCCGAAGCCGAGATAGAGTTCGCTCTCCTTGGCCAAGGTCGCGTCGAGGCGCACGCGCGTGCGCGGCGCGTAATGGCTGGTCAGCATGCCGGGCGCGCTCACAGTGTTCAACGCGGGCGCGGCGAGCGGGCCGGTGATGGCTTTGATGGCGTCGCGGGCGATGGCGCCGGGGCGCAGCAGCGTGGCTTCGCCGGCCGCGTCGATGGCGACAATGGTGGATTCGAGCCCCAAGGCGCAGCGGCCGCCATCGAGAATGAGTTCAACCCGCTCGCCTAGCTCCTCGCGCGCGTGATCTGCGCTTGTCGGACTGACGTGGCCGGAGCGGTTAGCGCTGGGGGCCACGATCGGCCCGGCGAACGCCGTCAGCAATTCACGCGCCAGCTTGTGCGACGGTGCGCGCAGGGCGATGGTGGCGAGCCCGGCGCAAGCGAGTTCGGCGACGCTGCTTGTCGCTCGCCGCGGCGCCACCAGCGTCAGCGGCCCGGGCCAAAACGCCTGCGCCAGCGCAATCGCCTTGGCGTGGAAATCCGCGTGCCCAAGCGCTGCTTCCAGGTCAAGCACGTGCGCGATCAGCGGATTAAAGCGCGGCCGGCCCTTGGCTTCGTAAAGGCGCGCCACCGCAAGCGGATTAGTCGCGTCAGCGCCCAGGCCGTACACGGTTTCGGTTGGGAACACGACCAGCCCACCGGCGCGCAAAATCTCGGCGGCGTGCGCGATCTCGCTCATCGAGCGCGCCGCGCCTGGACATGCACGGTTACGACGATGTCGCGGGAAACATATTCCGCGTCGGGGTCCGAGCCCATGCCGAGGTTGGTTTCGGCGCGGCTCAGGGTGAGCGTGCCGTCCATGACGGCGCGGTCGCCGTCGATGCGCAACGTGAACGGCAGTTCGGTCTCGATCGCGCGGCCCTTGATGGTCAGCACGCCGTGCGCCTCGTAGCGGCCATCGCCGTGGGCGTGGATCGTAGTGGTGCGGAAGCTCGCGGTGGGGTGACGGGCGACATCGAACCATTCCGCGCCGGGCAGGGTCTGGTCATGCAAGGGCACGCCACTGGCGGCCGAACCGGTGTCGATGGTCACGATGGCGGAGGCATGCGCGAGGTCGCCCGGATCGAAGCTTATGTCGGCGCGCCAGGAATTGAAGCGGCCCTCGAAAGCGATTCCGGCATGGGTTCCGCTGAAACCGATGCGGCTGGCCGCGCGCGTGACATTCCAGCGCGGCGAAGCGCCAGACGCGGCGGCGACCGCTGGGGTGTCGTGGCTGCGATCATCGGCGCGCTCGTCGCCAGCTTTCGAGTCCGCGCCGTCTTCATGTGTGTGCAGCACCGATTCCGGCGCTGCGTTCGCGCCCGTCGGCGGGGCCTGGAACGCCCACAGCGCCGCAGCCGCCGCCAGCACGATCGCCGCCGCCCCGCCGATCAGCGCCAGCGCGCGTCCCTTCGGCGCGTCGGTCTCCGGCTGCAGCCCCGGAACCATGCGCGCGAGCACGTCGTCGCGATCGAGGAAATGGTGCTTCAGCGCCGCGCCGACATGCAGCACGGTCAGGCCAATCGCGCCCCAGGCCAGCTTGGAATGGAAGTTCTCGAACAGCTCCGCCAAAGCCGCGCGCGCGCCCTCGGCCAGCTGCGATAGGCCAAACAGATGCGGAATCTGAAACAAGCCGAAATACAGCGTCGGCACATCGAGTGGGCGAGGAGGATCCTCGTGCACCGACCAGGCGGTAGAGACGTAAAGCCAGCCGGTCAGCGGCATGGCGATGACGATGACATAGAACGCCCAGTGCGTGCCGATTGCCGCCCAGCGCTCCCACGGTTTCATGCCCGCGGGCAGCGGCGGAACCGGATGCATCAGCCGCCACCCCAGCCGCACCAGGCTGAGCAGCAGAATGGTGAGGCCGATGGATTTGTGCAGCTGGAAGGCGGCGATCGCCTGCGCTTGCGTGGCCTTGTCCTCCAGCGCATCGCCCATCCACCAGCCGAGCGCGATCATGCCGGCGATGGCGAGCGCGATCGCCCAGTGCAGGACGATCGCCACCGCCGTGTAGCGTTGGACTGGCATCAATGCTCAGGATTTACCGGCGCTGGGCGCACGGTAAACTCGGCCTCGATGACGATATCGACTTCGTCGGCCACACCGATCCCGCCAGTACCTTGCGGCACGTAACGGGTCATGCCGAACTCAGAGCGCTTGATCGCGCCGCGCGCCGAGAAGCCGAGCAGCGCGCCGGGGCGTCCCATCGGGTGCTGGCGGTAGGCGCGGTTGAAGGTGACGTCGAACGTCACCGGACGCTTCACGCCGCGCAATTCCAGTTCGCCGGTCATCCGTCCGGTGTCGGCGCCGGTGAGTTCGACGCCGCTCGAGGTGAAGGTGATGATCGGATGCGTCGCCGCATTGAGCCATTCAGAACCTTCGAGTTCGCCGTTGAAATCAACGCCACCGCGGAACTCGGTGCTGACTGAGCCGGCGGCCGCCGTCGCGCTTAGGCTCGAGTGGGTGGGGTTTTCGGCGTTGAAGGTGAGCGTGGCGTCGAGATCGGTCAGCCGCAGCGTGTAGTGCGAAAGCCCGAAATGCTCGACCCGCAGGACCAGGCTCGAGTGCGCCTTGTCGAGCATGTAGACGCCCGACGGCGCGTCGATTTCAACCGGCGTCGCGGGCGGCGGCGTGGGCGGGGTGGGGGGTGTGCAGGCCGCGAGCGCCAGCGTCGCGGCGACAAGAACAAAGCGCATCATTTGTCTCCTCAATCCTTGCGGAATTCGGCGGCGATCACGATTTCGACCATGTTGCCGGTGGCGCCGTTGATGGCGGGATTGGCGAACGAGGCGCCCCATTGCGAGCGGTCGATGATGGTGCGTCCCGAGAATGCGATCACATGCTTGCCGAAGAATTGTACAAAGCGCCCGCCTTCGAAGCTGGCTTCGAGCGTGACCGGGTGAGTCTGGCCGTGCAAAGTCAAATCGCCGGTGATCAGGCCAGTGGCCGGCCCGGTGAGCTGGATCGAGCGGGAGACGAAAATGATGTTGGGGTGGGCTTCCGCGTCCAGAACATCGTTGGCGATCTCGTGATCGAAGGCGCGCTGGCCTTCAGCGTTGAGCACGCCGGTGTTTACTGAACTGGCGGCGATGGTCACGCTGATGGTGGAATTTTCGGGGTGTGCGGAATCAAAATTGAGCGTGCCGGACAGCGTATCGAAGCGGGCGGTGAACAGCCCCAGCCCCATATGGCGGATGCGCCAGAGCACACTGGCGTGGCGGTTGTCGAGCGCGTAGGCGCCGCTGGGCGCATCGGCCGGGCTGAGCGAGGTGCCTTGCGCTTGCGGCAAGGAAGCGGCGATCGGCGAGCCGGTCGCGGGCGTTTGCGCGACAGCCGATGGCGTGGTGGTCCCAGTGGTGGCGCAAGCCGTGGCCAACAGCGCTGTGGCCACTAAGATGAAACGCATGCAATATCCCCCGTGCGGTTACCTGGCCGCTTTAGCACCGGGCGGCAGGCTTGTCGCCACCCCGGGCTGGCGCAAGGCGTTACCCGGCGCGGCACAGTGGCGCGCCTTGGCTGACATGAGGCTGACATGAGCTACCGTGCTCCGGTTCAAGACATGCGCTTCGCGCTCGAGGCGTGCGCAGATTTGTGGTCGGCGCCGGCCGGCGACCTGGATGCGGGGCTGCTGGGCGACATCCTGGAAGCCGCCGGTGCGCTGGCGGGCGAGACGCTGGCGCCGCTCAACAGCAGCGGCGATCGCGCGCGCGTGCAATTGCGGGACGGCGCGGTCACCTCGGCGCCGGGGTTCCGCGAAGCCTACGCATTGTTCCGCGCCGGCGGCTGGCAGGGGCTCGCCGCCGACCCCGCCTATGGCGGTCAGGGTTTGCCGCGCGCGGCGGCGCTGGGGGTGTTCGAGACCATCCACGCCGCCAATATGAGTTTCGCCCTGGCCCCCATGCTCACCGCCGGGGCTATCGAAGCGCTGCACCAGCATGGTTCGCCCGAACAACGCGCGCTCTATTTGCCGAAGCTGATCTCCGGGGAATGGACAGGCACGATGAATCTCACCGAGCCGCAGGCGGGCTCCGATCTTGGCGTGCTGACGACCAAGGCCACCGCCGCCGCCGATGGCTCTTATCGCCTCAGCGGCCAGAAAATTTTCATCACCTGGGGCGAGCACGATCTTACCGACAACATCATCCACCTCGTGCTCGCGCGCATCGAAGGCGCGCCGGCAGGATCGAAAGGAGTCTCGCTGTTCGTGGCCCCGAAGCTTTTGCCGGATGGCCGGCGCAACGCGCTGCGCTGCATCGGCGTCGAGGAGAAGATGGGCATCCACGCTTCGCCCACTTGCACGATGGCGTTCGAGGGCGCGACCGGCTGGCTGCTGGGGCAAGAAAATCGCGGCCTGGCGGCCATGTTCACGATGATGAACGCGGCGCGGCTCAATGTTGGCATGCAGGGCGTGGCGGTGGCGGAGGCGGCTTACCAGAAGGCGCTGGGGTATGCGCGCGAACGCAAGCAGGGCGGCGTGTTGATCGTGGAACACCCCGACGTGCGCCGCATGCTGACGACGATGAAGGCGCACATCCAGATCGGCCGCGCGCTGTGCTATGCTTGCGCCGCCGCCGCCGATCGCGGCGAGAAGGCGCGCGAGGATCTGCTGACGCCGCTGGCGAAATCCTGGTGCACCGACATGGGCGTGGCGGTCGCCAGCTTGGGCGTGCAGGTGCATGGCGGCATGGGGTTCGTCGAGGAGGGTGGGGCGGCGCAATTTTATCGCGACGCGCGCATCGCCCCGATCTATGAGGGAACCAACGGCATCCAGGCGATCGATCTCTACGCGCGCAAGCTGCTGGGCGATCGCGGCGCGGCGATGGGCGAATTGGTGGCGGAGGCGAAAGCGGCTGCGGCCGATCTCGGCGCGGGGGGCGCTTGGCTCGGGCAAGCCGCGGCGGCGCTGGGCGAAGCGACGCAAATTATGCTTGCCGCGCCGCGCGCCGATGCGCTGACGGGCGCCTCGGACTATCTCACCCTGGCGGCGGAAGTCGCCGGTGCGGCGCTGGTGGCGCGCGGGCTGGCCCGCGCCGCGGGCTTCCCCGCGGACTTCCTCGCCGAGCAGCGCGCGTTGTTGGCATTTTTCGCCGCCACCGTACTGGCGCGCGCGCCTTCGCGCTTGGCCGCGATCGAACTGGGCGCGGCGGGGTTGGCGGAGTTTTCATGAGCGAAAATGCTTCCTCCCCGGAAGGGAGCGGAGGACACCTCAGTCGAACATCTCGTACTTGCGCTGCTCGAGCCACGCGCGGAACGCCGGGTTTTTCGGGTCGATGATTGGTTTGAACGGGCGCAACGGAGCAGGGCGATAGCGCTTCACTTCCAGCAGGCGCAGCACGGCGCTGACATGCACCAGCCGGTCGAGCAGCGGCAGCGTCACCGGCTCGCCGCGCGGCGCGGCTTTCTCCGTCGGGTCGGGCGGCTCGGGATAGAGCACGCGGTTCTGGAAGCCGAGGATGGTAAGCGATCTCAGCCGCTCGATTTTGCCGCCAAGGAAGGTCGGGCTGGAGGGGTCGCCGGTGGCGCGCAACGATTCGTTGAATTTGAGCCCCGCGCGGGCCGCGCCGCGCATCACCCATTTGCGGCTGATCGCCGATAGCTCGCGGTTGGCCCCGCCGCCGACATCGCCATGCGCGCCGGCAAACCATTTCTGCTGGTAGGGCGCGTCAGGGGAAGCTGGGTCGCAGCCGCGGCCGCTGCAAAAGTCGCCAATATTGCTCCACGCCGTCAGCGGCAGCGCGTTGCGGCGCTCATCCAGCGCGACGGCGTGGCGCGCGGCCATGACGTGATCGCCGAGCTTCAGGTCGTGAAAGCTGTGTTTGGGGCTGGGCTTGGCCAGGCCCGCCAACTCGGTGAAGCTCTTGCGCATCACCACGGTGTCGAACACGCCGACGAAGGCGACGCGGATGGCGGCGGGGTCGTCAAGCGCGGAATCGTCCTGTCCGGCCACGGCGGCGACGGAATAGCGCTTGCGGAACTCGCGCGCCATGGAATCGGCCTGCGCACTTGGCGGCTTGCGATAGAGATCGAGCGCATTGCGGACATTGGCGGTTTCGGTGCGCTTGAGCACGCCGCAGCGGCGCACCAGTCCGGCGAGGCTACGCGCGCAAAACGCTCCGCGCGAGAAGCCAAACAAATAAATCTCGTCGCCCAATTCATAATTAAACGACAAGAACAAATAGGCTGCGATGATGCTCTCCTCGCTGCCCGCGCCGGTGGCGCCTTCGTAATTGGCGGTCTTCTGGTCGCGGCTGGCGAAGCTGCGCGCGCCGACGCCGGGACTGTAGAACACGATCTGCTTGACGCCCTGGTCGTCGGCATTGGCGGTTTGCTGGGCGATCTTGGCCACATTGGTGCGGCGGTCGATGGCGCCCCCGGTGACTGAATCGTAGTCAACGGTCTGCCAGGCGAGGTTCTGCCAGGTGCCGTCCATGCAAATGACGATGCGTTTCATGGCCGCTACCCCCAACTTCTCCTAACAGATAAGGGCCGCCTCCGGCGCGGCCAATCGCGTCTCAGTTGAAATTTCCGCGACGGCAGCGGGCTTGGCGCGCCGCCTGCGGGGGCCCATGGTGGCCGCTGGAGAACAAAGAATGGACGGCTTTGAAGAGGCGCCGGCCGCGCGAGCGGTGCTGACTTACCCGCTAGGCGAGCCACCGCCGCCCGGGACCGCGCGCGAGATCGCGCCTGGCGTTCACTGGGTCTGCATGCCGCTGCCGATGTCGCTGAAATGGATCAATCCGTGGCTGCTGGAGGACGGCGAGGGCTGGACGGTGGTCGATACCGGCCTGGCGCTGGAGGATTCCCGCAATCATTGGCGCGCCATCTTCGCGGCGACGCTGAACGGCAAGCCGGTCACGCGCGTCATTTGCACCCACATGCACCCCGACCATATCGGCCTCGCCGGCTGGATTTGCCGCAAGTTCGCCGCGCCGCTGTGGATGAGCCGACTCGAATACGTGGTCGCGCGCGTGTTGCTGGCCGACACCGGGCGCGAGGCCCCGGAGGAGGGCGTGCGCTTCTATCGCGGCGCCGGCTGGGACGAGGCGGGGTTGGAGCGCTACAAGCAGCGTTTCGGCGGCTTCGGCATGGCCGTCTCGCGCATGCCCGATGCCTATCGCCGCCTCAGCGATGGCGACGCGATCGAGATCGGTGGCCGGGTTTGGCGCGTGGTTGCCGGCAACGGCCACTCGCCGGAACATGCCTGCCTGTGGCAGCAGGAAACAAAGCTGTTCATTTCCGGCGACCAGGTGTTGCCGCGCATCTCCTCCAACGTTTCGGTGTTTCCGACTGAACCGACCGCCGACCCGCTCCGCGACTGGCTGGGCTCGTGCGAGAAATTGCGCGCCGCCGTGCCCAACGAGGTGCTCGTGCTGCCCTCGCATAACGAACCGTTCCACGGCCTGCACGAGCGCCTCGGCGCGCTGATTGACGGCCATGAACGCTCGTTGGTGCGCCTGCACAAGCGACTGCAGGAGGGGCCGAAGCGGGCGGTCGATCTGTTTGGCGCGCTGTTCGCGCGCAAAATCAGCGAGGATGTAATGGGGATGGCGACGGGCGAGACCATAGCCCATATGAATTGCCTGATCGGGCGCGGCCTGGCGCGCGCGGTTAGCGACGAGGAAAGCGTGGTCCGCTATGAGCCGCTCTGAAGGCAAGAACCCCGAGCATCGCGCCAACAACGCGATCCTGTGTTTCTGTCTGGGCCTAGCGCTGGCGGGGGCGGCCTACTTTTTTGGCGTCGGCGCGGTGTTGGCGACCGGCTTGTCCGGGGGCGATCCCGCCATTGTCGTCGGCGGCGCCTTGGCCGCGTTCGCGCTGGTGCTGATGGGCGTCTGCGGCTTCGTCATGATGCTGGTCGGCGCTATCTGGATGGCGCTGCGCGTGATCGCCGATCAAAGCGGCGACGCCAACGAAAAGCGCTATCGCAACATTGAACGCTAGCTGGAGAGACCATGATTATCTCGACCACTTTCGACATCCACGGGCGGCCCATAACCCAGCATCTAGGCTTGGTGCGCGGCAACGTCGTGCGGTCGCGCTTCTTCGGCCGCGATATCGTCGCTAGCTTGCGCATGATCGTCGGCGGCGAGATCCACGAATACACCAAGTTGCTGGCTGAAAGCCGCGAGCAGGCGCTTGACCGCATGGTCGAGCACGGAAAGAGCCTCGACGCGGACGCGATCGTCGGCGTGCGCTTCGAAACCACTGACGCCGGCCAGGGTCAAGCCACCGAGGTGCTCGCCTACGGCACCGCGGTCAAGCTCGGCTGAAATAGCCGGCATGCGCGAGCCGCCAGGCGGCCATGGCGACCAGGCCGGCGGAAACGTCGAGCGTCAGCCCGTAGGCCAGCAGAAAGAGCGTGTGGTGGATGAGCAGGTGCGCGGCCGGCGTGGCCGCGAGTTCGCCCAGTCGCCATTCCGCCGCCCTGCGCAGCGCCCAGTCGAACACCGCTCCCAGCGCCGCCGCCGCGGTCAACAGCGGAACCCAGAGCGGAACGTGGGGCAGATCGAGCGGCAGACCGGCGATCAGGTGCGGCGCGCTGTAGGCGACGAGCGCTAGCCCGTGGATTGGCGTGGCCCAGGCATGAATGAGCGCACGCATACTGGCTTGGCCAGGGCGGGCGGCGGATTTCGCCAGGCGCGCGGCTTGGTCAACGCTCCAGCGTGCGTCGGCGAACAGGCGCCACACGAACAGAACCCCGATCGCTCCGGCAAGCCCCACGAACGCGCCTACGGCCAGCGCCGCCAGCAATGGCCCGGCCAAGGCAGGCGCGTCGAACCCGCTCGAGCGCATGAGCGCGGCAGCCGCTAGCAAGGCAAGCCCCATCAGCGCGAGCTGTGGCGACAGGAGCGAAGCGCCGCCAAGGGCGAGCGCCACCGCCATCGCCCGGATCGGGCGGTTGGCCAAGATGGCAGAAGCTGCGAAGGCGCTTGGCATCCGCCCCTACATGCGGCCAACGTTGTGAATTGCACGTAAACGCTCGGATAACCAAGCGTTTACCATGACACTTTGTCAGTTGCGGCGGCGGCGTTGCTCTTCCGGCGGCGGTGGCGGCGCCGGTGGAGCGGCGGCGGCGGCCTCGGCGGCGGCGCGCGCGGCGATCTGTTCTTCGGCGGCGGCGCGGAATGCCGCGTCATTGGGATGCGCCATCGAGCGCAGCACGTTGTCGAAGGTCTGCAGCGGCGGTTCGCCGTCGTAATTGACGCAGAACCCCAGCATGTCGATGCCGGGCCGCAGCTGCAACCCGCCATAGACGGTGAAAGAACGGCCCGGTGAGTTCAGCACCGCACGCTGCACCGGCCAAAACCCCTGGTCGTCGCGGGTGTGCGAGACCACGGTGGCGGGCGCGGGGAAGAGACGCGGCAGCGCATGGGCGAGATCGATCCAGGCCGCATCGGTGAATTGCACGTCGTTGCGACCGGTGCGCCAAATGTTGTGGGGGGTGGCGGTGGCCGTACCGGCGTTTTCCGTGACCAGGAACCGGCACTCGTTATCGTCGTTGCCGGCGATGAGATAGGTGATGTTCGCCGGCGCCTGCTCGACCGTCACCGGCCAATTGGCCGGCGCATCGAAGATTATGCGGCCGGCCGGGTCCCGGTATTCCCGGGCCTCGGCCGCGCCCGCGACCAAACCAACGCCGATCATGGCGGCAAGCGCAAGCATGCGCATCTGGCATTCTCCCAAACCAATCCCTCGGTTGCGGAATTTCCCTCAGTTTTCGGGCGCGTCAAGGGCCGTGGCTGCGAAACCCGGGCTGGGAAGCCGTCCGCGACCGTTCTAGGGTGGATAAAAGGAGTAAACTCATGAGCCTCAAGGGCAAGACCCTGTTCATCACCGGCGCCAGCCGGGGCATTGGCCTCGCCATCGGCCTGCGCGCCGCCAGCGACGGGGCCAATATCGTCATCGCCGCCAAGACCGCCGAGCCGCACAAAAAGCTCCCGGGGACGATCTATTCGGCCGCCGAGGAGATCGAGAAGGTCGGCGGGCAGGCGCTGCCGCTGGTGGTGGACGTGCGCGAGCCAGATAGCGTCAACGCGGCGGTGGAAGCCGCGGTGGCCCGCTTCGGCGGCATCGATATTTGCGTGAACAACGCTTCGGCCATCCAACTCACCGGCACCCTCGCCACCGATATCCGTCGCTACGATCTGATGAACCAGGTCAATGCGCGCGGAACCTTCATCGTCAGCCGCGCCTGCATTCCGCATTTGAAGCGCGCGGCGAACCCGCACGTGCTGATGCTGTCGCCGCCGCTCGACATGAGCCCGCGTTGGTTCGCCGGCCATGTCGCCTACACCATGGCCAAGTACGGCATGAGCATGTGCGTGCTCGGCATGGCGGAGGAGTTCAAGGATGACGGCATCGCCTTCAACGCACTCTGGCCCCGCACCGGCATCGCCACCGCCGCCATCGAATTCGCGCTCACCGGCGGCGAGGGGATGAAGCACTGCCGCACGACCGACATCATCTCGGATGCGGCCTACGCGATCTTCAACAAGTCGGCGCGGACGTGCACGGGAAATTTCTTCATCGACGACGTGCTGCTCTACGGCGAAGGCGAACGCGATTTCGACAAATACCGCGTCGATCCGACCAAGCCGCTAATGCCTGATTTCTTCGTGCCGGCCGATTGCGCGCTGCCGCCGGGGGTGAGTATGGGGAGCAAAGCGTGAGCATTCCCGGCGTTGCGCTGATCGCGTTGCTGTTGGCGATTGCTGCGCTGCATCTCTATTGGGGCATCGGGGGGCTTTGGCCGGGCCACGATCCAAACTCGCTGCGCGAAATGGTCGTAGGCACGGCGCAAGGCCCGATGCCGCCGCGCATGGGCCCGCTGTCGGGCGTTTGGCCAGCGGCGATCGTGGCCGGTTTACTTGCGAGCGGCGCAGCCATCGTCACCGCGCGCCACTCAGCGCTGATGGATGGGCCGCTCCGGTGGCTGATTTTGGCGGGCTACGCCGTTCTCATCCTGGTGTTCGCTGCACGCGGGCTCGCGCCTTACGTCTCGCCGGTGTTTGAGTACGCGCGTGGGCGCCCGTTTTTCGAACTTAATCTCAGACTCTACGCGCCGCTCTGTCTCTTCATCGCGGCGCTGCTCGTTTGGACTTTTCCGCGCAGTGTTGAGCCTTAGGCTGATCGCGCTCGCGCCTACCTTCCCAATATGGCGCGCCAACCGCCGATCGACGCATTCGTCGAGCAAGACCTTCACGGCAGAGCTTCGAGCAGCCGGTCGTTGGCGTTTTCCAGGAACGCCACGACTTGCGCCTTTGTCACCGTGGGGAAGCCATCGAGGAAGTCGTCGGCATCTTTGGGCGGCTCTCTAGCGACGGCGGCCTCTAGCCATCGGCGCGCGCACGGCTTACATGCGGCGCTCCGATTTGCACCTTCACCGAGTCCCCCTTGCCCATCCTCTCCATCCGCGACGTATCGAAGACCTACGCTTCTGGCGTGGTGGCGCTGAAGCCGATCAATCTGGAAATAAGCAAGGGCGAAATATTCGCGTTGCTCGGCCCCAATGGCGCGGGCAAGACCACGCTGATTTCCATCATTTGCGGCATCGTCAAGCCGTCGGGCGGAACCATCGTCGCCGACGGGCACAATGTCATAAGCGACTACAAGGCCGCGCGGCGCAAGATCGGCTTGGTGCCGCAAGAATTGCACACCGACGCGTTCGAGCGCGTCATCGACACGATGCGCTTCTCGCGCGGCCTGTTCGGCTTTCCGCCCGATGAAGCGCACATCGAGAAAGTGCTGCGCGAGCTTTCACTGTGGGACAAGCGCGATTCCAAGATCATGGAACTGTCCGGCGGCATGAAGCGCCGGGTGATGATCGCCAAGGCGCTATCGCACGAGCCGATCATCTTATTTCTCGACGAGCCCACAGCCGGCGTCGATGTCGAGCTGCGCCGCGATATGTGGGAGATGGTGCGCCGCTTGCGCGAAAGCGGCGTCACCATCATCCTCACCACCCATTACATCGAGGAGGCCGAGGAAATGGCCGACCGCGTCGGCGTCATCAACAAGGGCGAATTGATCGTGGTCGAGGAAAAGGCCGTGCTCATGCGCAAGCTCGGCAAGAAGCAATTGACCCTGGAATTGCACAGCCCGCTCGCCAGCCTGCCTGAGGGGCTAGGCGGCTATGCGCTTGAGCTCGCTGGCGGCGGCCATCAGCTGATCTACAGTTTCGATGCGCAGGCGAGCGAGACCGGCATCGCCGGCCTGTTGCGCCGGCTCGATGAACTGAAAGTCGAGTTCAAGGATTTGCACACCGAGCAATCCTCGCTCGAGGACATTTTCGTCAACCTAGTGAGCGCGCGCTGATGAATTTCTACGCAGTCCAAGCGATTTTTCGTTTTGAAATGGCGCGCTGGGTTCGCACCATCGGCCAGAGCCTGTTCTCGCCGGTGCTCTCGACCTCGCTCTATTTCATCGTCTTCGGCTCGGCCATCGGCTCGCGCATGGGCGCGATCGACGGGGTCAGCTATGGGTCGTTCATCGTGCCTGGCCTGATCATGCTCTCGATCCTGACCGAGAGCATTTCCAATTCCTCGTTTGGCATCTACATGCCGAAATGGACCGGGACGATTTACGAATTGCTCTCCGCGCCGGTGTCGCCGATCGAGGCTGTCGCCGGCTATGTTGGCGCGGCGGCGACCAAATCGATCATCATCGGCCTGGTCACTCTCGCCACCGCAAATTTCTTCGTTCCGGTCGAGATATTGCATCCGCTCTGGATGGTGAGTTTTCTGGTGTTGACGTCGGTGTCGTTTTGCCTGTTCGGATTTGTTCTCGGCGTGCTCGCCGACGGATTCGAGAAGCTGCAAATCGTGCCGATGCTGATCATCACGCCGCTCACCTTCCTAGGCGGCGCCTTCTACCGGATCGACATGCTGGAGGAGCCTTGGCAGACGCTCACGCTGTTCAACCCGGTTGTGTACCTGATCAGCGGCTTCCGCTGGAGTTTCTACGGCGTCGCCGATGTGAATGTCGCCATTTCCATCGCCGCCACGACCGGCTTCCTGGCGCTTTGCCTCGGGGCGGTGTATTGGATTTTTGCGACCGGCTACAAACTGAAAACCTGAGGATTGGCCATGAGTGAAGAGATCATCGTCAGCCGCGAAGCCGGCGTGCTCGAAATCCGCTTCAACCGCCCGGCCAAGAAAAACGCCATCACCAACGCGATGTACGGCGCGCTTGCCGATGCGATTTTCGCCGCCGCGGGCGATGCGGAGGTGCGCGCAATCCTGTTCACGGCGGCGGGCGATTTCTTCACTTCCGGCAACGACATCGTCGATTTCGCCGCCATCGCCACGGGCCAGGCCGGGGACGCGCCGCGCCATGTCACCCGCTTCCTGGAAGCTTGCATCCTCGCGGAAAAGCCGTTGGTGGCGGCGGTGCAGGGCCATGCCGTGGGCATTGGCGTGACCATGCTGCTGCATTGCGATCTGGTTTACATCGCAGAAGCCGTCAAGCTCACCACGCCGTTCGTCGATCTCGGCGTGGTCCCCGAAAACGCCTCGAGCCTCACCTTGCCCGCGCGCATGGGCCATGCCCGCGCCTTCGCCATGCTGGGCTTGGGTGAGCCGCTCGTCGGGGCGGGTGCGGTCGCGGCCGGCCTTGCCAACGCGGCGCTGCCGGCTGGCGAGGTCGAGCCGCGCGCCCGCGCCGCGGCGCATGCATTGGCGAGAAAGCCGGCCGAGGCGCTGCGGCTCACCAAGAAGCTGATGCGCGATCCCGAAACCTTGCTGGCGCGCATGCACCAGGAGGGCGCCTTGTTCGCCGAACGCCTGCAATCGGATGAAGCGCGCGCCGCGTTCGCTGCCTTCTTGCAGCGGCGCTAGCTCAGCTGTCGCCGCGCCGTCGCGCCCCGGCCCGTTCCCTGGGCCGCTCCCGCGCCGCGATCCAGGCTTCCACCGCCGGCATGCGCTCGGCGATGGTCTGCGCCCGCAACTGGATCGCGGCGACCGCCGAGGCGATGGTCGGGCGCGCGCCTTCGGGGAAATTGCGCGCATAATCTTGCAGCGCGGCCGCGATCGCCGGGTCCGAGTTCGACGAGGCGATGCTCGAGGCGAATCCGAGCCGCGACAAGGGATCGAGCATTGCTTCAATCGCCGCGCGGTTGGCCACCAGGAAGTCCCAGGCGAGCCGCGGGTGGCCGTTCGACACAATGCCTAGGACTTGCGGTCTGAGTTGGCGGGGCATGGCTTCGCCCAGGGTCAGGCTCAGTGTCCGCGCCGCCAGCGCCTCGTTACTGACGCTGGCGAGTTGCCGCCAAAGTCGGCGCTGCTCGACAAAGTCGGTCGCCGCCATCGCCTGTACAAGCATGGTTTCGTAATCGCTGACGGAGGCGTTGAACGCAACGACACTGAGCGCCGCATCGCGCACGCCAGCCGCAAGCGCGCTTGGGTCGGTTTCGGCGGCGTGTACGCGTCGGCGCGCTTCGGCGATCACCGCCTCGTCGCCGAGCGAGCCAAGCACCGCGATCAATTGCGCGCGCAACAGCGCGTCGTTCGCGGCTTCGCCGGGGTGCAGGTCCCAGCCGATGCGGGCGAAGAACGGGCGCAGCGTCTGCAGCGCGTAGGCCTTGACCGTCGCTTCGCTGGGCCGGCCGGCAGCGTAGCGCGCGAGCGCGTTCCACGATGAAAGCGTGTCCATGGCGATGATGGGGTCGGCTTCGGCGTTCAAGCCGCTGGCGAGGTCCAGATAATCGCTGAAGGGCGCATCGCCCGAGCGGGCGAACACCCAATAATCCAGCAAGAGGCCAAGCTGATCGGCAGGCTCGAGCGTCGGCATGGCCGCGCGCAGGCGCGCCAGATTGGCGTGATCGTAGCGAACGCGGAAAAAACCGGTTTGGCCGGCATTGACGATGTAGGGGCCGCACGATGACAGCTCCAAGCGCGCGTTCTGGTCCGCTGGCAGGTAGGCGCGCACGGGGGCCTCGCCGACACGGCGCGCCACAACCGGGATCGCCCAGCGTTCAGCGGTGCGCGACGCATCGTCCATGGCGAAACGCGTTTGCGTCAGCGTTAGAGCGCCGTTGCCGGGCTCGCGCGTGCAGTCAGCGCCCGTGACGGCGAGCAGGGGAAACCCCCGTTGGCCAGTGAAATTGTGCGCGATCTCGAGCACCGGCTGTCCCGAGGCGGCTTGCACCGCGCTCCACAAATCCTCGGTGCGCGCGTTGCCGTAGAGGTGTGCGTTCAAATAATTGCGCACGCCGGTGCGAAAATTATCCTCGCCGACATAGGCTTCAATCATGCGGATGACGGCCAGGCCTTTTTGGTAGGTAATCGCATCGAAGGCGAGATTGGCCTCCTCCAAGGTGTCGACGCTTTGCACAACGGGATGTGTGCCGGCGCGCGCATCAAGCATCATCGCCGTCGCCGTGCCGTCGGTCAGCTGGGCGAGCCAGGGGTTCCAATCGGGGTGGATCGACTCGGTGGCCTTCGCCGCCATCCAGGAGGCAAAGCCCTCATTGAGCCACAGATCGTCCCACCAATTCATGGTGACCAGATTGCCGAACCATTGATGCGCGATCTCGTGGGCGACGATGCCGAAAATATTCTGGCGGTCGGAATCGCTCGAGCGATCTTCATCGATCAGAATATATTGGTCGAAATAGAGGATGGCGCCCCAATTTTCCATGGCCGCGAAACCGCCGGCGCCGGGCACGCCGATCATGTCCAGTTTCGGAAGCGGATAGCGGATGCCGAAATAGTCGGTGAAATAGCGCAGCGATTCCTCGCCCGCCTGCAGCGCCGCTGCGGTGCGGTGACCCTCGCCGCGGCGCACAATCACGCCCAATTCGACGCCGTCCACGTCGCGTGTCACCCGCTCGAAATCGCCCACCGCCAGGAACAAGAGGTAGCTGGCCATCGACGGCGTATCGGCAAAGCGGGTGCGGGTGAGCCCGCCGGAGAGACGCGTGGCGCGCGCGACCGGCATGTTGGATACGGCCATCTGGTCGGACGGCGCGGTGATTGTGAGCGAAAACACGGCGCGGCGGTTGGGCTGGTCCCACATCGGGGCCAGGCGGCGCGCGTCGCCCGGCTCGAATTGCGTCGCCAGAGCGTGTTTGGTTTGGCCGTTGGCCTGGTAGGAGACCCGGAACAGGCCGTAGGCGTCGTCTTGAATTTTGCCGCTGTAGCTGATGCGAATGACGTGGCGGCCCGGCGCCAGCGGACGGCGCGGGGTCAGCGTCAGCGTTTGCGCGGCGGCGTCGATGGTAAATCGCGCCGGCGCGCCATCGATGCTGGCGCTGGCGACGGCGAGGTCGAGCGCGTTCATGGCGATTGCGTCCAGCGCCGCCTCGGCCTCGACACTTATCCGCGCTTCGGCGCTGAAGCTCCCGGCCTCGATATTGGGCGTGATGGCGATCTCATAGCGCGAAGGGACCGCCCCATCCGCGAACCATTGCCGCTGCGCCTGGGCCGCGGTGGGAACCAGGACCAAGGCGCACAGCGCCAAAAACGCGGCCAGCCGACGAAATTGCATGCGATATCCCCGAGAAGCGTACCGTATCGCGGTAGGCCAACGGCTCGGCGTGGGCAACCGGAATGCGGCAAGCGGCCTTGGCGGCGAGGCGAATCGCTGGAATAGCGCGGCGCCGGATCGCCGGCGAGACGCCGGCATACCCGCACCCAGGGCGCTAGTGGTCCGATTCTGACACTTGCATCCCAGATCTGCAGCGCGCTTTTGCAAGTGTCAGAATCATCAGGACCACTAGAAAACATAGGGCTTAGTGGAGCTTATGAATTTGACAATC
>JANNQT010000148.1:0-2395 GCA_031400895.1 Alphaproteobacteria bacterium | reverse complement strand
CTTCATATCGATGAGGTGATCGTGGTGGGTATCCGGCGTTTCTTCGTAACGTGAGCGGCCATCGCGGAAATCGTGCCGCTCCAATATGCCCGCCTCCTCAAACAGGCGCACGGTGCGGTAAACGGTGGCGATAGAAATGCCCGCATCGACCGCCGCGGCGCGCCGGTGCAGCTCCTCCACGTCTGGATGGTCATGACTGCTGGAGACCACGCGCGCGATCACGCGGCGCTGCTCGGTCATGCGCATGCCCTTCTCAACACAAAGTTTTTCGATACGGTCCATGCACTCCTCGGCAGCGCGCGGAGCAATACCCCTTCCCGGCGCGGCCTGTCCACACAAGACCCGTCAACCCGTTGAGGCCGCGAGGCTCCGGCGCATGATCAGGGCGTCCACGCCGGCGCCGCTCGTGTAATAGCCGCGCCGCCGCCCAACCTCCTCAAATCCCAGCTTGGCGTAGAGAGAGCGCGCGGCGGCGTTGTCGTCGGCCACCTCCAAACGCATGGCGGCAGCGCCGCGAGAGACGGCGGCGGCGCAGGCGGCGGCGGCGAGCGCCTCGCCGACCCCTTGTCGCCGCGCCTCCGGCGCCACCGCCAAGGTCAGAATTTCGCCCTCGCCCACGAGAACCCAAGCCATCACGAAGCCCAAGGCATCGGCCCTTAGTGCAAATGTCACGGGGTTCTTCAGCATGGCTTCGATTTCGACCGCGCTCCAAGAGCGGCCGAACGCACGCGCATGCAAGCCCGCCAACAGCGCCGCGGCGTCCGCGCCCACCGCCTCAATCACGATCCGTGGCTCGGCAATGTCACGTGGGGCGCGCGCAGATAGAGCGGATCAGGCGCATAGAGTGTTACGTCAAGCCGCGCGGCGCGGCGCGCTAACGCGCAAACGTCCGGCGTCACCCCCGGCCCCCTCAGCGTCACGAACCGCCCACCTGAAACGTCGGCAATCAATTGCTTGTGTGTTCCGCGTTCGATGGCGCATGGCGCAATCAGCGGCGCACCATCCTCATACAGCGCAAGATACGACGCGCCTGGTGTTTCAATCAGCGCGCCCCGAAGACCAGCTTCGCCATCCTCGAGCGCAAGCGCTTCGAGCGTCGCTATACCCACGCACGGCATGCCCAGCGCCAGCGCCAGCGCGCGCGCGAACGAAAGACCCACTCGCACGCCAGTGAACGAGCCCGGCCCAGTCGTTACAGCGATGCGGTCAAGATCGGCGAACGCCGCGCCTGCCTGCGCCACCACCTCACGCACCATCGGCGCAAGCCGCTCCGCTTGGCCGCGCTGCATGGTTTCACTGAGCGTGGCCATGCTTTCCTCGTCGCGTACAAGGGCGACTGAGCAAGCATCCAGCGCAGTATCGAGGGCAAGAACAACCACGCTCAACTCGATCTCAAACCACCTGCTCCACACCCATCACTTCGGGCACGTAGTGGCGCAGCATGTTTTCGATGCCTTGCTTGAGCGTCAGCGCGGAGGACGGACAACCGGCGCAGGCGCCGCGCATATTGAGGCGCACAATGCCGGCATCATGGTCCCAGGAATGGAAGGTGATGTCACCGCCGTCGCGCGCAACCGCCGGGCGCACCCGCGCCTCGATGATTTCCTTGATCTCCTTGACGATGCCGGCGGCCTCGCCTTCATAGGCAATCTCGGCTTCATCACTCACATCGGCTGGCGCGTTCGCGTCGAGCAGCACCGGGCGACCAGCGATGAAATGATCCATGATCGCCGCCAGCACGTGCGGCTTGAGATGCGGCCATTCGATCGCATCGAGTTTGGTGATGGTGATAAAATCGCCACCGAAATAGACGCGCTCTACACCTTCGATCGCGAACAAGGCTTGCGCCAGCGGTGAGGCGTCCGCGCCATTCGCACTGGCGAATTCACGGCTGCCGGCCCCAAGCACGGCGCGCCCTGGTAGGAATTTCAGAGTACGCGGATTAGGCGTTGATTCAGTCTGGATGAACATCTGGTTGAATTGGCCCTTCGGGCGTGGCCGGTCAAGCAGGAGGCGAGCCCCCCAGCGGCAGGGCCAGCGCATGAATCTCCTCACGCGTGAGCGAGCCCGGCGCCACCAGCACCGGCACTGCGCGCGTGCCCAAGCCCTGGCTGCGGGCAAGTTGCGCCACCAGCGGTCCCGGCCCGCCCGGCCCCGCAGCAGAAGCCAACACCACGAGCTTTATGGATTGATCCTCTTCAAGCAGCTTACGCAGCTCGGGCTTCAGTTCGCCTTCGCGCAGCACGGGCTCGGCTGTAATGCCGCACTCAGCCCAGATCTCGGCCGCGAAGCGCTGTGTGAGCGATTCCGCCGCCAATTGCGCCTGGCGGCGCATTTCCTCGCTGATCGAAGCCCACGGCGCGGGATCCGATGGCTCGATCACGCGCAACATCAC
>JANNQT010000147.1:0-2706 GCA_031400895.1 Alphaproteobacteria bacterium | reverse complement strand
CACCCGATCCAGCGCCGAACGCCGAACAGGGGAGTTAAGCGCAGTCCGGGCCTCGGCGCGCTTGCTTGTGCCGGCTAGAACAGAGTTCGCGCAACCCGAACCGCCGGCCCTCCGGCTCTTTTTGGCAACCACGCCGACTGTCCGCGCGCTTGCGTTCACCGCCGCTGGCGAGGGCACCGGCGGTCCATGGGAAGCCTAACCCAGGGGGCGAACCTGCTGGGTTCGGACCCCCTCCATCCAACAACTTCCCGCGCTTGACCCCGCGCCCGCCGCGGCTCAAAACCGCGCCTTTCTTTTTCCGCGAGAGCCCGATGCCAGAAAGCCATATCCTTCCCGTCTATTCCCCGCCGGAACAGATTTTCGTGCGCGGCGAGGGCTGCTGGATTTGGGACGACAAGGGCGAGAAATATCTCGACTGCATCGCCGGCATCGCCGTGAACGCGCTTGGGCACGCGGCCCCGGTTTTGGTCAAGGCGCTGACCGAACAAGCCGGCAAGCTCTGGCACACCTCGAACATGTTCAAGGTCAAGGGCCAGGAGGAGCTGGCGGCGAAATACGTGCGCGATTGCTTCGCCGAAGTGGTGTTCTTCACCAATAGCGGCACCGAGGCGATCGAGGGCGCGCTAAAAACCGCGCGCAAATATCACACCGCCAATGGCAATCCCGAGCGCGTGGACATCATCGGCTTCCAGGGCTCGTTCCACGGCCGCTCCTACGCGGCGATCAATGCGTCGGGCAATTCCGGCTATCTCGACGGCTTCGGTCCGCGCCTGCCGGGATTTATCCAAGCGCCATGGGGCGATCTTGACGCGGTGAAGCAACTCGCCGGCCCGACCACGGCGGCGCTGATCATCGAGCCGGTGCAAGGCGAAGGCGGCGTGCGCGCGGCCAGTGATGAATATCTGCGAGGCTTGCGCAAGCTCGCCGACGAAGTGGGCTTTCTGATCATCTTCGACGAAGTGCAATCGGGTGCCGGCCGCACTGGCAAGATGTGGGCGCACCAATGGTCGGGCATGACGCCAGACATCATGGCGGTGGCCAAGGGCGTCGGCGGCGGCTTTCCGCTGGGCGCGTTCATGGCCACGCGCGAAGCCGCCAAGGGCATGGTCAAGGGCGTGCACGGGACCACGTTTGGCGGCAATCCGCTGGCGATGGCGGTGGGCAATGCTTGCTATGACGAATTGTCGAAGCCGGCTCTGATGGAGCACGTCAACAAGATCGCCAACCATTTGAGCCAAGGACTGCAAAGCCTGAAGGACCGCCATCCCGATCTGGTGGTCGCGGTGACGGGCAAGGGATTGCTGCGCGGGCTGAAACTCAAAATCGACCCCAAACCCATCCAAGCCGTGCTGCGCGAGCGCAAGCTGCTGGTGGGCGTCGCCGGCGACAACGTGCTGCGCCTGGCCCCGCCGCTGATCATCGACGAAGCGCAAGTAAGCCTGGCGATCGATGCCATAGACGCGGCGCTGGGCGAGCAAACGCTGCAAGCAAGCGCGTGAACATTCTCACGCGCGCAGAATATAACGCAAGCGGCGCCGTGGCGGTTGCTCCTGCACGCCCCCTGCTCCTACTCCCGCCGCCAAGGGCGGGCGCTGCCCGGACATTCGCGTGAGCGGTCCCCGCCACTTCCTCGACATCGCCGCGCTCTCCGCCGAGGAGCTGCGCGCCATTTTGGACGAGGCGCATGCGCGCAAGGCGCAGCGCTTGGGTTGGCCCAAGGCCAAGCCAGACGAGGACGCCCCCCTGCTCCACCACGCGCTGGCGATGATCTTCCAGAAGAATTCCACCCGCACCCGCGTCAGCTTTGAGATCGCCATGCTGCAACTCGGCGGCAGCGCCATCGTGCTCAGCGCCGCTGACACGCAATTGGGGCGCGGGGAAACCGTGGAGGACACCGCGCGCGTGCTCTCGCGCATGGTTGACTGCTTCATGATGCGCGCCAACTGCCACGAGGACTTGCTCAATTTCTCCCGTGCCGCCCACGTGCCGGTGATCAACGGCCTCACCGATCTCTCGCACCCGTGCCAGATCATCGCCGACGTCATGACCATCGAGGAAAGCCTGGGCGACATCGCCGGCAAAACCGTGGCCTGGTTGGGCGACGGCAACAATGTGTGCGCCTCGTTCGTGCACGCGGCGGAGAAACTCGCCTTCAAGCTGCGCATCGCCGCCCCGCCCGCCTACGCGCCGCGCGCGCAGGAGATCGCGGCGGCGAAAGCGGCGGGCGCTGACGTGGAAGTGAGCGCGGACCCGCAGGCCGCCATCGCCGGCGCAGACATCGTCGTCACCGATGCCTGGGTATCGATGGGCGACGCCGACAGGGACGCGCGCATGGCGGCCTTCCCGCCCTATGCCGTCACCGAAGCCATGCTGGCGCGCGCCGGCAAGGACGCGATCTTCCTCCACTGCCTGCCCGCCCATCGCGGCGAGGAAGTTGCCGCCGCGGTGATCGACGGCCCGCAAAGCGCGGTCTGGGACGAAGCCGAAAACCGCGTGCATGCGCAGAAGGCTGTGCTGATGTGGTGCCTGGGGAAGCTCTAACTGATATGAAAAGCACCACGCGCCGTTATTCCGGACGCGCGGAGCGCGATCAAGAACCCAGGGGCCACGAGCGCGATTGTTGCCCCCGGGTTCCGGGTATCGCTTCGCGATCCCGGAATGACGGTGTTTTTTATTGTACACCATGTACAGCGACGATTCGGTGAC
>JANNQT010000146.1:0-3775 GCA_031400895.1 Alphaproteobacteria bacterium | reverse complement strand
CCGTCGTCGATGGCGCGCCGCCCTTGTAGGGCACGTGGACGATATTCACGCCCCCCATGCTGCGAAACAGTTCGCCCGCGAGGTGTCCGGGCGATCCGTTGCCGGACGAGGAGAAAAACATGGCGCCGGGCTTCGCCGCGGCCTCGCCCGCGATATTGCCGCCGGCGCCCGGCCGGTTCTCCACCACCACGGGCTGTCCGAGCCCCTGCGACAGCCCCGGCACCAGGGTGCGTGCGAGCAGATCGGTGCTGCCACCGGCGGGAAAGCCCACCAGCAGGCGCACCGGCTTGATTGGGTATGCCTGTACCTGCGCAGCCGCGGGCGCCGCCGCCAGCAGGGCCATGACCGCTGCAGACCAGAAGCCGCGCTTGATACGAAACTGCATTTTTTGCCTCCGCCTGACACAGAAAAGTTAGCGCACATGCTACTCCCCTGACGTGACAGGCTTGCTAGAATTGCGCCTCCCCGAGGAGGAGAATTCCCGCAATGAGCGACGCGGCATCGTATTCGGTACGCGACGGCATCGCCGTCATCACCATGAACAACCCGCCTGTCAACAGCATGTCGGCGGCCAACCGCGTCCATGTCGGCGGCGCGCTGACAAAGGCCGACGCCGACCCGGCGGTGAAGGCGATGGTGCTGATCGGCTCGGAGAAGGCGTTCTCCGGCGGCGCCGAAATCCGCGAGTTCAACACCGAAAAATCGCGCGTTTCTCCGGTGCTGCCCGAGCTGAACGACATCCAGGACGGCCTGAAGAAGCCGCTGGTGGCGGCGATCGGCGGCTTCGCCCTCGGCGGCGGCCTCGAACTCGCGCTCGGCTGCCATTACCGCGTATCGACGCCCAAGGCGCTGCTCGGCCTGCCCGAAGTGAAGCTCGGCCTGCTACCCGGCTCAGGCGGCACGCAGCGCCTGCCGCGCATCGTGCCGATGGCCGAGGCGGTGCGCATGATGACCACGGGCACGCCGCTTTCCGGCGCCAAGGCGAATGTCCTTGGCCTGGTCGATGACGTCGTGCAGGGCGATCTGCTGGAAGGCGCCGTGGCCTTTGCGAAGAAACTGGTGGAGCAGAACAAGGGACCGAAGCGCATCCGCGACCTGCCGCCGAAGATTGAGGGCGACGTGAAGGCGTTCTTCGACGCGGCGCGCGCCGAGGTGAAGAAGACCTCGCGCGGCTATCCGGCGCCGCTGGAGATCGTCGCCTGCGCCGAAGCGGCGGCGACCATGGCCTTCGACGAGGGCCGCAAGTTCGAGCGCGAGCGGTTCATGGTTCTGGTCGAGGGCATCGAATCGAAGGCGATGCGCCACATGTTCTTCGCCGAGCGCCAGACCTCCAAGATTCCCGACGTTCCGGAAGACACGCCGTTGCGCGCGGTGAAGAGCGCGGCGGTGATCGGCGCCGGCACCATGGGCGGCGGCATCGCCATGAACTTCGCCAACGCCGGCATCCCGGTGGTCATGATCGACATGAAGCAGGAAGCCGTCGATCGGGGCCTGGCAACCATCATGAGAAATTACGCCTCGACCGTCTCCAAGGGACGGTTGAAGCAGGACGAAATGGACAAAAGGGTTTCCTTGATAAAGAAATCCATAACCCTGGAAGACGCGAAGAACGCCGATATCGTCATCGAGGCGGTGTTCGAGCGCATGGACGTGAAGCAGGACATGTTCAGGAAGCTCGATGCGGTGATGAAGCCCGGCGCGATCCTCGCCACCAACACCTCGACCCTGGACGTGAACGCGATTGCGGACGTCACCAAGCGGCCGCAGGACGTGATCGGCACGCATTTCTTTTCTCCCGCCAACGTCATGCGCCTTCTCGAAGTGGTGCGCGGCGCGAAGACCGCCAAGGACGTGCTCGCCACCACCATGAAGCTCGGCAAGACCATCAAGAAAGTCGCGGTGGTCTCCGGCGTGTGCGACGGCTTCATCGGCAACCGCATGGTGGAGAAATACGGCCAGCAGTCGCTGTTCCTGCTGGACGAGGGTTGCTCGCCGCAGCAGGTCGATGCGGCGGCCTACAAGTGGGGTATGGCGATGGGGCCGCTCGCGATGGGCGACATGGCGGGCCTCGACATCGGCTGGGAAATCAGGAAGCGCCGCTACGTCGAGCGGCCGAACTTCATCTATTCGAAGGTCGGCGACAAAATCGCGGAACTGGGACGCTACGGGCAGAAAACGGGAAAGGGCTGGTACCGGTACGACCTGCCCAACCGGACCCCGATACCGGATCCTACGGTTGAAGAAGTCATAAAAAACTACAGAACGGAAAACAAGATCAAGACCCGCGCCATTTCCGACGAGGAAATCGTCGAGCGCCTGATTTACGCTCTTGTCAACGAAGCAGCCTACATCCTCGAGGAAGGCATCGCGCTGCGCGCCTCCGACATCGACATGGTCTACCTGACCGGCTACGGCTTCCCGCCGTACCGCGGCGGACCGATGTTCTATGCCGATACGGTCGGCCTGCCGAAGGTGCTGGCCTCGATCGAGAAATTCAGCAAGGGATACATGGGAGAAGTGTGGAAACCCGCACCACTCCTCGTCAAACTCGCGAAACAAGGAGGGAAGTTCAATGGCTGATGCCGTCATCGTATCCACCGCCCGCACGCCGCTGTGCAAGAGCTGGCGCGGCGCCCTCAACATGACCCATGGCGCGACCATGGGCGGCCACGTGGTGAAGGCGGCGCTCGAGCGCGCCAAGCTCGCGCCCGGCGAGGTCGAGGACGTGATCATGGGCTGCGCAACGCCCGAGGGCGCGACCGGCGGCAACATCGCGCGCCAGATCGCGTTGCGCGCGTGTATGCCCGTAACGGTGTCGGGCACAACCGTGAATCGCTTCTGCTCATCGGGCCTGCAGACCGTGGCGCTCGCCGCGCAGCGCATCATCGCCGGCGAAGCGGACATCTTCGTCGCCGGCGGCGTGGAGTCGATCTCGCTGGTGCAGAACGAAGCCAACAAGCAGCATGGCAAGGACGAATGGCTGACGCAGAACAAGCCGGAGATCTACTGGAACATGCTGCAGACCGCCGAGTATGTGTCGAAGAAATACGGCATCCCGCGCGAGGCGCAGGACCGCTATGGCGTCGAGAGCCAGAATCGCGCCGCAAAGTCGCGCGCCGAGGGCAAGTTCAAGGACGAGATCGCGCCGATCACGACGAAAATGAAGGTCGTCGACAAAGCCACCAGCACGGAGACCATGAAAGAGGTCACCGTGGAGCACGACGAGGGCATCCGCGCCGACACCACCTACGAGGGCGTGTCGCAGATCAAGCCGGCGATCGAGGGCGGCGTGATCGCGGCGGGCAACGCGAGCCAGTTTTCCGACGGCGCCGCGGCGCAGGTCCTGATGAGCGACAAGCAGGCGGCCAAGCGCGGCTTGAAGCCGCTCGGCATCTACCGCGGCTTCGCGGTCGCGGGCTGCGAGCCGAACGAAATGGGCATCGGGCCGGTCTTCGCGATCCCGAAATTGCTCGAGCGCACCGGCCTGAAAGTCGGCGACATCGGCCTGTGGGAGCTGAATGAAGCCTTCGCGGTGCAGGTGATCTACTGCCGCGACAAGCTGGGCATCCCGAACGAACGGCTGAACGTCGACGGCGGCGCGATCGCGGTCGGCCACCCGTACGGCGTCACCGGGTCGCGCCTGGTCGGCCATGCGCTGATCGAGGGCAAGCGCCGGGGCGTCAAGTACGTGGTGGTGACGATGTGCGTCGGCGGAGGAATGGGAGCAGCAGGACTCTTTGAAGTCGTCTAAGCAATCCCTGAGGAGGGAAACCGT
>JANNQT010000145.1:0-8304 GCA_031400895.1 Alphaproteobacteria bacterium | reverse complement strand
GGCAGCGGTGTTGCAACCACAGCGGTCCGGGCAAGCTGAAACACCGCATGCCGGCGAGGGCGCCGGCGGTCCATATTGGCGCTGTTTTGCCATTGCGCTGGTCTCTGCCACATTGAGCTGCACCGCCGCGCGCGAAGCTTTTATTGCACCTGAGGGATTGGAGGTTCCACTCCTCGCCGGTTCGGGGCAATGCGAACAAGATCCGTGTGTGTTAATAGCGTGGGGCGATGGCCGAGCTATTGACGACGCGCGCAACGTCGTGGTGGCGTACCATGATGAGCTGATCAAGCGAGGCTGGGTCGTCGTCTACGTTGGAGCTAGCAACCCAGGCGCCAACGGAGAGTACAGCTATTCGCGCGACGGCCATGAGACGTGCGAGCGACTTCTTGTCAGCGTCGGTTCATCCAATCCAGATCTCGAAAGCGGCAGAATCATCGTTCATTTCCGCTGCAACTATGTACTGCCGTACTGACTGCAATGACCGCCCGCCTCTCCACCCGCTTCGCTTCGCTCGCGCGGGAAAACCGCGCAGGGCTGATCGCCTACATCATGGCGAGCGATCCCGATCACGACACGTGTTTTGAAATTCTCCGAGCCATCCCCGCCGCCGGCGCTGACATTATTGAGCTTGGCTTTCCGTTTTCCGATCCGATGGCGGATGGGCCGAGCATTCAGAAGGCGGCGCAGCGTTCGCTGAAGGCGGGCGGCTCGCTGAAGCAAACACTGGAACTCGCGCGACGCTTTCGCGAACAAGACAGAGACACCCCGCTCATCCTCATGGGTTACGCCAATCCGATTGAGCAGATGGGCTACGAACCGTTCGCGCGCGGCATGCACGCAGCCGGCGCCGACGGCGCCATCGTCGTTGACCTGCCGCCGGAGGAGGATGCGCCGCTGCGCGCGGCGTTTGCGGCGCACGATCTTTCCATCATCCGCCTCGCCACGCCAACCACGGATGAGAAGCGGTTAACCAAGGTGCTCGATGGCGCTTCGGGTTTCCTGTATTATGTCTCGATCGCTGGAATCACCGGCGCCAATGCCGCAACGTCGCAGGCGATTGAGAGCGCGGTTTCTCGCTTGAAGCGCGCAAGCTCGCTGCCGATCGCGGTAGGTTTCGGCGTGCGCGAGCCGGAAGCGGCGCGGGCCATCGCCAAACACGCCGACGCTGTCGTGGTGGGGTCGGCGTTGGTGGATGAAATCTCCACCGGCGGGAAAGGTGAAGCGGTCGAACGCGTCTTGCGCAAAGTAGCGCTTCTGAGCGAAGCTGTGCGCACGGCGCGGACTAAACAGGGAACACGCGCATGAACTGGCTTTCCAATTTCGCGCGGCCCGGCTTGCGCGGCACTAAACCAGACGAGGCGCGCGAGACGCCGGACAATCTCTGGATCAAATGCCCACTCAGCGGCGATCTCATTTTCCGCGCCGAACTTGAGGCCGCCGATTGGGTCACGCCCGCCGGCTTCCATATGCGGATCGGCCCCGACGCGCGCTTCAAGCATTTGTTCGACGACCAGGCGTGGCAGAAGATCCAGATGCCGAAGGCGCCTGACGATCCGCTCAAATTCAAGGATTCAAAAAAATACGCCGACCGGCTGAAGGATGCGCGCGCCAAGGTCGGCCGCGAGGATTGCATGGCCGGCGCCTATGGCCGCATCGGCGGGGCCCGCGCCGTGGTGCTTGTACAAGATTTCGAGTTCATGGGCGGTTCGCTCGGCATGGCCGCCGGCGAAGGCTTCGTCGCGGCGGCGCAGGCCGCGGTGCGGCGCAAGGCGGCGCTGATCGCGGTCACCGCCTCGGGCGGCGCGCGCATGCAGGAGGGCATTCTCTCGCTGATGCAGATGCCGCGCACCACGCTGGCGATCCAGCTGCTGCACGAAGCTGGCCTGCCCTATATCGTTGTGCTCGCCGATCCCACCACCGGCGGCGTCACCGCCAGCTACGCCATGCTCGGCGACGTGCACATCGCCGAACCTGGCGCGCTGATCGGTTTTGCTGGCCCGCGTGTCATCGAGGAAACCATCCGCCAGAAATTGCCCGAGGGCTTTCAGCGCGCGGAATATCTGTTGGACAAGGGCATGGTCGATCTGGTGGTCGATCGCCGGCAGATGAAGGCGACGCTATCGCTGCTGCTGGGGGCGCTGATGCACAAGCACGCCGCCGCCACCGCGCCCGACGCCGAAGTGCTGGAGCTGGCCGAAGTCGTCGCCGAAGCCGCGCCGACAAGAGCCAAGCGCAAGAATGCCGCGAAGCCCGCGCGGGCGAAAGCGGCGGAGTGAGGGGATTAGGGACTGGGGATTGCTATGCCTGACCCCGCCCTCGAAAATTTCGAACGCCTGTTCGGCCCCGAGTTTGGCCACGGCAAGAGGTTCGATTTGGCGCGGCTGAAGCGCGTTCTCGACGAACTCGGCGCGCCGCAGGCGCGATTGCCGCCGGTCATTCATGTCGCCGGCGCCAATGGCAAAGGCTCAACCATCGCCTTCATGCGCGCCGTCACCGAAGCGGCGGGCCTCAAGGTGCATGCGTTCACCAAACCGCATCTGTTCAAGCTAAACGAGCGTTTCCTGGTCGCCGGCGAAACCGCGAGCGATGCGGCGCTCGACGCTGCCGCCGAGAAGCTCGCCGAACATTGGCCGCGGCTCTCCCAGTTCGACGCCCAGGTCGGCGCCGCTTTCCTGATGTTCAGCGCCGCGCCCGCCGATCTGACGCTGCTGGAAACCGGCATGGGCGGGCGCGACGATTCCACCAATGTGCTTGAAACGCCCGCGCTCTGCGTACTGACCCCGATCGGCCTCGACCACCAGGATGTACTCGGCGCCACGCTCGGCGAAATCGCCGCGCACAAGGCCGGCATCTTGAAGCCGAACGTCACCGCGCTCGTCGCCCGGCAGGCGCCGGAGGCGATGGCGGCGATCGAGGCGCGCGCCGCGCAAATCTGCGCCCCACTGCTCCGCTGCGGCGCCGAGTGGGACGCGTTCGCCAGCAATGGCCGCTTGGTGGTGCAGACCGAAAACCGCGCGCTCGACCTGCCGCTGCCGGCGCTGGCGGGCGCCCATCAGATCGATAATGCCGGCCTCGCTTGCGCCGCGCTACTGCACTGGCGCGAGCTGGAGCAAGCCGCGTTCAGCGCCGGAATCGGCTGGGCACGCTAGCCGGCGCGGCTGCAGCCGCTGACGCGCGGGCCGCTCAGCGCCATCGTCCGCGCCGTCGGCGGCGAGGTTTGGGTCGATGGCGGCCACAACGCGCATGCCGCGGAAGCGCTGGCGCGGGCGCTGACGGCGATGAACCGCAAGCAACAGCGCCGCACCATAGCCATCGTCGGCATGCGGGCGCGCAAGGATGTCGAGGCCTTCATCGCCGCGCTGTCTGGCGCGGTGGACCGCGTGGTCCCGCTCGACCTTCGCGGCGAGAAGGAATCGTTTCTGCGGGTGATGCACGCCGCCGGCGAGCACGGCTTCGAGTGCTGGGGCGAGGGTTCGCTCACCGATGCCATGGCTTACGCCGCGCAATTCGAGGCGCCGCGCGTACTAATCTGCGGCTCGTTCCTGCTGGCCGCCGAAGCGCTGGAGCGCGAGGGGCTGTGAACGACATGGACGCTGTTAGTGCTCGCCATTACGATTCATAAGCACCCATCCCCGGGTTGCGCGCCTTCATCCGGGGATAGGTGGGACTGGTGTTTCACAAAATTGCGATTCCCGGCCCTACAAGCTTTCGTTCAGCCACTCGGCGAGCTTGGATTTGGGCATGGCGCCGACCTTGGTGGCGGCTAATTTGCCGTCCTTGAACACCATCAAAGTGGGAATGCCGCGCACGCCGAAGCGGCCGGGCGTCAGCGGATTCTCGTCGATATTGAGTTTGGCGATCGTCACGCGGTCGCCCATCTCGGCGGCGATCTCTTCGAGCGCCGGGCCGATCTGTTTGCACGGCCCGCACCACTCGGCCCAGAAATCCACCAGCACGGGCCGGCTGGATTTCAGCACGTCGGCTTCGAAACTATCGTCGGTGACATGGGTGGTGGGCACGCGCGCTTCTCCTGTTGGTGCTGGCGATGTAGGCGCGGACGGCTCTCGATTCAACCGCTCTGGTGGGCGATGAAGGCTGCGTCGAGCTGCTCTGGTGAAAGCCACATCAAAAGCGGCGCTTCTGTCCACAACAGCGCGCAGACGACGTTTCGGCCGGGAAAGATTTGTTGCAGCACTTCACGGTAAAGTGACATTTGCAAAATATAGCCCGGCGGCGCCAGCGCGGCGTTGGCTGGCGCGGGGCGGTCGGTCTTGTAGTCGAGCACGGTGACAAACGCCTCCTCCACCGTTAGCCGATCGACGATGCCGCTAATCGCTTTGCCGGCGGCCCCGCCAACGATCGGCGCCTCGGCCCGGCTCAACGGTCCAAACAGCGCCGGAAACCGCGCCATCACGCCAAGCACCTCCGCGGTATGGCGCGCGGCCTCTTCCTCACTGGCGCCGCGGCGCGTCAGCCAGACGCGCGCCGCCTCGGCGCGGCGCTCGGGCGCGATCTCGGGCAGGCGCTCCAGCAGACCATGGATCAAGCGGCCGCGGCGGAATCGCTTTTGCCCGTCGCCGCGCGGCGAAAACAGTTCAGGGTCGGATTGGTGGGCGAGCGAAGGTGCTTGCCTCGCCGGCGCGCCCGCGCCCGACGCGGGCGCCAGCGCCCAATGCGGCAATTGCGTTACGGCGGCCGCGCTCGCCGCGCCCGCCGGCGCGAACAGCGGCGCGCCCCAGCGCAGGCCTTCGCCGAACGGGGTCTCGCACGCCGCGGCGCCGAGCCCGCGCAAGCCGTTCTCGACCGCGAGCCGCCAACTCGGCCCCGCCTCGCTGTCGCGCCATTGCGCGCCGCAGACGATCAACCGATCGCGCGCGCGCGTCATCGCCACATACAAGAGCCGCCAATGCTCGCTCCGCATGCGGGCTTCGTGGCCGGCGCGGGCGGCGGCGACGGCCGCATCATCGTCTCTGCCGCGGAACGACACGAACGGACCCGCCGCATCGTCGAAGATAAGCCCGTTATCGGGCGAATCTTCCACATCACCGGTGGTGTCGGGCAGAATCACCATCGGCGCTTCCAGCCCCTTGGCGCCGTGCACGGTCATTACCCGCACCGCGCCGGAATCGGCCTCCATCTCGCGTTTGACTTGGCCGGCATCGGCATCGATCTCGTGCAGAAAGCGCTGCAAGGTCGCGCTCGCGTGCGCGCCCGGCTTGAGCGCCCGTTGCAGCAATTCCTCCACCGGATCGCGCGCCTCGGGGCCGAGTCGACCCAGCACCAGCGCCCAGCCGCTCGCCCCGCCCGCGTGCGGCGTCTCCAGCGCCCAGGACAGAAACGCGAACCCATCCGCGCCTTTGCGGGCGATCAGCTCGGCGACAAACCCCCGCGCCGACGCGTATTTCGCCTCGCCATTAGCCTGCAAGCGCGCCAGCAGCGTCTCGCCCTTGCGACGACCGTAGGCCAATGGGAAAATGTCGGCATCGTCGTCGTCGAGCCCGAGCCATGGGCCCTTGAGCACGCAAGCAAGCGAGAGATCGTCGGCGGGATCGAGCGCCACGCGCATCAAGGCCAGGCAATCTTCCACCGCTAATTCATCGCGCAACACCATGCGGTCGGCGCCCGCCACCGGCAGGCCGGCGCGCTTGAACGCCTTGATCAGTTCGCGGAACATGGCCCCGCGCGTACGCACCAGCGCCAGCACGTCGCCCGCGCGCATCGGGCGTAGCGCGCCCTTCTCCCACACCGCTTCGCGCGCCGCGATCATCGCGCTCACCCGCCGGGCGATCTCACGCGCCAGGATCGCGGGTGCGGTAACGCCCGACTCGACATCCATCGGCGCGTCCCAAGCGTGGGCGGGCTGCGCCGGCGGGCGCAGCGCCAGCGGCCATACCTCGACTACGCCACTTTCCTTTTCGCGCGCTGCCAGATGCTCGGTCACATCCTCGCTTTGCGGCGGCGCAGCCATCAGAGGCAAATGCTTCAATGTGGCATCGACGACGGCGAGAATTTCCGGCGCCGAGCGGAACGAGGTCAGCAGATCGGGCGCGGCAAACGCCAGTTTCGCGCTGCGGGCCCGCTTTTCGAGCGCGCGCGCTTCCTCCAGGAAGCGCCCTGGGTCAGCGCCCTGGAACGAATAGATGCTCTGCTTGGGATCGCCGACCGCGAACATGGTGCGCGCCCGTTCGCGCGCGCCGCGGCCGGCGAAGAACTCGTCCTGCAGCGGCGCGATCAATTCCCATTGCGCCGGGCTGGTATCCTGGCCCTCGTCGATCAGGATATGATCGAGGCCGCCGTCCAGTTTGTACAACACCCAGGGCGCGGCCTCGGACTGGCGAAGCAAGCGCCGCGCCTGTTCGATCAGATCGTCGAAGTCAAGCATGCCAGCGCGCGCCTTGGCGTCGCCATAGGCCTGGTCGAGCTTCAACGCCAATGCCAGCACCGCGGCGGCGTCCTCGGCGCGGTCGATGGCGTTGAGCTGCTCGCGCGCCGCCGCGGCAAGAGCCTCGACCGGCGCCAGCGTGCGTGTGAGCCAAGGCTGCTGCGCCGCGAAGCTCGCGGTGACCAGCGCCTCATACGCTTCACCGTCCGCTTTCAACGCGACGCGGATTACCTGCTCCAGCACCACGCGCGCGGGCGCGCGCTGCGCGTGGGCGTCGAGCGCAGCTTTGATCCGCCGCGCCGCCTTCTTGTCGTTAGCGCTCGATCCCGCCAACGCCGCCGCGGCTTGCCCCAGCCCGTCCCAGTCCGCCCCCGCCAATACCCGCGACGCGAACACCTCGGCGTCCTCGCGCGCGTTGTGGCGGTTGCGCAGCGCCGCGTCGGCGAAGATCGGCCCTTGATGCGTTTCACAAAAGCGATGGAAGTGCGCGCGCCGCTGGGCGAGGCGATCCATCAGCGCCTCCAGCCCGTCGGCGCTCAGGCGCGCGGCAAAGCGGCGGAAGGCCTGCACCGGCGCGTCGGGCGCGAGCACCGCCTCGGCGCGCGCTTGCGACAGCAGCGCCGCCGCGCGCGCCTCGTCGGCGATTTCGAAACCGGGCGGCACGCCCGCTTCGAGCGGAAACCGCGCCAGCAGCCGCTCGCAGAACGCATGGATGGTCTGGATTTTCAGCCCGCCCGGCGTCTCCAGCGCGCGCGCGAACAGAGCCCGCGCCGCGCCCAGTTGCCCGGTCTCGGCCCCGAGCGCGGCCAGTTCGGCGGCGAGCTTGGCATCGTCGGCGATGCACCAGGCGCCCAGCCGCTCGAACAAACGGCGCTGCATCTCGGCGGCGGCGGCCTTGGTGTAGGTGATGCACAAGAACGCTGACGGGCGCGAGCCCGCCAGCAGCAGCCGGGCAATGCGATCAATCAGCACCTTGGTCTTGCCGGATCCGGCATTGGCGGTGACGAACACCGAGCTTGCCGGATCGGCGGCGATGCGCTGGTTCTGTTCGGCGAGGCGGAGCGCGCGCGAAATCATGCCGGCGCCTCTCCGTCCGCGTCGGCCCATTCCTTGCGGCGGGCAAGATGATCGTACTCGGCATAAGGCTTGATGAATTGCACGCGCGGCTTGCACAGGAACGGCTGGCCCGGTTCGGAATAGCGCGCCAACAACGCGACCATGGCCGCCAGCGCCTTCTCCGCTTCCGCCATCGGCGCGACGTCGAGCGGCTTCGGTGTCGGTTCGGAATTGCCGAAGCGCCAATAAAGCAACTCGCTCGCCTCCGCCTTGGGCACGCCCTCAAACGCGCCGCGGGCCAGCATCGCCGCCTCCAGCGGCAATTGCGGGGCCAGGCCGGATTTCACTTGATTGCCGGTGGGCGGCGCGCCGGTCTTGAAGTCGAGGATGGCGACATGGCGCGGGCCGATCTCGATGCGGTCGGCGATGCAAGAGAGCTCGACGCCCTCAAGCGCCAGCACGCCTTTGCGCTCACGGTAAGCGAGCGCGCCCAAATGGCGTCGCTCGGCGAACCAGGCGATCAGCGCGCCGGCGGAGATTTTCAAGCGCTCGCGCTCGGCCGCGCGCCGTTCCGGGGGCACACCGACGCGGGCTAATTCCTGGTCGAGCAGCTCGATCAACCGCGCGGAATCGCCGCCCTCCTCGAAGCGCTCGATCGCCTTGTGCACAGCGCTGCCGCGTTCGGCGGGGCCGACTGGTGCGGCGAGCGGCTTTAGCGCTTCGAGCCCGAGGATGCGCCTGGCGTAGAGCGCGTAGGGATCGCGGATCAGCGTCTCCACCTGCGTGACCGAGAGCCGCTTCAGCCGCTTGCCCGCGGGCGGGCACGGGCGCGGTATCTTCGGCGCACGCGCTGTCTGCGTCGGCGC
>JANNQT010000144.1:0-14156 GCA_031400895.1 Alphaproteobacteria bacterium | reverse complement strand
GCCGAGATGATCGTCACCACCACGCCAGCGTGCACGTCGAGCAGCGACATGATCATGATGATGAAGAAGGTGCTGGTGGCGAATTGCTTGAACAGCAGGAACTCAACCAGGCAGATGATGAACACCAGCATGGAAAGCGCGTGATTGAAGATCGCCGCCGTCCCGGTCGAGGTGGATTTCAGCAATTCCACGAACAGCAACACGATGGAAAATAGAACAAAGGCGTCGCCTGAGGTCACCTTCCATGGAACCCCGGACACCATCTGAAGTGTCATGAGCGGGTGGTCGAGATTGGCGAGCAGCATGGCCACGTCAGCCGTGGCACCAGCGCTGACCGCCCAGATATTATAGATCAACACCGGGATCAGGATCAGCGGAAACACGTTCAAAACAGCCCACATCGGATTCCCCTGGTTGTTGGCGCCGCGGGCGCCGCGCGCCGCTTGACGCATAGCGAGAGTCTCAGTGACGCCAAGACGATCCTTGCTCATAATTCGTCTGTCCCCCCTGGCGTTCGCGCCCGGCTCCTGAGCCACATCACGCCGAACAAGTCCGACATGTTCGCGGCTAGGCGGCCGAGATTGGTGTACTTGGAGCGCCCAGCGCCCCGGGCCCGATGATTAACCTCTAAAAACTCAACTGCATAGCCTTCGCGCTGCATCAAGGCCGGCATGAAACGGTGCATGTGATCGAAATACGGGAGCGCCAGAAAAGCCTCGCGTTTGAACACCTTGACCCCAGAACCGCTGTCATCGGCACCATCTTTCAGCGCCGCCTTGCGGACGCTGTTGGCTATCGTGGAGGCAGTGCGCTTGCTCCACTTGTCCTGCCGCTTGGCCCGTTTGCCGGCCACCATGGCGAGATTGGGGGTCGCTTCGGGGCGGGTGAGCCGGGCCAGCAGCCGGGGCAAATCGGCGGGGTCGTTCTGGCCGTCGCCGTCGAGCGTGCCGACGATCGGCGCGCGCGCCGCCAGCACGCCGGTGCGCACTGCCCGGCTCTGGCCAGCATTGGCGCGGTGGCCCAGCACCCGCAGCGCCGGCAAATCGCGCTTCAGCGCCGTCAATTCGTGGCGCGTGTCGTCGCGGCTGGAATCATCGACGAAGATCATCTCGTAGGCGCGCCCGTCCAGCACCGCCGCGATCTCGCGCGCCAGCGCCGGCGCGTTGCCCTCCTCGTCATGCACCGGGATTACGACACTGAACTCAATCGTTTCGGCCACGTTCACTCCAGTCCGAGGCGGCGGCGCGCCTCCATAGCGGCTTGCGGACGCGGATGCGAGCGCTTCCCCAGCAGGACTTTCGCGCCGAGGCCCGGTATCAGCATCGGGACTCTCCATGCCCGCGCCCGTGTCCCCCGCCTTGTTCGACCAATTCGCTCGCGGCTGGCGAGGCTATGTACTGATCGCGCTGATCGCACTCCTGTGCAGCCAGTTCGGCGCGGCGCGCACCCCTGTCTGGGACGCCGACGAGGCCCGCTTCGCCCAGGCGACGCGGCAGATGGTGGAGAGCGGCGATTACGTGCGCATCCGCCTGCAGCAGGCCGAGCGCAACCGCAAGCCGGCGGGCGCGCACTGGCTACAGGCGGCGGCGGTGCAAACCTTCTCGCCCGACCGGCTCAACACGATCTGGCCCTATCGGCTGCCCTCGGCGTTGGGCCTGATGCTGGCGGCGCTGGCGACGCTATGGGGCGGAACCGCGCTGGTGGGCCAGCGCGGCGCGTTCCTGGGCGCGGCGCTGCTCGCCGCCAGCATGCTCGCCGGTTACGAGAGCGCTGTGGGCAAGGCCGATGCGCTGCTGCTTGGTTTCACCACTCTGGCGTTGGCGGCGCTGGCGCGGCTGCGCGCTGACGCGGCGCGTCCGCGCCTGATGGCGCTGGTATTCTGGTTCGCCTTGGCCTGCGGCGTGCTGGCCAAGGGGCCCGTGACGCCGCTGGTCGCGGCGGCGACCCTTGCCGCGCTCGCACTTTGGGAGCGGCGCGCGAACTGGATGCGCCCACTGCTGTGGTTGCCAGGACCGCTGCTGGCGGCGCTGCTGCTTGCGCCCTGGGTGCTGGCGATCAATGCGGCGACCGAGGGCCGGTTTTTCGCCGATATGTTTTTTGGC
This sequence comes from Alphaproteobacteria bacterium, assembly GCA_031400895.1. Lineage (GTDB taxonomy): Bacteria > Pseudomonadota > Alphaproteobacteria > Caulobacterales > Aquidulcibacteraceae > Vitreimonas. The sequence continues at coordinate 12,054 of JANNQT010000144.1, read as the reverse complement.
GATGTGCTGCCGAAAGTTCTGGGCGGCGATGAGGGCCATTTCGCTCTGCCGGGCTACCATTTGTTCCTGTTGCCGATGCTGATCTTTCCCGCCACCTACGCACTGCCGGCGGCGGCGAGGCTCGCGCTGAGCGCGTTGCGGGCGCCGCGGACGGATGCAAACCAAGCGCCGCTGCGTTTCCTGCTGGCTTGGGCCGCGCCCACTTTCCTGCTGTTCGAATTGCTGCCGACCAAGCTGCCGCACTATCCGCTGCCTACTTATCCCGCCATCGCGTTGCTTTGCGGCGCGGGCCTGGTGGCAATGCGCGGACGCGGCTGGCGCACCTCGCACCCGTTGGGGCTGGTGTTTTTTGGGGTTGCCGGCGGCGTGCTGGTGGCGGCGATGGCGGTGGGTTCGATGCTGATGCTGGGCGACCTCAACGCCGATCTGCGGCGCGCGGTGTCGACCGCGCTGTTCGCCGCCTTGCCAGTCACGGGGGCGATTTTCGGATTGCTGCTGCTGCGGCGGCCGGCGGCGCGCGCGGCGGTGTTGGTCGCGTGCGCACTGGTGCTCGCCTTCAGCTTGCGCGAGCGGCTGTTGCCGGAAGCGCGGCTCTTGTTTGTCAGCAACGAGGCGCTGGCGGCGCTGGCGCGCGCGCGGCTGCTGCCGCGCGAGGAGCGCGCGCTATGGGTGGTGGGCTACAACGAAGCCAGCATCGTGTTTCTCACCCGCACCTCCACGCGCCTGGCCGCGCCGGAGCAAGCCGCCGCCGGCGCGCGCGACGGCGACGCGATGGTGATCGAAGGCCGCGTGCTCCAGCAAACCATGGCCGCGCTCGCCGCGCGCGGGCTTGAATTCGTGCAAGCCGAGCCAGCGGTTCGCGGTTATGCGCTGGGTCGGGGGGCCAGCGTGGCGCTGCTGGTTGGAGAAGCGCGCCTCGGCGCTAGCGCGGAAACCGAGGCGGACGCCCCAGCACGAACGCCGTGAGCGCCAGCAAAGTGGCCAACGCTGGGCGCGCTACCGCCGCGAACAGGCGCTGCGCCGGCGTCGCCGCGCTCCTGGCGGCAAACAGCGCCAACGCCCGCGCCCGTTGGCGATTGTCGATGCGCGCGCGCCGCAATTGCACGCCGCCGGATTGCGGCTGCAGGAGGACGCTGCCGCCCCGCGACGCCACGCGCCAGCAAAGATCGAGATCGGCGCCATCACTTGCAAAGGCGGCGTCGAAACCGCCAAGCGCCAGAAAATCCGACCGCGGCGTCAGCATCAGCGCCGCCGACGCCGACGCCACTGGCAGCGGCTCGCCAAGCGCGTGCACCCGCACTCCAGGCAAGCCCATCGCCTCGGCCACCGCCGTCCACGCATTGAGCTGCCCCACGCGCGCCGGCATTTGCGCGCGGCCCTGCGGGTCGGTGACGCGCCCGCCGATCACCCAGGGCGATTGCGCTGTTTCCGCCGCCGCCGCCAGCCGCGCGACCGCACCGCGCTGCACCACCACTTGCGGATCGAGCAACAACAACCAGCGCCCGCACGCCGCCTCGGCGCCGAAATTGGCCGCCGCCGCCGCGTTCATTTCCGGCGCGGCGGCAATGAGTTTCACGTCGCGGCGGTCGGCCTGCAGCGCGCGCAGCGCCGATCGCACCGCCTCCGAGCAGCCGCGATCAACCACCACCAATTCATCGACCAGCGGCTCCATGAGCGCGCTGCGAAGGCAAAGGTCCAGCGGACCATGATAACCCGCGCCGCCGGCCTCAGGTCCGACCACCACCAACGCGGAAACGCGCGGCTCCAGCGCCAACGCATCGGCGCGCGCACGTGAAGGAAATTCGTCCAAGCCGAACTCCAAAGCCCCAAGGCGCTCATCCTGTCGTGCCCCGCCGCGCCCGTCCAGACCCCGAGCGGGCGGAAAACGACCAAAGCGGCGGTTCCTCCCTGGAAACCGCATTTCGGGACGTTCATGTTTGCGGAATTGAGAGCCCGGGCGAACGGACCTCACACTCGGAACACTTCCACCATTTTCGCGCGCCGCGAACCGATCCACGGACGCGACGTCGGTGCGGCGCCAAGTGTTCGATTCTTACCGCAACTCACCCACTCTTCAGATCAGGCGGCGTCGCCGCCGCACTCAGCGCGGCGATGGCCTCGGCCAAGCCAACGACATCCTGCGCGTCGCTGCCGAAGCGGCGCAGCGCCACGGTGTTTTGCTCGGCCTCTTTCTTTCCGACCACGGCGATCACCGGCGTTTTCGTCAGCGAATGTTCGCGTATCTTGTAGCCGACTTTTTCGTTGCGCTGATCGAGTTCCACGCGCAATCCCGCGCGCTTGAAGGCGGCGGCGACCTCGCGCGCGTAGGCGTCGGCGTCCTGCGTAATCGTCGCGATCACGACTTGCACCGGCGCCAGCCACATCGGGAACGCGCCGGCATAATGCTCGATCAGAATGCCGAGAAAGCGTTCGAACGAGCCCAGAATGGCGCGGTGAAACATCACCGGCGTGTGCTTGGCGCCGTCTTCGCCGACATAGTCCGCGCGCAGACGTTCAGGCAGAACGTAATCGAGTTGCAGCGTGCCGCATTGCCACGTCCGCCCGATCGCGTCCTTCAAATGGAATTCAAGTTTGGGCCCATAGAACGCGCCTTCCCCAGGCAGAAATTCAAGCTTTTCGCCGGCGGCTTCGGCCGCGCCCTGCAACAGGTTCTCGGCCTTGTCCCAAACCTCGTCGGCGCCGAAGCGAAGCTCGGGCCGCAGCGCCAGTTTCACCGCGTGCAGATCGACGCCGAGATCTTCGTAGACCGAGCGCAGCAAGCGGCAGAAATCGACCGTCTCCGACCCGATCTGATCTTCGCGGCAGAAAATGTGCCCGTCGTCCTGCACGAAGGCGCGAACCCGCATCAGCCCCTGCAGGGCGCCCGAAGGCTCGTAGCGATGACAGGCGCCGGATTCAGAAAAGCGTAGCGGCAGATCGCGATAGGATTTCTGGCCAACATTGAAAATCTGGATGTGCCCAGGGCAATTCATCGGCTTCACGGCGAGAATTTCGCCCTCGACCGTTTCGCACGTGAACATCGCGGCGTGAAATTTCTGCCAGTGGCCGCTGCGCTCCCACAAACCACGATCGAGCAATTGCGGCGTCTTCACCTCGACATAACCCGCGCTCTCGAGCCGACGGCGCACGTAGTTTTCCAGCACGCGCCAAAGCGTCCAGCCCTTTGGGTGCCAGAACACCATGCCGCGGCCTTCTTCCTGCATGTGGAAGAGGTCCAGCTGGCGGCCGAGCTTGCGGTGGTCGCGCTTCTCGGCTTCCTCGACGCGCTTGAGATAATCCGCAAGCTGCTGCTCGTCGCTCCAAGCCGTGCCATAGATGCGCTGCAGCTGCGCATTGGCCTGGTCGCCGCGCCAATAGGCGCCGGCGAGCTTGGTCAGCTTGAACGCCTTGCCGAGCCGGCCGGTGCTGGGCAGATGCGGGCCGCGGCAGAGATCTTTCCAATCCTTGCCTTGGCGATAGATCGTGATCGGCTCGCCCGGCGCGATGATATCGTCGATGATCTGCGCTTTGAAGGTCTCGCCGATGCCGTTGAAGTGCGCAATCGCTTCTTCGCGGTTCCACACTTCGCGCGTGATCGGCAGATCGGCGTCAACGATTTCCGCCATGCGCTTTTCAATGCGGGCGAAATCATCGGTCGAGAACGGCTCATCACGCGCAAAGTCGTAATAGAAGCCGTCTTCAACCGTGGGCCCGATCGTCACTTGCGTGCCGGGAAACAGCTCCTGCACCGCCTGCGCCAGCACGTGCGCGGCGTCGTGGCGCAGCACTTCGAGCCCATCGGCGCTATCGCGCGCGACCAGTTCGAACTTGGCGTCGGCCTCGATCGGCCGGGTCAAATCCCACCACGCGCCGTCCAACTTGGCCGCGACCACGCGCTTGGCCAAGGATTTGGAAATGCTCTCGGCGACGGCTAGCGGGGTGATGTTGTCGGTGTATTCGCGCACGGCGCCATCGGGGAAGGTTAGGGAAACGGCCATGAAAAACTCTTGCTGATTAGCGACCCCCTCCCCCTTGCGGGGTGGGGGCGGGGGGTGAGGGGCGTGCAACCGCATCAGGCGCCTTAGGGTCGGCCCGCCCCTCATCCGGCCGCTCCGCGGCCACCTTCTCCGCAAGGGAGAAGGAATCCGCCGGTGTTCGATACCCACCCTTCCAATCGCCCAGCATCCACGGCGCGAACCAGGGCGCGCGTGGCTTTTGCTTCGGAGCAGGGTCCCAGCCGCTGCCGCCCCAGGGGTGGCAGCGGCATAGCCGCGCGCCGGCCATCCAGCTGCCGGCCCAGGCGCCGTGCGCACGTACGCAATCGACGGCGTAGGACGAGCAGGTCGGCAGATAGCGGCACTCGCGGCCGATCAACGGCGACAGCGTCCATTTATAGAGCTGGATGAGGGCGAGAACGCCCCGCGCTGGCAGGCTCGGCGACATGGGTGAGTTTTCGGTTGGAGGGATGACCGGGCTCAAAGCAGCCGCCGCGGCGCGCCCGATCCCGCGCCGCCGGCTTTAGCAGGTAGTTGTCAACCGAAGCAACATGGGGGCCTTATAGTGGTAGATTCAACGCGAGGCAAAGCATCTTGAGCCAGACCGACACCCTCTCCCGCCCCGATCCCGAAGCGGCGCATCGCCGCCCATAGACTCGACCGTTCGCGTTCATGGGCCCCGGACTTCGCGTGCGGCGAATCCGGTGACGGGTGTTGAAGTTGGCGACTCATGACGCGGGCGTGGCGCTACCCCAAAAATTGTAGCCCGCGAAACGCGGGGTTGAGGGCAGGTACATCGTCTCCATCGCCTCGATGGTAAAGCCGCCCGCCGCGATCAACGCGGGAATGTCGCGCGTCAGATGGCAGCCGCCAGCGATCGGTTTCCACCATTTTTCCACGCTGGCTTGGGTCTTGCGCACTTTTTCGTCCGGCGCGAGGCCGTGTTCGCAAAACAGCAAGCGCCCGCCGGGCTTCAACACGCGCCGCGCCCCCGCAAGCGCGCTCACCGCATCGGGAATGGTGCACAGCGCATAGGTGACCAGCACGGTATCGACGCTCGCCGCCGGCAGCGAAATCTCCTCGGCGCGCTCGGGTAAGATTTCCACCGGCAGCGGCGCCTTGCGCGCGATTTTGCGCGCCCGCACAAGCATTCCCTCCTCCGGCTCAAGCGCGTAAACGCGCGTGACTTTCGCAGCATCGTAGTACGGCAAGTTCAGCCCCGCGCCGAAACCAAGCTCCAAAACCACGCCCGCCGCGCGCGGCACGATCTTGCGCCGCTGGTAGCGGATCGGCTTGGCCCCGCAGGCGCAAGTGATGAACGCCGGCAGGATGTAGCGATTATAGAAGCTCATGCTTCGACCTGCTTAGGCGGCGCATGCGTGGCGGAGAGCTTCTTCGGCGCGACCGCGCGCCAGCTTTCATCGAGATAATCAACGAGCTTCGCCACCGGCGCTTTCGCCTTCGGTGCGAAGGTGAACGTCACCCAGCCCGAGCGACCAAGCCCGTAATCGGTGGGCTTGGCGTATCTGAGCTTGAGCGCTTCTTCGCTGCGGTAGGGCAGCTTCATCGACGCCGAGAGGAAGTCCGCCTCGTAACTGCCCAAAAACAAGAACGCCTTCTTGCCAGCAACTTTGTAAGCGGGATGTCTCCAGGGGAAATCCTCGGTCGTTCCCGGAAACGCCATCGCCGCCGCGCGCAGCGCTTTGGCGACTGGGTGCTTGAACTTGAACGCCGCGCTCATGGCGACCTCGCGCGCTGCGCCATCTCCAGCGCATCCACAGCCGCGTCGAACGCCAGCATGGTGGAGGTGTGGCGCGGCGGATAGTCCTTCACGCCTTCGTGGTGGCGCAGCTCCCAGAACCGCCCAGCGGGCGGCGGGCCGCCCTGTTTCAGCATCGCCAGCAGGCCGTCGCGCGCGCCGCGAATTTCACCCGGCGTCGCCCCGATGGCGTGCATGGCCAGCACGGCGGTGGAAGCCTGGCCCAGCGCGCAGGCTTTCGGCCGCACGGCGATGTCGCTGACCAGGCCATCGCGCAATTTCAGTTCCACACTCACCACCGAGCCGCACACCCGGCTCACCTTGGTGGCGGCCCCGTCGGGCGCGTCGAGCCGGCCGACATGGGGCATGTCGGCGGCGAGTTCGAGGATGCGGGGATGGTAAAGCTCTTCCATTAGCCCTTATCTGGCCTTCCTTGGCGGGCAAGCAAAGGGCAGAATATCGGGCTCAGGAGTTGCCCCCATGCGCCGCCGCGCTTTCTTGACCCTTTCCCTCGCCGCTTTGGCCTCGGCCGCGAACGCTCAGGACGTGGCCGCGCCTGGGGTGACCTTTGGCGCCGCCCCGCCGCGGCAGATCGAACCGCAGAATGCGCTGGAATATTCGTTCCTGGCGGCGATGGGCAGCGAAGCGCTGCGCCCGGCGTTCCGGCGCCAATTGCTCGAAAGCCGCGTCGTGCTGGCGCTGGCCTCCAGCGCCCCCGACGCCGCCCCGCGCGAGATCAGTCCGCGCGCGGGGGTGCATGCGGGGCTTATCTTCACCGGCGGCGCGCGGCTCGATTCCGTGCTCGGCCCTGGCGCACCGCGGGTGATGTTGAACGGACGCGCCGCGCTCGAGCGGCTGCGCGGCAAGCATGTGGTGATCAACGCTCGGCTCGTGCCGATGCTGGTGCTCGAGCCGGAGGACGTGGCCCATTATCTGGAAACGCCCGCCGGGGCGCCTAATCTAACCGGGCCCACCGAGTAGGCCGTCGGCGCCGCAGCTGCGATCATAGAGCGCCCGCGCCCGCCCCAACCCGCCCCCGGCGGCGTCGAACAGGTGCACTTGCCAAGTATGAGTGCAAGTGTCGGCGCTGACGCTGCGGCGGCAAATCTGGTCGGGCGGATCGCCGCGGCCGGCGCTGTCGCGGTTCACCGCGCAGCTGAAATCATTGCGGCGCAGATCGGCGCTGACGGCGGCAAGCGGCGCGCCCACCGCGTAGCGGCTGGCGACCTGGCGCTCGAAATGCTGCGTGACCGCGCCGGCATTGGCGCGGCGCCAATCGCCCAGTTCGAGCGGTGTCGATGGAAGGCGCGCGGCGGGCCCGGTGGTTCCCGCTGGCAGGGTTTCGCAGGCGCTCACCAGCAGAGCGGCGACGAGAGCGAGGCGAAAACCGAACTTCATACCCGCTACCTTGCGCCCAGACACATCACGTCAAAGCCCGCCACCGGGGCGGCGCCGCGCTCGACCACCACGTACCAGTCGAACCCGCATTGGCGCTCCATGACCTCGATGCGGCAGTCGAGCCGGGCGGAATCTTCGCAAGCAAAACCGTTCGCCTCTAGATCCTGCCGCACGGCGCCCGCCTCGCGCCCAGCGAAACGAGATCGCATCTGAGCCTGGAAGGCCGGCGCGTATTGGGCCGGGTCGGCGCTGCGCCATTGGCCGAAATCGACCCCCCCGGCCGTGCGCCCTTCCGGCGGCGCGGCTTGGCTAGCGCTTGGGGCCGGCGGCGGCGGGGCGGTGCCGCGCTCGACCGGAAACGGCGACGGCGCCTCTGGTTCCACCGGCGGCCCGCCGCCGCTGGCGCACGCCCCCAGCAACAGCGCCGCGGCGATGATCCAAGCTTTCATGTTCGTTTCCTGTCCCGACCGCGGGCTTTAGCGCGAACCCGCGAGCGGCGCCATCCTCTGTTGTATGGACCGCCAGCTGTGGACCGCCGGCGTCCTCGCCGGCCCTTTGTTTCAATACGCGCTGGCGCCCAGCGTTGGCGTTCTCCCCGGCCGGCGCGGACGCCGGCGGTCCATCTTTACGAACCCCGCCGCCGCCAAGTGCTCCCGCTCGGTCCGTCCATCACCTCGACGCCCTTTTCCGCCAGCGCGTCGCGGACGCGGTCGGCTTCGGCCCAATCCTTGCGCGCGCGCGCGGCGACGCGTTCGGCGACCAGTGTGTCGATCGCCAGCGCGGCGTGTTCGCCGAAGCTGGCGCGGAACCATTGCGCGGGATCGGCTTGCAGCACGCCGAACAGATGCGCGGCGGCGAGCAATTCGCCTTTGGCTTTCGTTTGTTCGGCCGGCTTCTTGGCATTGTTGGCGTTACTGACCAGAGCTGAGAGTTCGGCAATCGCGGCGGGTGTGGCCAGATCATCGGACAGCGCCGCGATAAAGCTCTCTGGAACATCAACAGCCGTCGCCGCCACATCCTTCAAGCGCAACAGCGCGCCGTAGAGCCGGTCCAGGCTCGCCTGCGCCTGCTTCATCAGCTCATCGCTCCAATCCAGCGGTGCGCGATAATGCGCGCTGAGCAACGCCCAGCGGATGGTCTCGCCTTGCCAGCCGGCGTCTAGCAATTCACGCACGGTGACGATGTTGCCGATCGACTTGGACATCTTCTCCTTGTCCATGTTGAGCATGCCGTTGTGCATCCACACCCGGGCTAGCGGGGCGTGGTTGGCGCTTTCCGATTGCGCGATTTCGTTTTCGTGGTGCGGGAAAATGAGGTCGAGGCCCCCGGCGTGAATGTCGATGGTCTCGCCCAATTGCGCGGCGATCATCGCCGAGCACTCAATGTGCCAGCCGGGGCGGCCCGCGCCGAACGGCGCATCCCATGAAGGCTCGCCGGGCTTCGACGTTTTCCAGAGCGCGAAGTCGGAGGAGTTGCGCTTGTCGTCCTCACCCTCAACACGCGCGCCGGCCTGCATGTCCTCTTGCGCGCGGCGCGAGAGCTTGCCGTAATCGGCATCGGCGGCGACCGAGAAATACACTCCGCTCGCCACGGCGTAGGCCGCGCCTTGGCCGATCAGTTTTTCGATCAACCTGATCATGTCAGGCACGTGCGCGGTGGCGCGCGGCTCGAACGTCGGCGCCAGCACGCCCAAGCCGCCCATGTCCTCGCGATAGATGCGGGCGAACTTGTCGGTGATGACATTGATCTCGACGCCGGCCTCAGCCGCGGCGCGGATGATCTTGTCGTCGATGTCGGTGAAGTTCGAGGCGTAGAGCACCGCGTCTGCGCCATAGGCGCGCCGCAGCAGCCGAAACAGTACGTCGAACACCACCGCCGGGCGGGCATTGCCGATATGGGGGTGGTTGTAAACGGTCGAGCCGCAGACATACATCGTCACCCGCCCCGGATCGGCGGGGGTGAAATCTTCCTTAGTGCGGGTCAACGTGTTGGTGAGGCGGATTTGCATGGCGGCAGCTTCTACGGCGCGCGGGTGCAGTGCGATAGACTCCCCCTCCCCCACCCGATCGCGCATCACCCCACCCCTTGCCCTCTCCCCTCACGGGAGGGGTTCTAGACTATCGCTTAAGCCGCTGGCCCTGGCGCCTGGGTGTGTTACACTCCATATCCAATCGGGGCGCTTTTAGCCCCGCTGCCTGAGGTTTAACCCGCGGGCGGGCGTTAAGTCCGGGTGCCGCGCTCCATCTTACTTAGGATGGGCGGACCCTCCCGGCTCGACCTCCGCTCCTCAGACCTGGAAAGTCCCCGATGAGTGAAGTTCTGAAGTGGCGCTCGCCCGCCGACGCGCACGCCAAACGCCCCTCCCGCGAGGCGGCGATGGAGGCAGTGCGCACTTTAATTGCCTGGGCCGGCGACGATCCCGAGCGCGAGGGCGTCATCGATACGCCCCAGCGGGTGGTCGATGCGTTCCGCGAGTGGTTCCGCGGCTATGACGAATGCCCCTACAAGGAACTCGAACGCGTGTTCCAGGATGTGCAGGGTTATGACGACATCGTCATGCTCAAGAACATCGATGTCGAGAGCCATTGCGAACATCACATGGCGCCGTTTCTGGGCAAGGCGTTCGTGGCTTATCTGCCCACCGACGCGGTGGTCGGCATTTCCAAGATCGCGCGCGTGGTGGAGATTTTCGCCAAACGCTTGCAGACGCAAGAAACCATGACCGCGCAGATCGCCGAAGCTTTGAGCACGTCACTGAAGCCGCGTGGCGTCGCCGTGCTGATCGACGCCGAGCACCAATGCATGTCCACCCGCGGCGTCCACCACAAGGATGTGACAACGGTGACCACGCAATTCACCGGCGCGTTCAAGGAAGACGCGGAACTGCGGAATAGGTTTTTGAAGCTGGCGGGGTATGGGTGACAGCGAGACGCCTGCGTCCATATTTGCGATCACTCCGCCCCCGCCGGCAGCACCACCATGCGGTACGGCACGAACAGTTTCAGGTCGAGGTCGCCGGCGCGTTTCCAGGCGATGGGGTTTTCCAGGCCTTCCAGCCGCACGCCGTAACTCGCGCCAAGGCCGCGGGTGATGGTGTTTGCATCTTCCGTGATCGCGGCGATCACCGGGGCGCGATATTGCGGGGGATTGACCAGCACCAATTCTATCTCGTGCGAGAGATACTCAACCCGCCCGGGACGGGGCGCGCCTTGCCGGAACGCGCCGAGCCGCGCTTCGACGCTTTCGAGCGTATCCTCGGCGCGGATCGGGGTGCGTAGGATGATGGTCACTTGCGAAGTATCGGCCCGGCCGCCCGGGCGCAGCGATTCCAGCGCGTCCTCGATGCTGAACGCCACGATGCGGGCGCGCCCTTCCTGCTGGTCCGAATCCTCTTGGTAGAGGCCGAGCGTCACCTGGCTGTTGCCGAGCCGGGCCAGCCCGCGCAACGCTTCGTTCAATTCCGTGCGCCGGGCGGCGGCGTCGCGGGTGTCGGAGGAAATGGTAAGGCTCATGGCGGCGGCATCGGCGCGGCGCACGAGCGTAACGTGGGGAACCGCGAATTCCTCATAGCGTTCCGTATACCGGGTCGCGGTAACGACGATGGCATCGTCTGCCTCCTGCGCCCAAGCGGGCGCGGCGGCCACCGGCGACAGCAACATGGCGACGATAAGAAGCTTGCGCAGCATGGAATTCTCCCCTGGAGCTTGAGCTTAACCGCCGCCTCACCCCTGGCAAACGCAAAGCAGTCCGCTCACGGGCAAGTGATTGAAGCCGGCGCCAGAGCGAGGCAAGATCGACGCATGCGTGTGCTCCTGTTTGCTCTTGTATTGTCCCCGTTGGCGCTGATTGCGTCAGCGAATGCGCAGGATTTCCGGCTGCCGCTCGATTGCCGGGTCGGCGAAGTGTGCCTGGTGCAGAATTACGCCGACGCCAACCCGGCAACAGGCGCCGCCGACGATCCCCAATGCGGGCCGCTGGCTTATGACGGCCATGACGGGCTCGACTTTCGCGCACCGGCGGCGCAGGCGCGCGCCGGGGTGAACGTGCTGGCGCCGGCGGCCGGTGTTGTGGTCGGCGTGCGCGACGGCGAACCCGATGGCGCTTTCCTTGAGGGCGGCGCGACCGCGGTCGCCAACCGCGAGTGCGGCAATGGCGTGCGCATCGACCACGGCGGCCTCACCACCCAGCTGTGCCATATGCGCGCCGGCAGTTTGCGTGTGCGCCAGGGCGAGCAAGTCAGCGCCGGCCAGCCGCTCGGCCTCATCGGCCTCTCCGGCTCGACCCAATTCCCGCATGTGCACCTGAGCTTGTTTCGCGACGGGGAGAAGGTCGATCCCTTGACCGGCGCGCCGCTTGCCGCGCTTTCCTGCAGCGCGCGCGGCGCGGCGGCTGGCCCGCATTGGTCAAGCCTGGCGCGGCAAGCGCTGGCGTATCGGGGAACCCGCCTGTTCGCGCAAGGCTTCACCGGCGCCGCGCCGGCGGACGGGGCCAATGTCGAGGACTTGCCGGCCAATGCCGCGCGCAATGGTCAAGCGCTGGTGTTCTGGACGCTCATCTCCGGCCCGCGCGAGCGCGACGTGCTGCGGGTGCGGCTCTACGGCCCCGACGGCGCGCTGGTCGGCGAGGGATCGCGCACCCAGCCGCGCGACCAGGCGCAGGCCTCGGTGTTCGCGGGACGGCGCACGCCCGCCGGCGGCTGGCCGGCGGGCGCGTATCGCGGCGTTGCCGAAGTGTTGCGCGATGGGCGCGTGCTGCAGACGCGGAGCGAGACGCTGACGCTGCGCTGACTCCCCCTCCCCTTGCGGGAGGGGGTTGGGGGGGGTGACGCGCCGTGCTTGAAGGTGAGAGCGTCGGCGGAGGTGAAATGCCGTACAACAGCGTGTGGGGGCGCGCGCCCCCCCC
>JANNQT010000143.1:0-1962 GCA_031400895.1 Alphaproteobacteria bacterium | reverse complement strand
ACCGATCTCGGCGTGTTCGTGATCGACTAGCTCGGGACAGGCCCGATGCGGCTCACCGAACTGGCTGACGGCGTCTCACTCGAAGAAATTACAACGAAAACAGAGGCCGCGTTTCTTCAGGCTTAGCGTCACGCATTTGTGACGAAGCGCCACGAGCGCCCGGCGCCTGTTTCCCTGGGTGGGCGAACGCGTTAGGTTCGGGCTCGCAGCAAATAGGGATTCCCCGATGCCTCTCATCCCACGCGGTTTTTTCGCACAGGTGCGCCCGATCGCGGACGATTCAGCGCCAGCATGGTGGGAACGAAACACGCTGCCGATCGGAGAATGGAGCGCCGATCCCGATCCGTTGCGGCCCCAGGGATTTGCGCCGCCAACGGGCGGCATAGCCGCCAACGGCCTGCCCATCTTCAGTTGGGATCAAGCCGCCGCGCAGATCACGCGCGACAATGTGAGCTGGAACGTCGTGCAGGGAACGGCTGTCACCGTCACCTACGCGTTCCGCTCGACGGCGCCCGCCTCGATGCCTGACGACACCGCTGGATTTACGCGTTTCAGCGAAACGCAAATTTTGGTCGCGGAAGAAGCCCTCGCGCTCTGGTCTGAAGTCGCCAACATCACCTTCCAGCGTGTCGGCGCAGGCAGCACCGGCGCGGGCGCATATTCAAACAACGCTTCGATTTTGTTCTCAAACTACGCCACCGGCGCGGAGGGCGCATCCGCCTTCGCCTTCTATCCCAGCCCCTTCGCCACCGGAGCGGGCAATGTCGAGGGCGACATTTGGGTGAATTTTTCCATCGCCGACAATTCCAACCCAGTGTTCGGCGAGTTCGGGCCTCATGTCCTGGCGCACGAGATCGGCCATGCGATCGGACTGAGCCATCCGGGTGACTACAATGCCAGCCCAGGCGCCGTCATCACCTACGAGACCGACGCGGTCTATTGGCAAGACGCGCGCATGTTCACAATCATGAGCTATTTCGGCTCCACCAACACAGGCGGCAGTTTGGGCGCGTTTTCCGCCGGGCCGCAATTGCATGATATCGCCGCCGCGCAATTGCTGTACGGCGCCAACACGACAACACGCACTGGCGACACCGTCTATGGGTTCAATTCCAATACCGGTCATCAGCACAGCACCATCACGTCAGGCGCGGTGGCGGCGGTGTTCGCGATCTGGGACGCCGGCGGCAACGATACGCTTGACCTGTCAGGGTACGCGACCGCATCGGAAATCGACTTGCGCGAGGAAGCGTTTTCGAGTGCGGGGCCAGCAACCAATACACCCATCGCCGTTGGCAATATCGCCATCGCTCGCGGCGCGGTGATTGAAAACGCGATTGGCGGGGCAGGCAATGACACGATCATTGGCAATGCCGCCAACAACAGGTTGGTCGGCGGCGGCGGCGCCGATTCGCTGAACGGCGGCGACGGCATCGATACCGCGGACTATGCTGGCTCCGCGAGCGGCGTGAGTGTCAATCTTGCCACCGGGCTGGGCGTCAGTGGCGATGCGCAGGGCGATACGTTTGTGTCGATCGAGAACATCATCGGCTCGGCGCTCGGCGACGTGCTGACGGGATCTACGAGCGCCAATACAATGAACGGCGGCGGCGGCGGCGATACGCTGCTCGGCGGCGACGGCGACGACATTTTGGTGGGCGGCGCGGGCGCGGATGTGTTTGGCGGCGGCGCGGGGAGCGACACGGCGGATTACGCGGCATCCGCAGCCGCGGTGACGATCGATCTGCTCGCGGGAACCGGCCTTGGCGGCGACGCCGCGGGCGATGTGTTGGCGTCGATCGAGATCGTCATCGGCTCTGCGTTGAACGATGTGTTGTCGGGTCGCGATTTCGTCACCGACACATTGAACGGCGGCGATGGCGACGATGTGCTGATGGGGCGCTATGGCGGCGATGTGCTGAACGGCGGCGCTGGCGTCGATACGCTCAGCTATTCCAATTC
>JANNQT010000142.1:0-6233 GCA_031400895.1 Alphaproteobacteria bacterium | reverse complement strand
CGGCGGCGGCGGCGCGGGTGGTGGTGAGGCGGGCGGCGGCGCTGGCGCGGCCGGAGGCCGCGCGGCCGCGGGTGGTGGCGCGGGAGGCGGCGACGTTGGCCGCGAGGGCGGGCGCGCTGGAGGCGGCGGCGGGGCGGGCTTGGCGCGCTTGCCGAAAACCAAGCCAAACAAGTTGTCAAAAAAGCTCATGCCAGATCCCCAGTCGCGCGCCCTAGGTCACGCGGCCTTGGGCGACCCAGATTAGCCCATCCCCCGACAAAGGCCAGATGCCCCCGCACCCGCCTCTTTGCGAGCTCGCACCTGTCCAGCGCGCGTGGGTGCGGCCATTGTGCCCGCATGACGATACTTGCCGCCCACCCCAAAATCGTCACGTCGCCGGCATCGCTTCGTGAGCCTCGCGCGGCCGCTAAACCGCGCCGCGCGCACAGGAACGCATAAAGACCAAAGCTGTAAACCGGCCTGTAAACCGCGCCCGCGCCATCGCCGCCCCCCCTCAAGGCATTGGCTTAAGTCATTGATTTTAGGCTGGTGCGGACGGCGGGGGTCGAACCCGCACGCCTTGCGGCGCAGGAACCTAAATCCTGTGCGTCTGCCAATTCCGCCACGTCCGCAGGCCTTATGTGGCCACGCTCTAACGGGTTTTTCACGTTCCGCCAAACTGGAACAAAGTGGATAGAAACAGATAAAGTACGATCGAATGTCCCGCCAGGCTCCATCAATTATTCCTCACCCCAGCGCGTCGGGTCCGGCCGTGCCCCCCAACAGGAGAGCGGCCATGCGAGAGCGGCACGTGCAGCCGCCGGGGGAGTTAGGTCGATTTAGGTGGGGGATGCCACCTGCGGTGGCATAGGCACTCGCCTTTAACCTGAGATAGCATTACAACCCAGGCCACCACCTGGAGTTGAACTAGTGCTGATCCCCATGCTGATCGCCGCCCAACTGGTTCTGGCCAATCCCTCCGTCGTCGATGGCGACACGCTCCGCGACGGCCAGGAGCGTTATCGGGTGGAGAACATCGACGCCCCCGAGCGGGGTCATCGCGCCGCCTGCGAGGTGGAA
The DNA here is from genome assembly GCA_031400895.1 of Alphaproteobacteria bacterium. Classification (GTDB taxonomy): domain Bacteria; phylum Pseudomonadota; class Alphaproteobacteria; order Caulobacterales; family Aquidulcibacteraceae; genus Vitreimonas. The sequence goes on along the minus strand of JANNQT010000142.1, from coordinate 5,174 downwards.
CGAGCCCAGGCCGAACGCGCCCGCGACTACGTCATCGACTGGGTGGCCCGCGCCCGCCGGGTCGAGGCGCTACCAGTCGGGCGGCGCGACCGCTACGGCCGCGTGGTGGCGCGCATCCGTGTGGACGGCGTCGATCTCGGCGAACGGCTGATGGCGCGCGGCCTAGCCCAGCCCTGGCGCGGGCGGAAAGCGAATTTCTGCTGACCCTTTTACGAGGGGCGGTTTGCCAAACGGCGCTGAACTGACTGGCGCTACTCGTCGGCGCCAATAGCGCCGCCGGGCGGACAAGAGGGGCGCTCCGCCTGCAAGCTCAAAGTGACGCCGCTTCTGGTCTGCCACACCTCGATCGCCGCACGCGCCTCGCCGTTGGCGGGGTCTGTCACCAAACCTGTAGCGGTGATGCAAACGTAGTATTCCGCCTTGTCGGCCATCGGCATGTACACGGCGCTGCCCATATTGTGTCGGACAACATTGACGGGCGACAAACCTCCCAACATCTGCCCAATAGAAGTAACATCCAGGCCCATCCGGTCCTTCTTCACATCCAAGCGCTCGCCCGCGGCTGTTAGCGGCTCATTGTCAGCTACAGTCCTTCCCCAGATATGCTGCAACTCATATCGCGCATCGAACCCAAGCACAGTCGCCCAAGGCTTCCAGCTGATGACACGCGCATCCAGCTGCACTTCGTTGCCCGTGAGTTCGTAGGGCTGCGGCGGACCCAAGGCGTCGCCATCCTTGTTCAAATCAGTGACATTGGCGACGTAGGTCCGGTCCCCGGTCCGTTCGAGGGTGATCTTCGCAACTGGATATTCTTCGCTCAGCCGATTATAGGTTTGGACATTCAGCCCGATCAGACCGACCACAGCGCCGACCGCCAGTAGGAAGCCGCCGCTGAGCAACCCGCGCCCGCCCTTGAAGGGCCGACCGCGCAACATCCAGCCGACCCCGCTCAAGGCGATCGCCAAACCGATCACGGCGACCGCGCCAGGAATGATCCACCACCACCATTGCATATCGACCCCTCCGGGCGCGAACGCGCCTCGTCCGCCCTGTTAGCCGAAAAATCGTGGACGATACAGATTGTAATATGTTGTTATCTGCTTAGGTGCGGTTTGCTTCCGTCTCTATCGCTAACCCACTGAGTAGGCGCGGTAATATCTCCGGCAAATCCTCCGCGATCAGGCCCGGCCCGAAGCTTTCGCCCGCCTTGCCGTGCAGCCAGGCGCTCGCCGCCGCCGCTTCGAAGCTGGCCATGCCCTGGCCGATCAGCCCGGCGATAAAGCCCGCCAGCACATCGCCCGAACCCGCCGTGGCTAGGTGAGGGGTCCCGGTGGTGTTGACGATGGCGCGCCCGTCGGGCGCGGCGATGACGGTATCGACACCCTTCAGCAGCACCGCGCAGCCCGCTTTCGCCGCCGCCGCCCGCGCCGCCTCGACGCGCGAAGCGCTCGCCTCCAGCAAGCCGGGAAACAGGCGCTTGAATTCGCCAACGTGTGGCGTGAGCACGTCGCGCGGATCGAGCTTGACTTGCAGCGGACCAAGCAGCGTGAGCGCGTCGGCGTCGAACACCACGGGAGCACGCGGGGCGGCCGCAAGCACCGCTTCGAGCGCGGCCCGGCGATGGCCCTCGATGCCGAAGGCTGGGCCGATCACCAGCGCTTGCGCCAGGCGGGCGACGCGCGCGTAATCTGCAGGCGCGAAAGCCGCGCTCAACATGATCGCGTTCAGCTGCGCTGCGTGTTCGGCAATGGCTTCAGGCGGCGCGGCGACGCTGACCAACCCCGCGCCAATGCGCAGCGCGCCGCGCGCGGCAAGCCGCGCCGCGCCGGTGCGCGTCGCCGGGCCGCTGACCACATACACATGCCCGCGCCGATGCTTGTGGGTTTCCGCGTCCGGCCACGGAAATTGCGCGCGCCATAGCGCCGGCGCGTTCTCCCAGAGCTGGATCGCTTGCGCCGCGACCGCCGCTTCCGGCGCGCCAATGTCGGCGACGATCACCTCGCCGCAGTGCGCACGCCCTGGCGCCAGCACGTGCGCTGGTTTCTTGCACACAAACGTCACCGTCAGCGCGGCGCTGAAACTGAACTCGCCCAGCGGCTTGCCGCTATCGCCGGCGATCCCGCTCGGCACGTCGACCGCGACGATGCGTTGGCGCGGCAAGGTTTGCGCCAGCCGCGCCGCCACGCCTTCCAGCGGACGCGATAATCCTGCGCCAAATAGGGCATCCACGAACAAGTCCGCTTCTCGATTGCTTTCGCCGAGGGCTCGAACTTCCCCGTCCCAGGTGCGCGCCGCGTCGGCGGCGTCTCCGCTCAGCGCCGCGCGCGGCGCCAGCGTCTCCACCCACACCGGCCAGCCGCGTTGCTTCAACAAGCGCGCGGCAACCCAACCGTCGCCGCCATTGTTGCCGGGGCCGCAAAGCACCGCGGTGGGGCGCGGGGTAAACCGCGCGACGATCGCGTCGGCCACCGCCGTGCCGGCATTCTCCATCAGCGTGCGCGTGGCGATGCCCGCGCGCGCAGCGGCTTCGTCAATGGCGCGCATTTGCGCAACGGTGATGATCTCAAAGCTCACAACACCTCGCCCACCTGCTTTTCGGCGCCAAGCCGCACCAACAAGGGCGCGCCGTCTCGCAGCTCTATCTCGGTGATGGAAGCATAATCGGGCCGGCAGACGATGGTTTGTTTTGCCGCAAGCGCGGTTCCGACGATGGCGTTTATGGCGATGAAATGCGTAAACACGGCGGCGCCGTCGTCGAGCTCGGCCAGGGCTTGCAGCAGATCGGATCGCCAGGCGTGCAGCGCCGGAGCGAGTTCCGGCCACGAGCGCGCGGGTTCGCCTTCGCGCCAGGGAAAATTATCCCGCAGCCAGGCGAGCCGGTCGCCGATACTGGCAGGCGCGCGCACTTCGCTCACCCGGGGCTCGATGGCGAGCGCGCCCTGTCCGGCAAACACCGCCGCGGTCTCGCGGCAGCGGCGCATCGGCGAGGAGACCACCGCGCCGGCCCCGAGCCCCGCCAGCGTCTCGGCCGCGGCGAGCGCCTGCGACTGTCCTAGCGGGGAGAGGCCGGGATCGGGGTTCGCCTCGCCCCAGCCGCTCTGCGGGGCGCCGTGCCGGATCAGAAACAACCGTGTCATTGCCTCACTCTCGTGTCAGTTGGAGGTCGTCAGCCGCTTTGGCGGGCGCCGGCGCCGCAAAAGTAGGCGCCAAGCCCCGGCGCACACGCTGCGGCGCCACCCGCCCTTCCCGACTCGATACTCCCCGTCCAAGAGAACGCCAGCAAGAATTAAGGACACGCCGCGATGAAAAAGATCGAAGCCATCATCAAGCCGTTCAAGCTCGATGACGTGAAGGAGGCGCTGCAGGAAATTGGACTGCAGGGCATGACCGTGGTCGAGGCCAAAGGTTTTGGTCGCCAAAAGGGCCACACCGAGCTTTATCGCGGCGCCGAGTACGTGGTCGACTTCCTGCCCAAGCTCAAGATCGAGGTGGTGGTCGATGACGACCAGGTGGAGGCCGCGCTGGAAGCGATCCAGCGCGCGGCCAAGACCGGCAAGATCGGCGACGGCAAAATCTTCGTGCTCAACGTCGAAAACACCATCCGCATCCGCACCGGCGAAACCGGTCCAGCGGCAGTGTAACTCTCAAATACCAAACGCATCTGTTGCAAGGAGCCCCCATGTCCGACGAAGTCATGAAACTCATCAAGGATAAGGAAGTCCAGTACGTGGATTTCCGTTTCACCGATCTGCGCGGCAAGATGCAGCACGTCACCTTCGACGTCAGCATGATCGAAGCGGAAACCTTCACTGAGGGCCAAATGTTCGACGGCTCTTCGATCAATGGCTGGAAGGCGATCAACGAAAGCGACATGGTGATGCGGCCCGATCCGATGGGCGCGCACATCGATCCGTTCTACCAGCAAACCACTTTGGCGCTGTTCTGCGATATTCTCGAACCGGGCACCATGCAGCCCTATTCACGCTGCCCGCGCTCGATCGCCAAGAAGGCCGAAGCCTATGTGAAATCCTCCGGCGCCGGCGACACCGCGCACTTTGGCCCCGAGGCCGAGTTCTTTGTGTTCGACGATGTGCGCTGGTCGACCGAGCCGTGGAACACCGGCTATTCGTTCGATTCCACCGAACTGCCGATCAATTCCAGCAAGCAATACGAAGGCGGCAATTCCGGTTTCCGGCCGGGCCCCAAGGGCGGCTATTTTCCGGTGCCGCCGATCGATTCACTGCAAGATATGCGCGGGGAGATGCTGCAAGTGATGGGCGATCTGGGTTTGCGCCCCGAAAAGCATCACCACGAAGTCGCCCCCGCCCAGCACGAACTTGGCCTCAAATTCGATACGCTGACGAAAATGGCCGACAATATGAATTTGTACAAATACATCATTCATCAGGTGGCCGCGTCCTACGGCAAGTCGGCGACGTTCATGCCGAAACCCTATTTCAAGGACAACGGTTCGGGCATGCACGTGCACCAATCGATCTGGAGGAAGGGCGCCAATCTGTTCGCGGGCGACCGCTACGCCGACCTCTCGGAAACCTGCCTGTTCTACATTGGCGGCATCATCAAGCACGCCAAGGCGATCAACGCCTTCTCGAACTCGACCACCAATTCCTACAAGCGTCTGGTGCCGGGCTACGAAGCGCCAGTGCTGCTGGCCTATTCGGCGCGCAACCGCTCCGCTTCCTGCCGCATTCCTTACGGCACGGGCTCGAAGGCAAAACGCGTCGAGGTGCGTTTCCCCGATCCGGCGGGCAACATGTATTTGACCTTCGTGGCGCTGCTGATGGCCGGGCTCGACGGCATCGAGAAGAAGATCCATCCCGGCGAGCCGCTCGACAAGAATCTCTACGACCTGCCGCCGGAAGAACTGAAGGACGTGCCGACCGTGTGCGGCTCCCTGCGCGAAGCGCTGACCTCGCTCGACCGCGACCGCGACTTCCTGATGAAGGGCGGGGTGATGAGCGACGATCTGATCGACGCCTACATCGAACTCAAAAAGGAAGAACTCGACCGCTTCGAAACCCATCCGCATCCGGTGGAGTTCGATATGTATTACAAGTCCTGACACGGATTATGGACCGCCGGCTTCCAGCCGGCATACGGTGTTTCAGCCTGCCCAGGCCTGGGTGGTGGAAACACCGTATGCCGGCTGGAAG
>JANNQT010000141.1:0-13595 GCA_031400895.1 Alphaproteobacteria bacterium | reverse complement strand
AATCTGATTTCCGGTCCCCCCGGCGCGGCGCGCGCGCGCCTCGGTGAGGACCCCGCCACCCGGCTGCTCACGCTCGAACCCTGCGGCGACCACCCCTGGCGCCGCGGCTTGCGCGGCCTGTCGCACAGCTAGGTGGCGAGTACGGAGTCCAAGCGGTGTCACGGGTTACGGACCTTCGCCACGGCGAACTATTCGCGAAGCGCCCTGGCCACGCCTGCGCACAGCGCGCGCACATCCTCCGCGTCGTGATAAAGCCCAAGCCCGATGCGCAGCACGTCGTCGCGGGCGTCGGTGACGATGTTGTGCGCGAACAGCTTGGCCTTCCAGGCGGTGGCGTTCGGGTGGCGCAGCGAGAGGAAGCGCGCGTGCGGAGGCGTGGCATTGGGGCTCAGCAATTCCGCTTCGGCCAGCGCGCCGGCCTCGCCGGCGGCGATGGCGGCTGCCAGTTGCGCGCGCAGCGCCTCCACGCGTGCACAAATCGCCGCGGTGTCCAAGCCCTCGCGCGCCAGCATCGCGCGCACGGCGTTGAAGCGATAGATTCCGGTCGCGTCGAAGGTGGCCCCGAGGAAACGCCCGCCACCGCGCCCGTATGCGATATCACCCTGGCGCGCTTCGATGGCGCCGAAATCGGCGAACCAGCCGGTGTTTTGCGGGCGCGGGGCAAAGCCGGGCGGGGCGTGCAGGAAGCCCGCGCCTTCGCCGGCCATGGCATATTTGTAGCCGCCGCCGAGCAGAAACACACGCTCGGCTACGGCGCTGAAATCGCAGGGCAGGGCCATGAACGAGTGGTACAAGTCGAGCACGGCCCACATCCCGTCCGGGCGGGCGTGCCGCGCTACCGCCTCGATCCCGTCAAAGCGCAGGCCGCTCTTGAACATAACGTGTGACAGGAAGGCGATGTCGGGAATCTTCTCGTTGAGCGCGGCGAGATAACGCTCCGTGAAGGTTTCGTACGGTTCGCACGGCACGGTGCGCAGCCGCACGCGCCCGTCTTCGGCCCAGCGCCCGCTCTGGCGGCGGAAGGAGTGAAACTCGCCGTCGCTGCTGAGCACGTCGAGCGCGCCATCCCCGGCGCGAGCGGAAAAGAGGCGCACCAGCAGCTCGTGCGTGTTGGGCGCAAAGGCGATGGACGTGGCATCGGGGGACTTCAGTTCTGCCGCGATATGGGCCTGCGCCTTCGGGATCACCTCGCCGAAAATTTTCTCCCATTTGCGGTCCGCGAGAAGCGCTGCGTCGTCCCAGGCTTGCAAATGGCCTTCATAAGAAGCGTCCGGCCACAAATGGTGCGAATGCGCGGCGAAGTGGCGCCGCCCCGGCGCGGCGGCGAGCGCGCGCGAGAACAAATGCTTGTAGGATTTCACAGCTTGGTCCGCAGCGACCAAATCTCGGGAAACGCCCGCCGGCCGAGCGTGGTTTGCAGATAGCCCACACCTTCGGTGCCGCCGGTGCCGCGTTTCCTGCCGATAATGCGTTCCACGGTCAGCACGTGCTTGTGGCGCCAGGTGAGGAAGGCGTCGTCGAGATCGAGCAGCTTTTCCGCCAATTGGTAGAATTGAAAGTGCGTGGCGGTGTCGCGGTAGATCGAAAGCCAGGCCGCCTCCACCGCTTCGCTGGGCTGGTAGGGCTCGGCGCGTGGGCGTTCGAGCACGGGTGTTGGGATGGCGAAACCGGCCTTGTCCAATTGCGCCAGCGCGTCGTCGTAAAGCGAGGGCGCGTTGAGCGCCGCTTCCAGCAGCGCGCGCTCGGGCGATCCCGCCGGCTGCTGCTGTAGATGCGCGCCGTCCTTGAGGCCGAGGCTGAACTCGAGCGCGCGAAATTGCGCCGACTGGAAGCCGGAACTGGTTCCCAATACGGCGCGGAAATTGGTGTAGTCGGCCGGCGTCATGGTGGCGAGGATGTCCCAGGCCCCGGTCATCACCGCCTGGATGCGCGAGACCCGCGCCAGATGCTTGTAGGAGGGCGCGAGATTGCCGGCGCGCACTTCGCGCTGGGCTGCGGCAAGTTCGTGGATGATCTGCTTCATCCACAATTCCATGGTCTGGTGCAGCACGATGAACAGCAATTCGTCGTGCTGGCCGGTGCGCGGCGCCTGGCAGGCCAGCAATTGCTCAAGGCGCAAATAATCGCCGTAGGTGATGTCTTGGGTCATCGACCGAGCCTAGCGGTTGGACACCCGAGAAAAAAGGGCTTCGGGCGACCCTGCCTCATCGGCAATGGGCATGCTTGCCGAGCTGGCTGCGGCGAGTGCAGTTGACATGGCGAGTTGGGGTCCCTTCAAATCTGGCAGGAGTTGGAGGAAAAATGGACTGGCGGGTGCTCTTTTCCGACCTCAACCTCGTATGGACCACGATGGGGGTTGCCGCAGCGGGGCTTGGTGCGGCGTTCATCGCAGGGCGTTGGTGGGCTACTCGAACTTTACGGAAGCTGGATTCCGAGCGAAACCAAGTTTTGGCGGAAAAGAACCGGGAGATCGCTGAACTGAATCGGAGGCTCAGGCAGCCGGTGTCCGTCGAACCGGGGCCGCCGCCGATGGAAGAGGTTCCGGGGCTGCCCCCGGAGTCTGTACAGGTCTGGCTAAAGCCCATCGAGCCGAGTGATTCCGAACTGTCGGCGTTGCAGGGGCGGATACCCACGCTGCTTGTGGCAAATCTTAAGGGTGGTGTGGCTAAGACAATGGTCGCAGCCAACTTGGGCGCTTATTTTTCAAAGCGTGCAAACTACCCTCGCACCGCCCATTTATTGAACAAGCGCGTGCTGCTGATCGATCTCGACTATCAAGGCTCAGCGAGCGACATGGTCTTGACCGCAATGGGCGCTGTCCCGGAGCACCCGAATTGCCAGGTCAAGACGCTTTTTGATCCGGCCTTTAGCGACGACGATGCGCTAAACTACCGCGTTCGGCCGACTGGACCCTTGCCAGCATTGTCGCTCTATCCCGCCACGTACGGGTTTGACGACCGCGAAACGCGCGAACAGTTTCGCTGGCTTGCCCGCCAGACTGGCGACGATGTTCGCTTCCGCTTGCTAAGGCGGTTGCGATCGCAGGCTTTCGTGAGCCAGTTTGACTTGGTAATCATCGACACCGGACCTCGGCTAACGACAGGGTTAGTCGCTGCACTAGCGGCGGCGACGCACTTATTGATCCCGACAAGAGCGAGCCGGCGGGACACCGAGGCCGCTGAACGCTTCATGAGGAGGGTAAGCGTATTCAAGAGGAACGGAATGTCTTCAAACCTCAAGCTCGTAGGCGTCCTCGCCACCCAGACGAAAGGGGGCGCTTCGGGCGCAGAATTGGCCGCAAGCTCACGAAATGCTCTGCAGGCCGCAGTCGCCAATGATCCAGACCTCGGCGCGCTTATTCATGCGCAGCAGGTCGTTCTGGACGCCGAACTGCCGCAAAGCCTGCCTATCGTAAACGAAGCAGAGGAGGGGTTGCCTTATTTGGCATCGACGTCGAGTCGCACTATATTCAATGTTATTGGCGCGGAAATTGAGCAAAGGATGTCATGATGCCCGCCTCAGTCCTCGGATCGATTATCCGAGAGTGCAGGTCTCGCGCCTCGAACCGTCTCGGCTCTGAGGGTGCGGCGGCTATGGACGCGATCTTGGCCGCACTTGATCGTTTCGCCGACCGTCCGCCGCAGGAGTTTGTGGAGCGGCTTGCCGCAATCAGGCCGCGACGCGCCCGTGCTGCGAATGGGCCTGCAGTCGATGGGGTGGTGGTGGATCGCTATGTCGCGCAGCTTTCGAAACGAACAGGAGATCACGCCGCCACGCTGGAAATTATGGCACGGATACGCACCGACGGTGCGGTGAAGAAACCCGAGGCGGTTGCCATTGCCAAGGCGGTAGGCGCTCATACCAATTCAAAGACCGGAAAGGCCCAAGCGCTGGATCAGATTGAGGGCGCTTCCTCAGCACGTGTGCGCGACAAGCAGCTCGCAGAGCAAATCCGAAAGGGCGCGTAGCGCTCGAACCGTCACACCGCCATGTTGTCGATGAGCCGGGTTTTGCCGCGCGATGCCGCCGCCGACCCTAGCCCGCGGGCGGCCAAGAAAAAAGGCCGCGGAGCTTTTGCCCCGCGGCCCCAGTTGGAATCTTCGTGCGCCTAGAAGTTGCGCCGCACCGTCACGCCCACCGTGCGCGGTTGGTTGGTGTGGAAGGCGAGCCGCGCCCGACCGCCGCGTTCGCGGTCGAAGGCGAGGTTGGCGTTCTCGTCGGCGACGTTGTTGACGTAGAAGGTGAGGCCCCAGACATCGTTCTGAACGCCGGCGTTCAGGTTGACGATGGTGTAGGCGTCCAGTTCGAGATCGACGATGGTGGCGGCCGCGCCGGTAGCGCCGCCGAACGGCAAGCCGGAAACAAAGCTGCGCGGACTGCCCACCTGGTCGCTCGGCTGGGTGAAGCGGGTGCCGATGTGCTGCGCCGACGCGGCGATGAAGCCCTCCGAGCCCGAGCCGAAGCCTTCCATGGGGAAATAGTAGGCGGCGGTCGCCGCGAACTGGATTTTCGGCACCGAGGCCAGCCGGTTGCCATCGGCGATGCCGCCGATGACGTTGCCGCCGCCGTCGCGAACGGTGGAGTTGAACTCGGCTTCGGTCAGACTGCCGGCGAGCGACAATTCCAGCCCCGGTAGCGGCGTCCATCCCAACTCGCCTTCAAGGCCGGAAGCATGCGCCGACGGTACGTTGAAGGAGATGCGCGAAGAACACGAGCCGGCGTCGAGCGTCACTTGCAGATCGGTGATCTTGTTGTAGAAGGCGCCGCCGTTGAAGGTGAAATTGTCGCCCGACATTTTTACGCCGGCTTCGTAGTTCCACGAAACCTCATCGGTATAGCTTTGGAAGCCGCCGAAGATGGCGACGTCGGCTGGCGTGCAGAGCGGAATGTTGAGCGGGTCGTTGACGCCGCCAAGCCGGAAACCCTGCGCCGCCTGAACGTTAATGGTGACGTTGTCTGTGGCGCGGATGCTGGCGATGATGCGAGGGGTGATGCCGTCGGAGGAAGTGGTGTCCTGGCGGTCGTCGCCGTTGGAGAACAGGCCGCCGGAATGGAAGCGGCGTTGTTCCTCGAAATCGTAATAGCGCGCGCCCGCGGTGATGGTGACGTTATCGACCTCGATGCTGCCTTCGCCGAATACCGCCATTTGCTTGATGTCGTAAGGCAGATCGGCGTTGTAGGGCGAGTTCAGCGGGAAGCCGTTGGCCACCGCGGCCGAGGTCCCCGCGCCGAACCGGATATCGGTGAATACGTCGTAGCCTGGCGTCGGCAGGCGCTGCGCGTACACACGCTGTACATCGGAGTAGAAGGCGCCCACCAGCCATTGGATGGGGCCGTCGGAATCCGAGGCCAACCGCACTTCCTGAGTGAATTGCTCAAGATCGGTAGTGTCGCGTAGGTTTGACGGCAGCAAAACTGCGGCGGGCAGGAAGGCCAGATCGATCGTCACGCTGCCCGTCAGCGCGCTGGCGTCGCGGCTGACCAGGATGTCGCGGTTGAGGAAGCTGGTGACCGAGGTGAAGTTCACCGCGCCGGCGTCGTAACTCACGGTGACGTCGGCGAGCAGGGTCTCGTCGGTGAATTCCTCGTCCAGCAACAGGAATTGCTGGCGTTCATCGAACGTCACCGGCGGGCGCGTGGTGGTGAAGGGGTTGGCGTAGAGGTTGTACACCTCTTGCCGGTTGAAGCCGTTGACCTGCACGTCCTGATAGACAATGCGCGGCGTGACCAGCAAGTCCGGCGTCAGCTGCATGGCCAGGGCTGCGCGAATACCCGAGCGCGCGCCGTCGTTCACGTCTTCGGTGACGCCGCCGCCTTCACGCAGCGCATCGATGAAGCCGGCATATTCGGTGTGATAGCCAGTCAGCCGCAGCGCCATCGTGTCGCCAAGCGGAAGGTTGACCATGCCCTTGAGGTGGCCGCCTTGGCTGCCGTCGGTGACGGTGTTCAAATTGCCTTCGAGCGAGCCCGCGAAAGCGGAGGCATCGGGCTGGTTGGTGATGTAGCGGATGGTGCCCCCGACCGACCCGGAGCCGAACAGCGTGCCTTGCGGACCGCGCAGCGTTTCAACCCGGTTTAAATCGTACAAGTCGAAATCCGGCGTGAACAGCGAAAGCGAGACCACGGATTCATCGAGATAGACGCCGACTTGTTCCTTCACGCCTGGTTGGTCGCGCACGATCTGGCCGGCGGAAACCCCGCGCAGCGCCACTTGGCTCTGGCCGGGGCCGAGATTCTGGATCGACATGCCGGCGACGTTGCGGGAAATGTCTTCAAGCGAGGTCGCGCCGGAGCGCTCGATGTCTTCCTGGGTCTGGGCGTTCACCGAGAAGGGCACGTCCTGAATCGAGGTGGCGCGGTGTGTCGCCGTCACCACGATCTCGTCTTCGGCCTCCTGGGCCTCGGCGAACGGCGCCGACACAAATCCCAATGCCAGCGCGCAACTGGCGCGCAACAGGTTGATGCGTGTGCTGGTCATCTTAATCCCTCTCCCTAGGTAGGCGACTCAAAGCTTCCGGAACCTGGCTCAGGCTCAGAGAGCTAGCTTAACAAACTTGAAACAAAAGCGCCGCGAATTTCGCGTTCTGAGACGCGGGGGAGCGCGTTTTCGACGCCACCTGCGGCGCCGTGATCACAGTCAGCGCTCGCCCACCGCGGGGGCTAGATCGCTATATTGTCGATTAGCCGCGTCTTGCCGAGCCAGGCGGCGGCGAGGATGCGGGCGGGGCGGGTCAAATCTGCAATTGGATGCAAGGTTTCCGCGTCGCGTACGGCGACGTAGTCTACGCAAGTGAACCCCGCGGCGGCGAGCCGTTGCGCAGCGCTGACCTCGGCGGCGCCCACCGCCAAGCCCGCGCGCAACGCCTCGATCGTTTCGCGCAGGATGATATTTAGCCTCCCGGCGCTGCGCCGCTCCTCGGCGGTGAGGTAGGCGTTGCGCGAGGACATGGCCAGCCCGTCGCTTTCGCGCACGGTTTCGCAGCCGACGACCTCGGCGGCAATGTCGAGATCGCGCGCCAGTCGCTTGATCACCAAGAGCTGCTGGTAGTCCTTTTCGCCGAAGAAAGCCGCGTCGGGCGCGCATTGCAGCAGCAGCTTGGTCACCACGGTGGCGACGCCGCCGAAGAAATGCGGGCGGAACTCGCCCTCCAGCGGGGTGGAAACGTCGGCGACGATGACGTTGGTGGCGAAGCCCTCGGGATACATGACGGCGCGGTCGGGCGCGTAGAGCAAGTCGCAGCCGGCGCTCGCTAGTTGCGCGGCGTCGCCGGCCTCGTCACGCGGGTAGCGCTCGAAATCTTCATGCGGAGCAAACTGCCGGGGGTTGACGAACAGGCTCGCCACCACTCGCGCGCAGCGGCTCTTGGCGGCGCGGACCAGCGAAAGATGGCCCGCGTGCAGCGCGCCCATACTCGGGACCAGGCCGACGCTGTGGCCGCCGGCGCGCCAAGCGGTCACGGCGGCGCGCACGCTGGTGACGTCGCGGACGATGGGCAATTGGCTCATGCCGGTTTCGCATCCGACGCCAGCGCGTCGCGGTCAAGAGCGGTTAAGCGCGCCTTAACCCGCGCGCGCGATAACTTAACAATGCGTTTCCGCGTCGCGTCTTCCCCTGAGGCGTCGGAATCTGCCGGCGCGGTCGGGCAGGTGCGATGACGCTTGCCTATTCTTTCGACGCCGCCCCCGCACCGCGTCAGGCGCACGTCATCGTCGTCGGCAACCAGAAGGGCGGGGCGGGCAAGTCCACCGTGGCCATGCACCTGGCGGTGGCGCTGATGCGCATGGGCAAGCGCACCGGCGTGCTCGATCTCGATGTGCGCCAGCGCACCCTCACTCGCTATGTCGAGAACCGGGGCCGCTACATCGCCAGCCGCGGTGCGCAATTGCCGGCGCCGCAAATCCTGGAATTGCAGGAAAGCCGCGCCCGCGTCATGGACGCCGCCGAGGCCGAGGAGGAGGCTGGCTTTCGCGCCGCGCTGCGCCGGCTGGCGGCAACCTGCGATTTCATCGTCATCGACTCCCCGGGCGGCGACACCCATCTCTCGCGCACCGCCCACGCCTGCGCCGACACGCTGGTGACGCCGCTGAACGACAGCTTTGTCGATTTCGATCTGCTCGGCGATATCGATCCCGATTGCGCCGAGATCGTGCGCCCGTCGATCTACAGCGAGATGGTCTGGGAGAGCCGCAAGCGCAAGGCCGCGGCGTTGCGCACGCCAATCGACTGGGTGGTGCTGCGCAACCGCACTTCGGCTAGCCGGATCGAGGCCAAGAACAAGCAGCGCGTCGGCGACGCGCTGAAGACGCTGTCCACGCGCATCGGTTTCAGGTTGGCCCCGGGCCTGTCGGAGCGGGTGATTTTCCGCGAATTGTTTCCCCAGGGCCTAACCCTGCTCGACCTCGACGCGCCCGGCGGCGAAGGCGAAATGCGCATGAGCCACCTCGCCGCGCGGCAGGAATTGCGCGACCTGTTCGTGACCCTGAAACTGCCGGGCCTCGAAGGCGAAGCTCTGAAATTCTAGTACCCGGAATCGAAATTGCGTGATCCATCACGTAATTTCGGGTTCCGGTACACATGTGTGATTCTGCATCCACTTTCGTGACACTGGAAGTTCTCTTCCGTGACTCAGGCGGCAATGAAAGTGGGTACTAGGGCAGATACTTGCCGTTCAGCTTGTGCAGGCCCTCAAGGTAATAGGTGGTCTTGCCGGTTTCCGGCTTCTCGTGGGCGGTCATCACTTGGCCCCTGCGCCCCGGCGCAAAGCTCACATGCACCCAGCGGCTCTTCTCGAAAATCAGCTGATCGACATGGGCCATGAAATCGGCCTGGTTCCTTAGTCGGTCGGCGATTTCGTAGGGCTCGCCGAAACCGTCGCAGCGGAAATCGACAGAGAAGCCCTCCATGTGGTCGCTGGTCTTGCTGCCGCCGATCGCGGTGTTGAGCGCCTGGCAGCGATAGCCGCTCGATATGTCGATCGCCTTGTCACCCAGCAGCGAGCGCACTTTCTCCATGCCATGGGCGGCGACGCGGATGTTTTCGACGATGTCGGGCGAGGGCGTGTTGTCGATGCCTTGCTCACGTGCGGTGTTCGAGACAAGGAACTCCGAGAGCCGGAAATGCGCGGTGAGCGCGACGGCGCCAGCGGCTGCGCCGGCGGCGACGACCGCCTCCGCCACGCCAGCGGCGGCCTCGGCCTGGAACGCTTGCGGCGACGGCTCGGACACTGGCTCAGCGCTCTCGGCCGGCGCCGGCGCCTCAGCAGCGGTCTCGACTGGGGCGGGCGGGGTTGGTTCGGGCTCGGTTGGCGCTGGCTCGGGCGGCGTGGGTTCCGGCTGCGCGGCGACTGCTTCAGGCTGCCTGGGTTCGGCGGCGGTGGGTTCGGGCGGCGCGGGATCAGGTTCTGTCGCCACGGCTTCAGCCGGGGCGGGTTCAGGCGGGGCGGGTTCGGGCTGAGCGGCAGCCGCTTCAACCACGGGTTCCGGCGCCGCCGGTTCGACCGGGGTCGGCTCTGGTTCGGGCGCCGGCCGGGCGGCGGCTTCCACGGGCGGCGGTTCGGGCACGGCAAGCTCGGGTGCGGCGGGCCCTGGTGCGACCTGAGCCGCGACGACTTCGACGGGGGCCGGTTCCGGTGGTGGAGGCGCGGCGGCTTGCGCCGGTGGCGGTTGCGGCGCCGCGACGGGTGCGGCGACCGGCTGTGGCGCGGCTTCCATGGCCTTTGGCGCGCCGGCTGACTTCGTGGATTTCTTGCGCTTCTTCCGCTTACCCTTTGCCGGGGCCGTGTCGGGGCGCTTGCCGAAGGTGAGATGGAATAGTGAGGTCAGCAGACCATTCGAAGCCATGTTCCCCTCCGCAGCTTCATTGAGCTGAAACACCTATAGGTTAATCGGCGGAACGGGAAGCATGCATATCGTTCTCTTAATTCTGGCGGCGGTGTTCGCGGCGCTGTTTTTGCTGCGCGTGGGCGCGGCCAGGCGGGCGCTGCTGGCGCGCGGCTGGCCAGCGCTGGCGCTTGCGGCGGGGTCGGCTCTGGCGCTGACACGGGGGAGCCTGCGCGTGGCGCTGCTGCTTGCTCTGTTCGCAGTTGCGGCGTGGATTCTGTGGCCCAGGCTGGCGCGGCGGCGCTTTGCTGCAAAAATTGACGACCTCACCGAAGCGCGTGAGCTTTTGGGCGTAGGGCCTGACGCCACGGAAGCGGAGATTCGGCATGCTTATCGCCAGAAAATGGCTGGCGCCCATCCCGATCGGGGCGGCAACCACACCGAAGCGGCGCGCTTGACCGCTGCGCGCGATCGCCTGCTCAACAAGCGTTAAAGCCTTATTCCGGCTCTTCGGTGGATTCTTCGTCGGCACTCAAATCGCCCTGGCCTTGGGCTTCGAGCGATGTCTCGGCTGTGAGCGTTTCGGTGAAACTGCCGTCGGGATTGGCGCGCGGCGCGGCTGCGGCTACGGCGGTGACCACCGACGGCGAATCTAGCCGGTTGGTGGGCATGCCCGCCAAGGTCGCGGTGTTGGGATCCTCGCGGCGGGCGAATTCCTGGTAGGCGCCCTCGATCAGATAGGTCACCTGCGCATCGCGCGCGGCGGCGCTTTCCCCGCCCAGCACGACGACGACCACGCGCCGGCCGTTGCGCTCGGCCATCGACGCCAGGTTGAAGCCGGAGGCGCGGGTATAGCCGGTCTTGATGCCATCGACGCCCTGAACCTGACCGAGCAAATGGTTGTGGTTGCGCCCATAGCCGCGCCGCCAGGAGAAGTCAGGGGTCTGGAACACCGAATAATATTCAGGGAAATCGCGCCACAGCGCCTGGCCGAGGATAGCCATATCGCGGGCGGTGGTGCGGTGGCGCGGATTGGGCAGGCCGCTGGCGTTGGCGAAGCGGGTGTCGCGCATGCCGAGCTCTCGGGCGCGGGCGCTCATGTTGGCGGCGAAACGCGACTCAGAGCCGCCGAGCCGCTCAGCCAGCAGGGTGGCGACATCGTTGGCCGACTGCACCACCAGGGCGTTGATCGCTTGCTCGACGGTGATGGTGTCGCAGCCGCGCCGGCGCGTGCACCTGAGCCCGAGCCGCGACGGGGGCTGGCGCGAGGCGTTGCGCGAGGCGGTGAGGCGCGTGTTCATATTGATGTCGCCGCGCTCCAGCGCCTCGAACACCATGTAAAGCGTCATCATCTTGGTTAACGAAGCCGGGAACCGGGCCTCATCGGCCTGATCCTCAAGCAGCACCTCGCCGCTGCGGGCGTCCATGACGATGGCGGCGTAGCGATCATTGTCCTGAGCCTGGGCGACCCCGGATGTGAACAAAGTCACGGTCAAAAGCGCCGCCGCCGCCCCGGTGATCGCCCGGAGCGTCCTCAAAGCCGGTGAACTCATTGTACATCCCATCCGCTGCAATCTGGGACTAAATCAGGCAATTCGTGTGCCGCGCACGTTACAGTTTCAGCAATCCGGTTAAGCGAGCGTTGCCAACCAAAACTTGCCTGGACAAAAACACCCCCCAGGTCCGGAAAAATTATGCTGCGGTGCAGCAAAATTGAGGTTGACTTCGCACTTGCAGCATAGCATATAGCCTTCAATCGCCGTGGAAACGCGGCGGCGACCCCAATCTGGCCCTCGGCCCCCAATTAGGAGACCCGAAACATGACGACCGCCAAGACCACCGCCCGCAAGTCCACCACCAACCCGTTCGAACAAGTCACCACGGTTTCTTCAGAAGCGATGCGTGAGAACGTCGATCGCAGCATGACGGCGATGGCCGAGGCCTCGGCCTTCGGCAAGCAAAACGTTGAAGCTTTCGTCGCTTCCGCCGCCGCTGCGCAAAAGGGCTTCGAAGCGCTCTCGGCGCGCTCGGTCGCCTTCTCCAAGCAAGCGCTCGAAAATCACGTCACCGCCGCCAAGGCGCTGATGACCTCCAAGAGCGTGCAGGAATTCGTCGAAAAGCAAAACGCCTACGCCAAGTCCTCGTTCGAGGCTTATGTCGCCGAATTGTCTGGCTTTTCCGAACTGGCGTCGGGCCTGGCCAAGGAAGCGATCCAACCGATCAATGAGCGCCTGAGCGCGGTTGGCGAGATCGTCCAAGTCGGCGCCGTCCGCTAACCAAACCTATTCGCGAAAAAATCCGAACGGGCCCGGCTTTTGCCGGGCCCGTTTTCGTGTTCGGCGCCGAGGCGTGCGCTTCGGCCCTTCCATCTGGCCGCGCAATCCATAGATTGGAGCGAGGCGGCTGGCGGGAGTCGCGGAGTTACGAGTTTTTTAGGCCAGATGAGCGACCCAACTTGGACAGACGACGAGGGCGAGGCAGGCGACGGCGAGGGGCGCGCCGGTACGCAGACGCTTACCCGAACCAAAAAACCGGCGCAGTATCGGGTGTTTCTGCTCAACGACGACTACACGCCGATGGAATTCGTGGTTTATGTGCTTGAG
This sequence comes from Alphaproteobacteria bacterium, assembly GCA_031400895.1. GTDB lineage: Bacteria > Pseudomonadota > Alphaproteobacteria > Caulobacterales > Aquidulcibacteraceae > Vitreimonas. The sequence goes on along the minus strand of JANNQT010000141.1, from coordinate 1,173 downwards.
CGCTTCTTCCAGAAATCGCGGGAGGAGGCCACCACGATCATGCTGCACGTCCACCAGAACGGGGTGGGGCTGTGCGGGGTATTCACTTACGAAGTGGCGGAAACGAAAGTGGCGCAAGTGCTCGATCTGGCGCGCCAGCACGAGCATCCGCTGCAATGCACGATGGAAAAGGATTAGCAGCGCATGGCGACCTTCTCACGCACGCTCGAACACACGCTCCGTCGGGCGCTGGCGCTGGCAACCGAGCACCGCCACGAATACGTGACGCTCGAGCACTTGTTGCTGTCGCTGATCGATGACGACGAGGCCGGTCAGGTGATGCACGCCTGCAAGGTCGATCTCGACAAGCTGCGCATGAATCTGAACGCCTATCTCGAGAACGAACTCGACAATCTGGTGGTCCCCAACCGCGACCGCGAGGAGCCGCGCCCCACCGCCGGCTTCCAGAGGGTGTTGCAGCGGGCGATGCTGCATGTGGATTCCTCGGGCGGGCGCGAGGTCACCGGCGCCAACGTGCTGGTGGCGCTGTTCTCGGAACGCGAAAGCCACGCCGCCTATTTCCTGCAAGAGCAGGACATGACCCGCTACGACGCGGTCAATTACATCAGCCACGGGATCGCCAAGCGGCCGGGCATGTCGGAGTCGCGTCCGGTGCGCGGCGTCGAGGACGAGGCCGACAGCAAGAGCGGCGACGAGCCCAAGAAAAAGGGCGACGCGCTCGAAGCCTATTGCATCAACCTCAACCGCAAAGCGCGCGAGGGCAAGATCGATCCGCTGATCGGCCGCGACGCCGAGATCAGCCGGACCATCCAGGTCCTGTGCCGCCGGCAGAAGAACAATCCGCTGTTCGTCGGCGACGCCGGCGTCGGCAAGACCGCCATCGCGGAAGGCCTGGCGCGGCGCATCGTGCACGGCGAGGTTCCGGACGTGCTCAAGAATGCGACCGTGTTCTCGCTCGACATGGGCACCTTGCTCGCCGGCACGCGTTACCGCGGAGACTTCGAGGAGCGCCTCAAGCAGGTGATCAAGGAACTCGAAGCCTATCCGGGCGCGATCATGTTCATCGACGAGATCCACACGGTGATCGGCGCGGGCGCGACGTCGGGCGGCGCGATGGACGCGTCGAACCTGCTCAAGCCGGCGCTGGCGTCGGGAACGCTGCGCTGCGTCGGC
>JANNQT010000140.1:0-23849 GCA_031400895.1 Alphaproteobacteria bacterium | reverse complement strand
CGGCAACGACACCATCACCGACTTCAGGAAGCGCTCGGACGATATCGACCTGAGGGGAACCGGCCTTGCCTGGGCCGATCTCGACAGCTCCGGCAATGGCAGACTCGACGATGCGGACGCTTTTGTCAGCGTCACGCGCGGCCGGACCATTCTCGATCTCGGCGCGGCGGCGGGCGACGCGGCGGGTTTCAACACGGTCACCTTGTTGAACGTCACCGGCTTGACCGAGGGCGATTTCCTGTTCGGTCCGTGATCGCGAAAGCGTTGCCGCTCACACGGCGCGCTTGCTAGCAGCATGAGGCGCGGAAGCCATTGGCCTCCGCGCCTCTTTTTTTCCGTCAAGCGCGAGCATCGATGCCGGCATCCGCCGCCCAGGCCAGCAATCTTCGGTCCGATGTCAATCCCGCCACGCTCTGTGCGCTCCAACGCGCTCGGCCGCATGCACCCCGCGCGCCACCGCGCGGGCGAGGCAATCGGCGGCGAGGGCGCCGAAGCGGGCGATGGCGAGCGGGCGGGGCTCAAGCGTCGGCCGCTGGCCGGTGGCGAGGGCGAACACCACGTCGCCGTCGAATGGCGCGAACACCGGGCGGATGGCGCGGGCCAGTCCGGCCGAAGCCATCTGCGCCACCCGCTTTGCTTCAGCTGGGGTCAGGTCGGCGTCAACGGCGACGCAGGCGATGGTGGTGTTGGCGCGCGGGGCGGGGTTGAACTTGGCCCCGGACCAATCCTCGGGATCGATGCCCGCGCCGAGATCGGGGGCGCAGGCGCCAAACTCGCCGTTGATCTCGAACGCGTGCGCCCAGAACGCGCGCTGGCCGGGCAGGGTGGTCGAGCCCCAGCAATTGACGCAGGCGAGCGCGGCGATGGTGAAGCCGTCCTGGGTGACGATTGAGGCGCTGCCCTGGCCACCCTTCAGCGCCCCCGCCAGCGCCCCTAGGCCGGCGCCGGCATTGCCGAGCGGAACCGCATGGGCGCGGCTCACATAGGCCTTGCGGCCCAGCGCGGCGTAGGGCGGGGCATCGCCCCAGGCTTTGTCGCCGCCATTGGCGAGGTCGTAGAGGATCGCGGCCGGGATCACCGGCGATTTCGGCACGCCGGGGAGATCGACCAGCCCAAAGCCGCGGCCCTCCGCGCCCATCGCCGCCGCCACGCCGTCAGCTGCGCCCAGTCCGTAAACCGAACCGCCCGCCAGCACGATCGCATCCACCGCGTCCACCAAGTTTTCCGGGGCCAGCGCATCGGTTTCCCGCGTACCTGGCCCGCCGCCGCGCACATCGACGCCGCACACGGCGCGGACGTCGGGCACAATCACGGTGACCCCGGTCAGCGCGGCGGCATCCTGGGCGCAGCCGATGGTAAGGCCGCCAATGTCAGCGAGGGAATTGCCCGGACCTGGACGCGCCATGCTAATGCCCTCCTAGTCGAGCGTGAATCATCGCGCCACAGGAAGCCGCGTCATGATGGAAAAGCAAGGACCGAGGACCTTCCTGGCTGCGGCCATGACGCTTCTACTCGCAGCCTGCGCCGCCGCGCCGCCGCCCCCAGCCGCGAGCCCACCGGCGCGCGGGGAAGCCATGGCCACGGCGGCCAATCCGCACGCGGTCGAAGCCGCCCTGGAAATGCTGCGCGCTGGCGGTTCGGCAGTAGACGCCGCCATCGCCGCCGAACTGGTTCTAGGGCTGGTTGAACCGCAATCCTCGGGCATTGGCGGGGGCGGCTTTCTCTTGTTCTACGACGCCGAAAGCGAGGACATCGTCGGTTATGATGGGCGCGAGCGCGCGCCCGCCGGCGCCACGGCGACCATGTTCCTGGACGCGCGCGGGCGGGCGATGGATTTCCTCAACGCCCAGGCCAGCGGCCGTTCGATAGGGGTTCCGGGTCTGGTGGCCATGTTCAAGCTCGCCCATGACGAGCATGGCGCCTTGCCCTGGGCGGCGGTGTTCGAGCCGGCAATCCGGCTTGCGGACAATGGCTTTGCCATCAGCCCGCGCTTGGCCGCCATGATCGCGGAGGCCGCTGGCGAAGGGGGGCGGCTGCGCGCCGACTTCGCCGCGCGCGCCTATTTCTTTGATCGCAGCGGCGCGCCCTGGCCGGCCGGCCACGTGCTGCGCAACCCCGACTACGCCGCGACGCTGCGCGCCATCGCCGCCCAAGGCCCCAGCGCGCTGACACAGGGGCCGATCGCCGAATCCATTGTCGCCGCCGCGCAACGCGGCCCGCGCGCCGGCAGCCTGACGCTGGAGGATTTGCAAGCCTATGCGCCGCGGCGGCTCGCGCCCGTGTGCGGCGCCTATCGAATCTATCGGGTTTGCTCCATGGCGCCGCCGAGTTCGGCCAACGCCACCATCGCCATCCTTGGCCTTTATGAGCGCGCCCGCCCCAGCCCGGTCGGGGCTGGCGACGCTGATGATTGGGCCGCCTTCCTGTGGGCCAGCCGCCTCGCCTATGCCGACCGCGACCATTACATGGCCGATGACGAGTTCGCGCCGATACCGACGCGTGAATTGATCGCTCCCGCCTATCTCGACGAGCGCGCCCGCCTGATCGATCTTGCGCGCGCGCCCACCCGCGTCGATCCCGGCGCGCCGGCGGGCCAGGACTTGCTGGACCGCTGGGGCCGCGACATCGGCGACGATTTCGGCACCACGCATCTGTCCGTCGTCGACGCGCAAGGCAACGCCGTCGCGCTCACCGCCACGATCGAGAGCCTGTTCGGGGCCCAGCGTATGGCGGGCGGATTCCTGCTCAACAACGAACTCACCGATTTCTCCTTCTTCCCGACGCTGAACGGCCGGCCGGTCGCCAATGCGGTCGAGCCGCGCAAGCGGCCGCGCTCGTCGATGTCGCCGACCATTGTCACCGATCAGGACGGCGAATTGGTGCTGGTGATCGGCTCGCCCGGGGGCTCGTCGATCATCTCCTACGTCGCCCGCACCACGATCAGCATTCTCGACTGGAATGTGCCGGTGCAGGACGCGCTTGCGCTTGGCCATGTCACCGCCCGCTTCGACACCGCGCGCGGCGAAATCGCGCGCCTGCCCGCCGGCGTCGGCCCGGCGCTCACCGCGCGCGGCTGGCGCATCGACGACAGCCGCGGCGAGGGCAGCGGCGTGCACGCGATCCGAGTGACGCCGCGAGGGCTCGAAGGCGGCGCCGATCCGCGGCGCGAAGGCGTGGTGGGGCGGGTCGAAGCGCGCGCGCCTTAGCTGTTCGCAGCAATCACCCCGCCGGCAGCGTCACGCGGAACGTGGAGCCTTCCGCGCCGGTGCGGGTTAGTTCCAGTTCTCCGCCCATGGCGCGGGTCAGTTCGCGGGCGATGGCCAGCCCCAAGCCGGCGCCGCCGGCTTCGGGGGCGGCGGAGACGAACGGTTCGAACAGGCGCGCGCGCAGATTTTCTCGCACGCCAGGGCCGTGATCGATCACCTCGATCTCGGCGCGGCCTTCGAGCGCCATGGCGCGCACGGTGACCAGCTTGTCGGGCCGCGCGTGCGCCTGCATCGCTTGCGCGGCGTTGCGGATGATATTGACCAGCACGCGGTGCAGCTGGTCAGGATCGGCGATGCAGGTGAGGCCGGCCTCTATTTGCGGCCGGTAATCGATGCCGAAGCCGATCAGCGCGTCGGCGGCGGCTTCCTCGGCGGCGTCGGCGACGATAACGCGCTGCAGCTTCGGCGGCGCTTCGGAGACGCGGCCATATTTGAGCGTAGAATCCGCCAGCCCGGCGGCGCGGTCGATGGTGCGCTCGAGCCGCTGCGCCAATTGGCGCACGGTGGGATCCTGCGATTGGCTGAGCCGGTCGGCCACCAATTGCGCGGTCGAAAGCATGTTGCGCAGATCGTGGCCGATCCGCGCCACCGCCGCGCCCAGCGCCGCCAGCCGCTCTTTCTGCTTCAGCGCCAGGCGCACCTGCTCGGCCATGTCGGCGGCGGCGCGCTGGGCGCGGCCAATCTCGTCGCCGCGAGCGCTGCGTGGAAACGCGATCGTCACCGCCTCCGGCTGGTCGCGGAAGCGTTCGAGCGCGCGCGTGAGCTCATGCATCGGGCGCACGAACGCGGCCGAGAGCACCAAATACATCAACGCCCCGGCGGCGATCAGGATCAGCATTGACACCCGCGCGAAACGCGCGGCGAACAGGTTCATGGCTCTTTTCAAGGGCGCCTCGTCGAGCACGATTTCGATATATTGGCCGCTCTCGAAGCGCGGGCGCGCGCGCACCTGCAGCACCCGCCCCGGCGCGGCGAAAAAACTCTCGAACGCCCACACGAAACGGTCGAGCCCCGTGGCGGCGAGGTAATCGTAGCTGACCAGCGTCACGATCGATGGCGCGTCAGGCGCCTCAAGCAGCAACACCCGCTCGCCTTCGCGTTCCAGCGCGGCGCGCTGCACCCCGGCATTGTTCAGCAATTCGTCCACCAGGGTCGGGCCGAGGTCGAGTTCGGGGGTGTCCTCCAGCGTCAACGCCGCTACTTGCGAGAGGTTCATGCGTTCGCGCAGCCAGTTTTCGTGAAAGCCGGCTAGCGCGGGGGCGAAGACGATGATCTCGGCGATCAGGATTCCGACCACCGTCAGCCCCAGCAGCCGCCCCGCCAGGCTGGCGGCAAACGCGCGCGCGCGCGCGTGGAGGCCGGCGAGCCACGGGGCTGGGGAGGAACTCATCGCCGCATCCGACTAGCCCGCCCCGCCGCACAATCTAAATCACAGGCGCGTGACGGCGCGAAAACGTCCCTTCGACAGGAGCGGCGCGAGCGCATAAGATGGTTGCGGCGCACCCTAGCGCAGGTTCCGATCCGATTGAAACTCCGCCCATCCCCGGAGCGCCGCGCAGCGGCGGGTCCGGGGCCATAAACCCAAGCGTTCGCTTGTATAGGTCCCGGACCGAATGCTGCTTATTCGTCCGGGAATGGGTGTTTGCGCGATTCAATCTGGATGGGACTTGCGCTAGGATTTGGGCGTCTGATGACGTTGTTGTGAGGGCGGGATGAATCAGTTCTCGGTTGCGCTGGCTTGTTTTGTATTGCTGCATATCGGCTTGTCGGCCACCGGGCTGCGCGCCGCTTTGGTGGGGCGCATGGGCGAGGGCCGCTACCGGATCGGGTTCTCGGTTGCTTCGCTTGTGCTGCTGGTTTGGATGATCCGCGGCTACGGAATCATGCGCGCGGATGCGGTCGATCCGCTTAACCTGCCGCTGTGGCAAGAGCTGCCGCCGGCGTTGCAATGGCTGGGGCTTGCACTTGCCGGGCTCGGAGTGACCTTGGCGGTGGCGGGCGTGCTGACGCCGGGGCCGACTTATGCCGGCTTCGAGTCGCACGTGAACCAGGAAACCGCCGCGCGCGGCGTGCTGCGGCTCACGCGGCATCCGTTTCTGTGGGGCGTGGCGTTTTGGGCGGGCGGGCACCTGCTGCTCAACGGCGAACGCTTCGCGCTGATGCTGTTCGGGGCGCTGGGGTTCATGGCGGTGCTCGGCGCGCGCTCGATCGACCGCAAGGGCAGGGCGCGCAATGCCGAGGCTTTCGCCCGCTTTGAGGCGGTCACTTCAAGCGTGCCGCTGGCGGCGATCTTACAAGGCCGCAACCGGCTCGACCTGGGCGAAGCCTGGTGGCGGCTGGCGGTTGGCGCAATTGTCGCCATCGCCGCAATGGCGCTGCACACGCCGTCGGTGCTTGCCTTGTCAACCTTGCCTTAAGCGGCGCGGCGGAGGTTAGCGCGCATGAGCGCTGTATTCGACCGCGCGCACTTCGAGCACATGACCGGCGGCGAGCGCGCGCTGCAATTGGAGATCGTCGCGCTGTTCCGTGAGCAGGCGAGCGGTTGGGTCCAGGGGTTGGCGGGCGTTGACTGGCGCGCGCGCGTGCATACCATCAAGGGCTCGGCGCGCGGCATCGGCCTGGTGGCGCTGGCGCTGGCCTGCGAGGCGGCCGAGGAAGCTGGCGGTGAGGACGCGCTGGCGTTCGTCCACGCCGAACTGGCCGAGGCAATGGCGGCGCTGGAGCAATTCGCGGACGCGGCTTGATTGGATTATGGACCGCAAGGATGCCGGCGAGGACGCGGCAGTCCATAGCGCGTGCCTAGCTCCCGGAATCATAATTGGGTGAGGCGATCATCTCACCCATCCCCGGATTCGCGGAACGCGAAGTCCGGGGCCCAAGATCGCAAACGCTGGTGTTTATGGGCCCCGGAATGGTCGCTGCGCTCCCATCCGGGGATGGGTGTTGTGACTCACGTTTCAATGACAGCGGGTACTAGCTTTTGTTTTCGACTTCGTATTTCGGCAGGTCGGCGCGAAGGGTTTCGTAGAGGCGTTCGACGAAGCGCTCGGGATTGTCATCGACGAAATCGTCGAAATAGGCGTCGAGATTGCTCTCGAACACGTACTCGCCGTCCTCGGCGAAAATGAAGCCCAGCTCCTCGTCGCTCTCGACGTGGACGATGGCGATATGGGTCTCCTCGTCGTCATCGCCGCCCAGCGCGAACGCCAGCCGGCGCGAGCGGATCTGGCGCGCCAGGATCGGCGCCAGCGCCTGCAGCGCGGCGAGTTCGTCGAAACTTTCTTCCTCGCTCAGCGCCGCTTCCAGACGCTGGCGCGCCTCATCTACCTCGGCGTCGAAATCGCCAGCGGGCGCGGGCGACGGCGGGGTCTGCGCTTTCTTGGCCATCACGCCGCTTCCAGCAGGCTCTGGAACAGCGCCGCCCCACCCGTGCGCCCGAGTTCGGGATCGCTGGCGCGTTCGGGGTGGGGCATCAGGCCCATGACATTGCCGCGGGCGTTGACGATGCCGGCGATGTCGCGGGCCGAACCGTTAGGGTTGTCGAGATAGCGGAACACCACTCGGCCTTCGGCTTCCAGTTCATCGAGCGTGGCTTCATCGGCGACGAAACGACCATCCCCGTGCGCAATCGGAATTTCGGTTTCGCGCGTCTCGCGATAAGCGCGGGTGAAAGCGGTGTTGGAATTGGCGATGGCGAGGGGAACCTCCTTGCACACGAATTTCAAGCCGGCATTGCGCGCCAGCGCGCCGGGCAGCAGCCGGGCTTCGGTGAGCACCTGAAAGCCGTTGCAGATGCCTAGCACCAGGCCGCCGCGCGTCGCGTGGGCGACGACCGCGCGCATCACCGGGCTCTTCGCCGCCATCGCTCCCGAGCGTAGATAATCGCCGTAGGAAAAGCCCCCCGGCAGAACCACCAGATCAACCCCGTCGGGCAGGGCGGCATCCTTGTGCCAGACCATTTGCGCGGGCCGTCCCGAGACGCGCGCGAGTGCGCGGGCGGCGTCGCGGTCGCAATTGGCTCCCGGAAACACGATCACGGCTGATTTCATGGTCGCTTTCTAAAGTGCGTCGCGGCGATTTCAAAGCCGGGTGTTTCGGCGCGGGAGCGCGCGTGCTAAGCCGCGCGCCATGCCCAACTGGCTCATCTTCGTCGCCCTCGCCACCATCGCCATCACTGGCGCGCTGACCTGGCTGTTGTGGCGCAGCAACCGGTCCCCGCGCGAGGGCGGCTAGAGTCGATACGGAAACTCTCCATCCGCTGCCGGCCGCAGTCGCGGTGATGATTTTGCTTGCGCGTTACGCAATCTCGACGCGGTAGCTTTCAATCACGGTGTTAGCGAGCAGCTGTTCGCACATCTCGCGCACTTCCGCTTCCGCGGTGGCGGGATCGAGATCGCCATCGAGCTGGATTTCAATGCGCTTGCCGACGCGCGCATCCTCGACGCCGGCGAAACCCAATTCCTTGAGCGCGCCGGCGACCGCTTTGCCCTGTACGTCCAAAACGCCGGGCTTAAGGCCCACCGTGACGATCGCTTTCATACTCAGCCCCTTCCATCGTACCCGATTCCATCCTCCCCCGCCCCCGGGGGAGTGTCACGCGCTCTTAACAGCCTTGTGACGTAAATTTAATGCACGCTCTCGCCGCCGCCCGCCGCCGCCGTTTTCACGATGCCGAGCCGGCGCGCCACTTCGACGTAAGCCTCGGTGACGTTGCCGAGATCGCGGCGGAAGCGGTCCTTGTCCATTTTCTCGTTGGTCTGCACGTCCCAGAGCCGCGCCGAATCCGGGCTGATTTCGTCGGCGATCACGGTGCGCACCATGTCGCCTTCATAGAGCCGACCGAACTCGAGCTTGAAATCGACCAGCTTGATGCCGACCGCGCCGAACATGCCGAACAGATAATCGTTCACCCGCAAGGTGAGCGCCATGATGTCGTCGATGTCTTGGGTGCTCGCCCAGTTGAAGGCGGTGATGTGTTCCTCGGCCACCATCGGGTCTTGCAGCGCGTCGTTCTTGTAGTAGAATTCGATGATCGAGCGCGGCAGCGGCGTGCCTTCCTCGATCCCGAGCCGGGTCGAGAGCGAACCCGCCGCCACGTTGCGGCACACCACTTCGAGCGGGATGATCTCGACTTCGCGAACCAGCTGTTCGCGCATGTTCATGGTCTTGATGTAATGGGTGGGCACCCCGATCGCGTTCAGGTTCGCCATGATGAATCCGCTGATCTGGTTGTTGATCACGCCCTTGCCTTCGAGGATCGCTTTCTTCTGCGCGTTGAAGGCGGTGGCGTCGTCCTTGAAATACTGGATCAGCGTCCCCGGCTCTGGCCCCTCGTAAAGGATCTTGGCCTTGCCTTCGTAGATCTTCTTGCGACGGGACATTTGGGGACTCCCTCCCCGAGGGCCGCTGGCGGCGCAGTCGCGAAAACGCCGGAATCGGTCGGCTCGCGCTCGGTATGCGAACTTAGGGTAGATATCCCGCCGCCACAATTAGCCGTGCTGCGGTAGGGGAGGGCGGTTGAACCGAGGCGGCGGGCTCCCTATTCATGGACCTGCCCCGAAGGAGGCCGCACCATCATGAGCCAGTTCGACGATCGCCAACGCGCCGCTGAAACAAAATATCAGCTAGATCAAGAACTTGAGTTCAAGGCCCAGGCGCGCCGGGCCAAATTGGTGGGGCTCTGGGCGGCCGGCCACATGGGGCTTTCGGGGGATGCCGCCGCTGACTACGCCAAATCCGTGGTGGTGGCCGATCTCGAAGAAGCCGGCGTGGAGGATTTGTTCCGCAAAATCCGCGCCGACCTTGACCTCCACGCGGTGCAACTCTCCGACCACCAAATCCGCGCCAAGATGGACGAATGCCTGGCCGAAGCGCGCGCGCAGGTGCAGGCGGGGGTCTAGCGGCCCCCGTTCGCTCCGAGCCCGCCATCACGCTGGTGAATTTAAAGTCCGTTGCTTTAGGGCGCGCGGGCGAGTTGAAGTGAAATCGTCTGCGTCCAGGTGGCCCCGCCGTCGCGCGACATTTCGCCGACCTCGGTCCATGAATTTGCATCGAAGCGAATGGTGTAGCGGATCTGCACGGCGCCGCCGGGATTGAAGCCCCAACGGAAGGCGCCGTCCGGCAAGAATTGGCCGGTGGCGGTGATCGTGCGGCCGCCGCTGTAGCTGCGGAATTCATAGACGCCGCTGCGATCGTCGAATGAGGCGACGGCCATGGCTTGAAAGACCGGCGGGCCGGCATGGTCGGGCGTTGCATATCCGGTCCCGCGGATCACGAGAACAAGTCCGTCGAGATCGGTCTCGACCTGCTCGGTCTGGTGCACGAGCATGGCCTCGGGAAAACTCAGATTGGCTTGGCCCTGCCAGCGCCCGAGCAGCGGCTCGAGGCGGGCCATTGCCGCGCGTTGGACCCCTAGGTCAGGGCCGCGATAGGCGCCCTGCGGGGGGGCCGGTTGGGCAAGCGCCAGCGGCGACAGGCAGATCAGGGCGAACACGGCGACCAGCAAGCGCATCGGAGTCGCCAAAAGTACTTTGTCTAACAAAGCACGACGGCGACCCGCGGTCAAGCCCGCGGACTCACTTTCATTGGCCCTGAGCAGCCGCCGGCGTGCGTCCGCATTGGTGAAGCGCAGCGTTGCCACGAAGCGGTCTTCGAGTTCCGCAATGCTCACCAGTTCGACCGACAGCCCCGCAGCCTGTGCATTTGCAGACACCTATGCCGGCAGGAAGCCGGCGGTCCGCTTTATGCCAGCGGCCTTAAGGCCGCTCTTCGCCCAGAACGTAATTCACGAAGCGATCGGCCAGCGCGAACACGGCGTTGGCTTCCACCGCCGTTTCGCGTTTGTACATATGCGCCAGCAGCGCCTGCTCCAGCGCAAAGCGCCGCAGGTCGATGACGATATCCTCGTCCCAAACGTCGTCGTCGTCCATGTCATCGCTCATCGGTTTTCCCTCTTGCCGCGCCTTGCTTAGGGCGATTCAGCCGAACGCGCGCGTGAAAATCTCGTCAACCCGGGCGAAATGATGGGCGTTTTCGAAGCAGGCGGCGAGGGTTCTCGGGTCCAGCTTGGCGGTTACGTCCGCGTCAGCTTTGAGCCGGTCCAGCAGCGCAGTCTCCGCGCGCGGAGGCGCGCTCTGCCACACCGCCATGGCGCTTTTTTGCACCAGCCGATAAGCGTCCTCGCGCGCAACCCCCGCTTGCGTCAGCGCCAGCATCACCGCTTGCGAATTGTGCAGGCCGCCGAGCAGCGCCAAATTGCGCGCCATGTTTTCGGGATAGACCACCAGCTTCTCGATCACGCCCGCCATGCGCTGCAGCGCGAAATCGAGATGGATGGTCGCATCCGGCCCGATGCCGCGTTCGACGGAAGAATGCGAGATATCGCGCTCGTGCCACAGCGCCACGTTTTCCAGCGCTGGAATTACGGCGGAGCGCACCAGCCGCGCCAGGCCGCAGAGGTTTTCGCTCAGCACCGGATTGCGCTTGTGCGGCATGGCCGAGGAGCCTTTTTGCCCGGGCTCGAAATATTCCTCCGCCTCCAGCACTTCGGTGCGCTGCAAGTGCCGCACTTCGGTGGCGAGCCGCTCGATACCGGCGGCGACGACGCCGAGCGCTGAGAAAAACGCGGCGTGGCGGTCGCGCGGGATCACTTGCGTCGAGATCGGCTCGATGGCGAGGCCGAGCCTCTCGGCGACATATTTCTCCACGCGCGGATCGATCTGCGCAAAGGCGCCGACGGCGCCGGAAATGGCGCAAGTTGCGATCTCCGCGCGCGCGGTGCGTAGGCGCTCGAGATTGCGCGCGAACTCGGCGTAATGGCCGGCGAGTTTCAAGCCGAAAGTGGTCGGCTCGGCGTGGACGCCGTGGCTGCGGCCAATGCAGGGGGTGAATTTGTGCTCGATGGCGCGTTGTTTCAGCGCCGCCATCACCCGCTCGCACCCGGCGATCAACATATCCGCGGCGCGCGCGAGTTGTACCGAGAGGCAGGTGTCGAGCACATCCGACGATGTCATGCCCTGATGGGCGAAGCGGCTTTCGGGGCCCACATGCTCGGCGACATTGGTGAGAAAGGCGATGACGTCGTGCTTCACCTCGCGCTCGATCTCATCGATGCGGGCGACGTCGAACTTGGCCTTGGCGCGATAGGCGGCTGCGGCGTCCTTGGGGATAGTCCCCAACTCCCCCATTGCCTCCATGGCCAGGATTTCGATCTCAAGCCAGATCGCATAGCGGCTCTCCGGCGACCAGAGTGCCGCCATTTCGGGGCGTGAGTAACGCGTGATCATAGCGGCGACCACACACCAGATCTCACCCATCCCCAGATGGCGGCGCAGCCGGCAGTCCGGGGCCCACAAACGCGAACATCGGTGTTTATGGGCCCCGGACTTCGCTGCGCGAATCCGGGGATGGGTGTGGCAGCAGCAGAGATTTGTGGCATAGGCGCTTGATGCGACCGCCCGCGCGCCCCGTCAACCGACGCGGTCCTTCAGCAGCGTCCGTCCCGCCAGCCAGAAATGCAGCGCCGGCCAGAACAGAATCGAGACCACGCACATCATCGCGTATCTGAGCCCGTGCGCGAGCGCGGGCGCGCAGGTCGAAAGCTCCGCACCCTTGGGAATGGAAAAGCGCGCCGCGGCGGGCGGCGGTTCGCCGCCGAGCCAACTCATCAATGCGCCCCACAAATCCTTGTTCGACACGGCAATTCCGCGTGCGTCCGCGAGCATCTGCGCGCAAGCGCCGGTCGAAAGTCCGTCGGGCGCCAGTGCTTGGTTGGCGAAATAATCCGACAGCGCGCCCATGATTGGGGGGCCAAGGCCGTAGCCGATCAAATTAACGATCAAGAGCAGCAAAGCGGTGGCGGTGGCGCGCATGCGCGGCGGCGCGATTGACTGCACCACGGCGAAACCTGGGCCGAGATACAAATAGTGGAAGATCGGCGCCACCATCAGGATGGCGAAGGCCGGCCAAAACGAGGTCTGCCAGAACGAGAGCAGATAGAGCGGCAGCGCCAGCAGCACGCCGATCGTGGGCAGCCAGGAATAGACCCGCGGATAGCGGTGCGAAAGCCGGTCGCTGGCAAACCCGCCAAGGAAAGTGCCGGCGGTTACCGCAAAGCCTGCGATGGCGCCGAAAGCGAGCGACGCTGGCAGGTAGCGGTCCTCGATTTCCGGCCCAAGTTCCACGAAAGTGCGCGCGAAGTATGAGATCAGGAATTGAGCGGTCGAATAGCCCACCAGGGCCATCAGCGCCCCGCCCGCCGCCATATGCCAGAATGAGGCTTTACGCGCGATGGCGGTAAGCGTGTCGGAAAAACTCGGTGTCGGCCCGGCGGCGCCTGAACGCGGCGGTTCTCGCACCGTGAGCTTCAAGATCAGCGCAGCGAGGAGCCCGGGCACCCCGAGGAGCCAAAACGCCCAACGCCAACCGACCGTGGCGACAAACCAAGCACCGCCCACGGCGGCGAGCATGGTGCCGATCGGGATGCCCAAACCCCAGATCGAAAGCGCTGACGCGCGTCTTTGCGCGGGAAAATAGTCCGAGATGACCGAATGCGAAGGCGGCGTGCAGGCAGCTTCGCCGATGCCGACGCCGATGCGCGCCAGCGCGAGTTGCAGGAAGTTTCCGGCAAAGCCGCTGAGCGCTGTCATCGCGCTCCAAACCGCCGCGCCGAGCGCGACAATGGAAATGCGGTTGTGGCGCTCGGCGTAGCGCGCGATCGGAATGCCCATCAGCCCGTAGAGGACAGCGAAGGCGGGTCCGCCCAATAGGCCGAGTTCGAAATCCCCGATTTGGAGGTCCTTCTTTAAATCCTCCTGCAGAACACCGATCAAGCTGCGGTCGATGAAGTTGAAGGTGTAGACCACCAGCAGCGCGCCCAGCACATAGGCGCGGTAGCTCTTGGAGCCGTAGCCCGGATACGGCGCTGCTGCTTCAGTCATGGGGGTCCCCGCTTGCCGGGACCTTGTGGCGGCTGCCGGGGCGGCGGTCAAATCACGGGAACAATATGGACCGCTGGCGTCCCGCCGGCATTCCTCGTGCGGACGCACAAGCCAAGCGCGCAGGAAACAAAGTTGCCGGCGAGACGCCGGCGGTCCATGGGCCTAAAGCAGCCCCAAGCTCTTGAAGCTCTCCGCACCGTTGCGGCCGATCACCAGATGGTCATGCACGTTGACCGACACCGCCTTGGCGGCGGCGACGATGTCGCGGGTGATGGCGATGTCGGCGGCGGAGGGTTTGGGGTCGCCGCTCGGATGGTTGTGCACCAGGATCACCGAGACCGCCGAGAGTTCGAGCGCGCGCCGGGCGATCTCGCGCGGATAGACCGGGGCATGGTCCACCGTGCCCTCGTTCAACACTTCGTCGGCGATCAATTGGTTCTTGGCGTCGAGGAACAGCACCCGGAATTGCTCGCGCGGCTCGTGCGCCATGGCCAGGCGGCAATAATTGAGCAGCTGACCCCAGGACGAAATCAGCGGCCGCTGCTTCAACACCGCCTTCGAGGCGCGCTCGAGCAACGCTTGCGCAAGCTTCAAATCCTGCGCCACTGCCGACCCCGCGCCCTCCACCTCGGCGATGCGCGGCGCCGGCGCTGCGAGCACCGCGGCGAGATCGCCGAAGCGCCCGATCAGCGCCTTGGCCAGCGGTTTGGTGTCACGGCGCGGGATGGTGCGGAACAACAGCAATTCCAGCAATTCGTAATCGGCCAACGCGCCCGCGCCGGCTTGCTCAAAGCGCTGGCGCAGCCGCGCACGGTGCTCGTGGAAATGCGGTTTGGCGGGCGTTTGCGGCTTGGTTTGTGGGGCGCGGGGAATTTCCACCGGGGCGATGTCGAGGCGAAAATCGAAGCGCTCGGAATCTTCCACGCGCTGCAGCGTCTTGTCGTCGGGTCCCGACTTGTCGGAGCGCCGGGCCACCGGATCTAGCCCGTGCGCCGGTGCGGCGTGTCGAGCCCCGCTGGCGAGCGGGTGAAAATCTCCACCCCGGCTTCGCTGACGCCGACCGAGTGCTCGTATTGAGCCGAAAAGGATTTGTCCTTGGTGACAGCGGTCCAGCCGTCGGCCAGGATTTTCGTGTCCGGCGCGCCGGAATTGAGCATCGGCTCGACCGTGAACATCATGCCGGGGCGCAATTCCTCACCCTCGCCGCGCTTGCCGTAATGCAGGATGTTGGGCGCGTCATGGAACACGCGGCCGACGCCGTGGCCGCAGAATTCGCGCACCACCGAACAACGTTCGCCTTCGGCATAAGCCTGGATGGCGTTACCGAGATCGCCGAGCCTGGCGCCGGGTTTGATGGCGGCGATGCCGCGCATCATCGCCTCGTAGGTCACGTCCATCAGCCGCTCGGCCTTGCGCGACATTTCGCCGACCGCGTACATGCGGCTGGTGTCGCCGTGCCAGCCCTCGACAATGACGGTGACGTCGATGTTCATCATGTCGCCGGACTTGAGCGTGCGCGCGCCGGGGATGCCATGGCAGACCACGTGGTTGAGCGAGATGCACAAGGTGTGGCGATAGCCGCGATAACCGAGGCAGGCGGGCAGGGCGCCGTGGTCGTAAATGAATTGCCGCGCCAGATCGTCGAGCCGCCCGGTGCTCACGCCCTCACGCACCTCGCCGGCGATCATGTCCAGGCACGCCGCCGCCAGCCGCCCAGCCGCATGCATGCCCGGAAACGCCGAGGCGGGGTCGTAAAGCTTGATCTGCTCGGTGCGCCCCTGCGGGGCTTCGAGGGCGCGGACATAAGTCATATTCATCGCCGCCTATATCGGAGATTTGCACATGGGGCGCAATCGCGGGCGGCAAAAGAAAACCGCCGCGGATCGCTCCGCGGCGGTGATCTTTTGTGGCTCTGGCCGGCGTTTAGAGTTCGCGGCTGACCGAGAGCACAAGCCGTCCGTCGGCGTTGGAGGGGTCGACCGCGTAGCCGTTGTCGAATGCGTCTTGGGTGTCGCTGTAGGTCAGCCCCAAGGTGAAGCCGTGCATGGCGTGTTCAACACCGACGTTCCAGGTGCTGTAGCTATCGACGGCGAAATCGATGTCCTGCACGCCATAGGCGGCTTTGAACGAAGTCGCGTCATCGAGCGCGAAGCCCCCATTGATTTCCCAATAAGTGCCGTCGCCGGTCTCGCCGAAATATTCCGGCGTGTAGGCCACTTGGCCACCGATGGAGAATTGCTCGTTGAGGTCGATGCTGCCGCCGACAATGCCCTCGAAATAATCGAGTTCGCCGCCAGCCAACGCGTCGTCACCGTTCGGATAGAAATATCCAACCAGCGCGATGTCCCAGCTAACCGGGCCGGTGGTGGGAGTGAAGCCGACATAGACGTCGAGTTCCATGGAGGCCAGATCGGTTGGGCTGACCGCGCCGAAATTCACGTTCGAGCCCCAGACGCCCGCATAGAACATTTCGTTCGACCAGTCGAAGCTGCCTTGGATGGCCGCGCCGCCGTCGGTTTGGGAGATGCCGCGGAACACGTAATCCGTGGTCAAACTCACCGAGGCGGTGGTTTCGGCATTGGCCGCGCCAACACCCGCAATCGTTGCTCCCGCCAGCATGGCGGCGCCCATGAACTTCTTCATTTTACCTAATCCTTCTTCCGCGCGGACTTAGCTTCCGCGTTAAGGCGAAATTTCCCGTTATTGCGTGAACGAACCGTTAAGCGCGCGCGCCGTCCCCACCCAATGTTGCGAGAATGTCACGCTATCACAGTGTGCACCTGAATTCGCGCCAGGAAAACCGCGCGCTGGAAAAACCTCCGGCCTGTGTCACCGCTGCGACAGCGGGGCATAGCCCAAGTGCATGCCAGCATCGACCAGAAGGGTCTCCCCGGTGACATGACGCGCGGCGTCGGAAATCAGAAAAAGTCCTGCATCGGCAATGTCTTCGGCAGTGGAGGCGGCCTGCAGCGGGGTGGTCTTGATCATGCTGGCGCGCAGATGCTCCACGGTCGCGCCAGGCAGCGCCTTGGAGAACCAGGTGGTGTCGATGAAGCCGGGGCAGAGCGCGTTGACGCGGATTTTCGGCGCCAGCGCCCTCGCCAGCGATAATGTCATGGTGGTGAGCGCGCCCTTGGAGGCGGCGTAGGCGACCGATGAGCCCACCCCGGTGACGCCTGCTAATGGTCCGATCCTGACATTTGCACCCCAGATCTGCAGCCCGCTTTTGCAAATGTCAGGATCATCAGGACCACTAGAAAACATCGGGCCTAGTGGAGCTTATGAATTTGACATTCGCCCTGAGCGTTGCGCAAAAATGGGTGGCGAATGTCAAATTCGCTCCACTAGCAGGCGGCCATGAGCATTGATCCCAAGGGCCTGAGCCAGCTCGGCGGCAAGGCCGCGATTCCGCAAAGCCCGGACCTGGCCGTGCTCGAACGCGCGCCCAATCCCCATGCCGGCTCGCTTTACCTGGTGCGTTTCACCGCGCCCGAATTCACCGCCATCTGCCCGGTCACCGGCCAGCCGGATTTCGGCCTCTTGATACTGGACTACGCGCCGGCCGATTGGATCGTCGAGAGCAAGAGCGTGAAGCTCTACCTGCAGAGCTTCCGCAATCACGGCGCCTTCCACGAGGAGTGCACGCTCGCCGTCGCTAAGCGCGTGGTCGAAGCGATCGCCCCCACCTGGCTGCGCATAGGCGGCTACTGGAACCCGCGCGGCGGCATGCCGATCGATGTGTTCTGGCAAACCGGCGCGCCGCCGGAAGGGCTGTGGTTGCCAGAGCAGGGCGTGGCGGGGTATCGCGGGCGGGGTTAGGTCCGTAAAGAATCCAAGCGCTTGCCGCGCCGCTCCTCGCGCCCCACATGGCGGTCACGAGGGCGATCAGGAGCGAAACCCATGGCCGAAACCTCCCCCCGCTTGTTCGAGGCCTCCGGCGGGGTCTGGGCGCAATTGCGCGTCGAGGCGATGCAGGCGGCGGCCGAGGAGCCGCTGCTGGCCTCCTATTTGCACGCCTCGATCCTGCACCATGACAGAATCGAGGACGCGCTCTCCTACCATTTGGCGCAAAAGCTCGGCCACGGCGACCTCTCTGCGCTGCAGGTGCGCGAGGTGATCGAGGAGGCCTATTCCACCGATCCCTCAATCGCCCAGCAGGCCGCGCGCGACATGCGCGTGGTGCGCGAGCGCGATCCCGCCTGCCGCACCTATCTACAGCCGTTCCTCTATTTCAAGGGTTATGGCGGGCTGCAGGCATACCGCATCGCCCATTGGCTGTGGAAGCAAGAACGCGAGGTGCTCGCTTATCATTTGCAGAGCCGGGTGTCGGAATTGTTCGCGGTCGACATCCACCCCAACGCTAGAATCGGCGCCGGCGTGTTCATCGACCATGCGCACGGCATCGTCATTGGCGAAACCGCGGTGGTGGAGGACGATGTCTCCATGCTGCACTCGGTCACGCTCGGCGGCACCGGCAAGCAAGGCGGCGACCGGCATCCGAAGATCCGCCGCGGCGTGATGATCGGCGCCGGCGCGAAAGTGCTGGGCAATATCGAAGTGGGCGAGGACGCGCGCATCGCCGCCGGCTCGGTGGTGCTGCAAGACGTGCCCGCCCGCTGCACCGTCGCCGGCGTGCCCGCCAAGCCCATCGGCGGGGCCTGCTGCGAAGGGCTGACCCCGGCGCAGGAAATGAACCAGGTGTTCGACACCGATGGCGCCCATGCCGAGGGCGGGGGCATCTGAGCGCCGCCCGCGACGCGGTGTCCGATGGTCAGGTTTGCCGCGCGCGATAGCATGCGCCGGTGAATCGCTCGCCGCAGCGCCCTAATTCCGCGCCGTACGCTTACCGGCGCGACCCCGCCGTGCCGGCGTTTGACGATGCGCGGCCGATTTTCGTCTTTGACGGCAAGTGCGCGCTTTGCTCGGGGTTCGTGCGCTTCATCCTGCGTCACGACCGCCAGCAGAAGCTGCGTCTGCTCGCGGCGCAAACGCCGCTGGGCGAGGCGCTGTTCGCGCATTTAGGGCTCAAATCCGGCGATTACGACAGCAATATTCTGTTGCTTGACGGTCGCGCGCTGGAAAAATCTGAGGCTTCCCTCCGGGTGTTCGAATTGCTCGGCGCGCCCTGGTCGCTGGCCGGTTTGGCGCGGCTGGCGCCGCTGCCGCTGCGCGACGGCCTCTACGATATCGTCGCGCGCCATCGCCTGGCCTGGTTCGGGGCGCGTTCGGTCTGCTACGCGCCGAGCGCGGAGGATGCGCCCAGGTTCGTGCAATGAGCGGCGCATTGCGGGTGCTCATCGTCGGCGGCTATGGGGTTTTCGGGGGACGCATCGTCGATCTGCTGCGCGATGAGAAACGGCTGACGCTGATCGTCGCCGGCCGCTCGCTGGAGAAGGCGGGCGTTTTTTGCGCGGCGCGCACGAACGCTGCGGCGTCGCTGCAAGCGGTACCGTTCGAGCGCGACGGCGATCTCAGCACACAGCTCGCCGTGCTGGCGCCGGATCTGCTGATCGACGCCAGCGGCCCGTTCCAGTCCTATGGCGCGGATCGCTATCGGCTGGTTGAGGCGTGTGTGGCGGCGCGGGTGAATTATCTCGATCTCGCCGACGGCTCGCAATTCGTCGCCGGTATTGACGCTTATGACGAGGCGGCGCGGGCCGGGGGCGTTTACGTGCTCTCCGGCGTTTCGAGCTTCCCGGTGCTGACCGCGGCGGTGGTGCGCGCGCTGGCGCGGGGTTTGGTGCGGGTGGATGCGATCAGCGGCGGCATTGCGCCTTCGCCACATGCGGGCGTCGGCGAAAACGTGGTCCGCGCCATCGCTTCGTATGCCGGTCAGAGGCTTGATGGCGCCACCGGCCACCCGTTCACCGAGCAGCGCCGCTTCACCGTCGCCCCGCCGGGGAGGCTGCCGCTCAAGAGCACCATGTTTTCTTTGGTGGATGTGCCGGACTTGCGCATGTTGCCCACGCTCTGGCCGGGGGCCAGCGTATGGATGGGCGCGGGGCCGACGCCGGAGATTTTGCACCGCGTGCTGGTCGCGTGCGCGTGGCTGGTGCGGATCGGCGCGGCGCCCTCGCTGTCGCCGTTGGCGCCGCTGATGCACTGGGCGACCAATCATCTGCGCTGGGGCGAGCATCGCGGCGGCATGTTCGTGGAAGTGACCGGCGCGAGCGCTGCCGGCGCTAAGGTCAAACGCTCCTGGCACATGCTGGCCGAGGGCGATGACGGCCCGTTCATTCCCTCGATGGCGGTCGAAGCCTTGGTGCGCCGTCATCTGGATGGAAGCGCGCCGGCGCCAGGCGCACGCCCTTGCTTGCGGGACATCGAGCTCGCCGATTACGAGCGCCTGTTCGCGGCGCGCGCGATCGTCACCGGTGTGCGCGAAGCCTCGCCGACGACCGCCTCACTCTACCAGCGCATCCTGGGGGAGGCGTGGGCTCGCTTGCCGGCGCCGATCCGCGAAATGCACGATGGAAGCGACGGCGCGCTCGCCGAAGGCCAGGCTTGCGTCGAGCGCGGCGCGCATCCCCTTGCCAAGCTCGCGGGGTTGATCATGGGATTTCCGCGCGCGGGCGAAAATATCCCGCTGCGGGTGGAGTTCGCCGTGCGCGACGGGCGCGAGATCTGGCGGCGCGATTTCGCCGGACAATATTTCAAGAGCGAGCAATTCGCCGGCGAGGGTCGCGCCGAGGCGCTGCTGTGTGAGCGCTTTGGGCCCTTGGTTTTCGCCATGGCGCTGTTGGTCGAGGGCGAGCGCCTGGGATTGGCGTTGCGGCGCTGGAGCGTGTTCGGCGTGGCGCTACCGCTATGGCTTGCGCCGCGTTCGAACGCGTTTGAAAGCGTGGAGAATTGCGGCTTTGCTTTCCATGTCGAAATTTCGCACCCTTGGATCGGCCTCATTGTGCGCTATCGTGGAACGCTGCGGAGGGTCGCGTTGTGAGGATGCCAATCTCGGTGCTGGGACTGGGCGCGCTGATCGTGCTGGCGTTCGTGGCGTTTGGCCAATTCGCGCCGGATGCGCACCGAGATATCTATCAGCGCTTCGGCATCGCGCCGGCGCGATTCACGTCGGGCGGTCAGAGTCTTGGCGACGCGTTGGCGGCGCTGTTTGGGCATGTGTTCTTCCATTATGGCCTTCTGCACCTGCTGATGAACGGGCTTGCCTTCTTGCAGGCTGCGCCGTTCGTGGCGGTCAGGCTCGGCGATCAGCGCTTTCTTGCCTTGTTCTTTGTCTCGGCGCTCGGTGGGGCGCTGGCGTACATCGTCATCAACCCGGCCTCGGAGACGGTCGCGGTTGGCGCCTCCGGCGCCATCTGCGGAATTTTCGGTGCTTATTTCCTGGCGGTGCGCCCGAACCCGCGCGCCGCGCTCGCCGACCCGCAAGTCCGCAACGCCATGGTGAGTTTTCTGGCGGTTAACGTGGTGTTGATGGCGCTGTTGCCGCTGCCGATCGCCTGGGAGGCGCACCTCGGCGGCTTCTTCGCTGGCGCGCTTTCCTACCCGCTGCTCGCACCGAGGCGGCGAGCGCCGGGGCCGTGGAGCTAAAGCCAGATCAGTTCAAGCCGCTCGCCGTCGATCTGAAGGCCCAGCAGCCGCGCGCGGCCGTCCTGGCCGATGGAGACGATGGCGAAGATGCGCTGCTCTTCGCCTACTGTTTGCGCGCGGAGCAGGCGGTCGATGCGCTCGGCGTCGGTTTGGTTGATGTAGAAGCGATCGATGCCGAGAGTGAGGCGCACGCGCGTCGGGCTTGGCGGGGGTGCTTCCACGCCGTTCATTGGCGGCCCGCACCCTGCGCTTCCGATCGCCGCCAACGGGCCAAGCGCGAGCGCTTCTTGTCTGGTGTGGGCGATTCCGGAGAGGCTGTGCCGCTCCCCGTTAGGCCGAAGCGCCAGCCAAGTTTGCCCACTCTGCATCGAGCGCACCTCGTTGGGGATGAAGAACTCGTCCGCAGCCGCGCCCGGCGGGCACGCTTCGCCTTCGGGCAGCGTCTCGACAAGGCCAACGGTCACGTAATGGCCGCCGAGCAACGCGCGCGGATCGATCGCTTCCATCGCCAGCAGCACTTCGGTTCCGGCCGCGCGCGCCATGCTTTCGCGCACCACCAGACCGATCAGTGAAAGCGCGCTGAGCGCAGCGACGATGAGGATGCGCAGCGGCGACTTAGGCATCCTTCTTCCTCCGCAGCAGCACGCCGCCGAGGGCGGCGGCAATCGCGCACAGCAAGAACACGCCGGCCGCGGCCATGAGGTCGAGCCCGAGATCGGCGAGCAAGGCCCAGATCGCTGCGATCAAGCTCAACACGCCGATGGCGGTGGCGAGCCGATGGCGGTCCAGCCGGCCGAGCGCAATCAGCGCGCCCGAGGCGCCAAGCCAGAGCACGCGGTGGGCGACTTTCCCCGCGAGGCTCTCCTCGGCGCCGAAGAACGGCAGAAAGCCGGCGACGGCGAAGAAGATCAACGCGCCAACCGCGAACCAGCCGTAGAACACGGCGGCGAAGTCCCGCCCTTGCGCGCGCAGCCAGCGTGCGCCGCCGGCAAGTCCGGTCAGGATTAAGGAGAACAACAGCAGGAAGACGCTGGTATTGTCTTGCTGATAAAGACGTGTGGTGAACCAGAAAAAGCAATAGAGGATCGCGAGCGCCGCAGCGTGCGCGAGCGGGGCAGAACCCCAGCGCATGGCGAGAAACGCCGCCAGCGGCGCGGCTGGCAACATCCAGGGCGCGCCGGAATCGGCGCCGGAAAACCAGGAAATCCCGCTCGTGTCGCCGAGCCCGATCAACACCAGCGCCGCCACCGCCGCGCCGCTCGCGCGTCCCGCCAGCGCCAGCGCCAACGCGGCGATTCCGGCGCCGTAAGCGGCCGCGCGCGGATCGCCGGCGATGTCGAAAATCTGTCCCGTGAGTCCGATCGAAGCGGCGAACACCAGCGCGGCGACGGTCAGCGCGATGTTGCCGAGCAGCGGACGCTGCTTGTGCGCGGCCCAGGCGCCCGCGCCGGCAAGCGCAAGGAAAGCTGCGAGCAACAGCGCAAAGCGCACCAGCCGCGACAGGCCGTCCCAGTTCGCCGCCACGAAGGCGATGATGGCGATGCCGGCGAGTATGCCCCCGACCCAGGCGAGCGCCGTGGCGGCGTCCAGGCGGCGGGTGTCGGGGAGGGTGGCGAGGATTTGCGCGCGCTTGTCGGGCGCGATCAAGCCGGCGCCGATCCAGCGTTCGAGGTCGGCAGCGACGCGTTCTCGGTAGCCCGCCATGGCTCAAGCTTACGCCCAGAACGCGATCTCGCAAACCGGGTTGTTCGCACTTGAAGCGCGCGCGGGGCGGGCGCATGTTCGCGGCAATCATCCCGAACGGGAGGCCAAGGAGGAAAACGCCCATGCTGATCGCGCACGTACTTCGCGACAAGGGCGCGGCTGTGCATACGCTCACCGCTGACGCGACGCTCGAGGCGGCGGCGAAGGAATTGGATTCCAGGCGGGTTGGCGCGCTGGTGGTGCTCGACGAGATTGGCGCGATCCTGGGGGTGCTGTCTGAACGCGACGTAATCCGGGAGGTGGCCCGCCGCGGCCCGGCGGCACTGCAGGATCGGGTCTCGGCGGTGATGACCCGGGAAGTCCACACCGCGGCCATGGACGAGACCGTGGACGTCGGCCTCGGGCGCATGACCGACCGGCGGGTGCGGCACCTGCCGGTGGTGGCGGCCGGGCGGCTGATCGGCATCGTTTCGATCGGCGACCTAGTGAAGCACCGGATCATGGCGGTCGAGGCGGAAGCGGCGGCGATGCAGGCTTATATCGCCGCGCAATAGCGCGCCACGCACCGTTGGGGCGTACGCCGATTTGGCTTGAAGCCTGTAAGGCGAATCGTTAGATTGGCGTTGTTGCGGCGCTCAAACGATTCCGCGCTCGAAAGCGCACTCGTTTGAATCGTGGAAACATATGGTTTTTCAGGGTTTTTTATTCAGCCCTAAAAATGCGTGTGTGGCGCGAATTCGTCGTTGACATGGCTAAGTGGGGCGCATAGAAACCGCGCCTTCCGCCGGGACCTGGAACGGTTTCGGCCCGCGCTTGACGGGCTTCGGCTTTTCGCGCGCGGGCCTGGGGATTTCTGTCCCTAGTGCGGCGCTCTTTGACATTGTGATTTTAGAGAAGGGAAACGCAGGCGGCGGCGTGCTTGCGGGCGAACCAGCAATGGTTCGCCAAGCGACAACTGACGGTATGCGTTTTCTGGAACTAATAACTGACTTACAGATTGAAATTCTTGGCGTTTCGGCGCCTCGAAAATCGAAATGTGCGTCGGTTCCCGTTACAATAACGCATACGCCAAAACGGCATCATGGCATTCTGGTTTCGACTGGGGTGCTCTTGACCAGTCAGATGTCAACTCAACCTGAGAGTTTGATTCTGGCTCAGAACGAACGCTGGCGGCAGGCTTAACACATGCAAGTCGAACGCCCCGCAAGGGGAGTGGCAGACGGGTGAGTAACACGTGGGAACATGCCCAGAGGTACGGAATATTCCCGGGAAACTGGGGGCAATACCGTATGTGCCCGAAAGGGGAAAGATTTATCGCCTTTGGATTGGCCCGCGTCGGATTAGCTAGTTGGTGGGGTAAAAGCCTACCAAGGCGACGATCCGTAGCTGGTCTGAG
>JANNQT010000139.1:0-23905 GCA_031400895.1 Alphaproteobacteria bacterium | reverse complement strand
CTGCGTCGGCGCATCGAGCGCGCGGGCCCAATCGAGATAGTCCGCACCCGGCGCCAAGCGCTCGCCGGCGCCTTGCATCAGCGTCCGCAGCCGCCACAGCCAGCGCGAGGCGAGCGTCGGCGCGCCGTCGCGGCGCAGCGCGCGCGTCAGCACCACCTCCGGCCCCGACGCCAGTTGAGCGAAATCGTGCGCGGCAAGGCCGATGCGTTCGTCGAGCGAAGGCAGGCCGAGCGCGGCGCGCATGGCGCGCGAGAGGAACGGATCCTCCGCCGGCGGCGCCGGCCACACGCCTTCGTTCAGCCCGCCCAGCACCATCACGTCACGCCGTTGCAGCCGCGCCTCCAGCGGCCCCCACAGCACCACGCGTGCATCGCCGCCGGCGGGCGGTGGGATTTCGCGTCCGTCCAGCAGCCGCAACAGCACAAACGGCGCCGCGTGCGCCCGCGCCGGGCCGAGCAAAGCGCCGTGGGCGATCGCCTCGCGCAACACAAGCGCCGCCGCCTCGCCGTCGCCGCCAGCCCAGGCCCGCGGCGCGCAATTCTCGATCGCCGCCGTCAGCGCCTCGGCGAAAGCGGAGAGCTCCAGCTGCTGGCGCGCCATCAAATCCAACAGCGGGGCGAGCGCCGCCTCAAGCCGCGCCACAATTGCGCGCGCCGGTTCACTCACGCCATCAAGTGCGCGCAGTTCGGCGAGGCTATCCCAGCGCCGCGGCCCTCGCAGCGCCTGGTGTTCCAGCGCCGCCAGCGCATTCGCGTCATTGGCCAGCGCGACGCGCGGATGCTTCAACAGCGCCGCCAGCGCCACCGGCTCGCCCGGGTCGCGCGCAAGTTCGCATAATAGTGCGATCAGCCGACCCATTTCGGTCTCCCGCAGCGGCGTGCCGTGCGACACCGCTGGCGCAACCCCCCAGCGCGCCAGCTTGGCCTCCACCCGGCGCGCCAAGCCCGCATCGGGCGTGACCAGGGCGGCGGTGCGTTGCGTCTCCAGCGCTTCGCGCAGCACCAGCGCGATGGCCAACGCCTCCTCGTTCTCGCTCGCGGCCTCGATCAGGCGCAAGCCGCGCGCGCCGACGCGGGCGAACTCGGCGCCGCCGGCTTGGGTGAGACGCTGCAGCCAATCGGCGGTCTGCTCCGGCGGCGCCAGCGCTTCGCGCAACAGCGCCCGCCGCGCCTTGCCGGGCGCGAACTCCTCGCCCAGCAATGGGATATCGCCGCGCGCGACGCCCAGCGCGGCGAGCGTCGCTTTCAGCGCGTGCTGGGGATGCTGATCGGCGAGCAGCGCCCAGCTTTTCTCGTCGAGGTCGGCGTCGATTCCGGGCAACACCACCACCCCGCGCGGCAGCGCCGCCACCGCGCGCATCAGCGCCCGCGTTGTGGCGATCGAACCGGTGGAGCCGGCGATCACGATCGGCCGCGTCGGCGGCTCGGCGGTCCAACGCGCCGCTAGCGCCTGGCGCACGCGCGCAGCGTGGGCGGCGGGATCGGCGCGGCCCTGCTCGGCCAGATGCCGCGGCCAATAGGTGGCGACAATATCGAGGAACCGCGCCGAGGAAGCCCAGTGCCGGGCCAGGTCAATATCCTCCACCAGCCGCGGAAGTTTTTCCCAGGCGACGCGCTCGACCGTGGCGGCGCTATCCAGCAGCCGCGCCAATTGGTCGGCGAGCGCGAGGGCGCGGGCGGGATCCTCGACGCCGTTCTCGGCCTTGTCGCGGGCGCGGATCAGCGCCGCCAAGGCGAGGCGCCGCGCGATCGGTTCGATCGGCGGGGCGATGTCGTCAGTGATCGGATCGGCGCCCCAGATTTCGGCGTCATCGTCGCTCTGGGGATCGCCGAGCGGACGGATCGCCGGCAACAAAGCAGCGCCGCCAAGGCGCTTGGCGAACGCCTCCATCAGCCCGCGCGCGGCGCGCCGGTTGGGCGCCAGCACCAGAGCGTCCGACAGCGCGAACGGTCCGCCGTCGCCAAGCGCGTTGACCATCGCATCCGCCAGCACGTCCAGAAACGGCGCGGAAGCGGGCACGGCGCGCAGGCGTGGGCTCGGGCCGTCGAACAGGGCGAGCTTCATGGCGATGGCGCCAGCCGCGCCTCCGCCGCCGCGCGCGAGGCGGGATCGCCCACATGCATCCAGAAGCCGCCGAGCGGGGCGCCATAGAGGCGGCCCTGGGTTTGCAGGCGCTGCCAAATGCGCATGAAGGAAAACGGCGCGAGCGGTTCGGCATCGACAAGGCGCGGATCGACGATCTGCACGCCCATATAGGCCCACGGCGCATGCGGCATCGGCCCGCGCAACGTCAGCAGCCCGTTTTCGTCCATGAAGAAATCGCCGGCGCCGTCGAAGCCGAGACATTGATCCATCGCCGCCAGCATCAATCGCGCGCCCATGCGTTCGGGGTCGAAGCCCGCCGCCAGCCGGGCGATGGCCGAGCCGTGCTTTTCCTCCCACAGCGAGTCGATATTGCTAACCACGATCGGGTCATCGCCCAGCAGCGCCCGCGCCTGGCGGACACCGCCGCCGGTTTCCATCAGCAGCGTGCGCTCGTCGGAGATGACGATCTCGATGTCGCGGCGGGCGCTCAGATGCGCCTCCAGCGAATCGGCGAACGCGTGCACGTTCACCACAGCGCGCCCGACGCCGGCCTGCGCCAGCCGATCCAGCACGTGGTCAATCAGCGCCCGCCCGCAAACCTTGACCAGCGCCTTGGGGCGGTCGTCGGTGAGCGGGCGCATGCGCGTGCCGAGACCAGCGGCGAGCACCATGGCGGTTTGCGGAACCTTCATCGCGCCGCATCCAGATAAGGGCGCGCCACGTCGTTGACGAAGGCGCGCGCATCCGCGAGCGCGGGGTGGGCCAGCGTACGCGCCAGATGCCCCCACATGCGCGGCATGAAGGCAAGGTAGCGGGCCTTACCGTCGCGGCCAGCCAGGCGCGAGAAAACGCCCAGGATGCGCATCGCATTGATCGCGCCCAGCACCGCCAGCTCGCGCTGGAACTCCGCTTCGCTCGCGCCCGTCGCGTCGAGATAGCAGCGGAGCGCGGCCTCGTGCGCCGGCTGGCTCACGTCGCGGCGTGCATCGTGCAGCAGCATGGAAAAATCCCAGGCGCGCCAACCGCGCACGGCGTCCTGGAAATCGAGCAAGCCCACGCGCCGCAAGCCCTCGCGCTCCGGCAGCCAGAGCAGATTTTCGGCATGATAATCGCGAATGGTGAAGGCGCGCGGGAAGCCCAGCGCCTTGACGATCAAGCCATCGCGCAGCTTCTCCCAGCGCGTTCGCGCGGCATCGTCGATGCGCACCTCGGCGGCGCGCGGCAGCCATTCCACGAACAGGTCAGCGTTCACTTCGAGCGCCAGCGCGTCATAGTCTAACATCGGCCAAGTAGCGCCTGCAGGCCCGGAAAGCGCGTCAGGGAAAGGCGCGGCGTGCACATGCGCCAGCACCAGCGCCGCTTCGCGGTAAAGCGCAACTTCGTCAGCGCCTTGAGGGATCATCTGCGCGTAGAGGCCATCGCCTAGATCCTCAATCACCGCGTAGCCGGCGGTAAGGTCGGCGCCGTAAATTTCCGGCGCGGCCAGGCCAAGCCCGCGCAGGTGCGCGGCTACCGCCACGAACGCCGCGACGCGCGAAGCCGCCAAGCGTGCGGTTGCGTTCCAGCCTAGTCCACGGCGCTCCACGGGCGTGGCCGCGGGCGGGCAAGGCGCACTCTCGGCTGATGGCGGCGCATCCATCAACATGGCGCGGCGATCAGGCAGGATGAGCCGCTCGTAGCGGCGGGTGGAGGCATCGACCGCCAGTGGAACCCGCTCGGCGGCGGCAAAGCCGGTCGCCTCAAGCAGGCGCGCGAGGGCCTCAGAGCGCTGCAAGCTTTTGCCTCCATGCGCCATGCGCGCTGAGCCTGGCGGCGCGCCCGGCGCCGACGATTTCCAGAGCGATGTCGAGCCGGTCGCGGGGCAGCTGACCGGCCAGCCGCTCCGGCCACTCGATCAAACAGGCGGCGCTGGCGAACGCGTCCTCCAAGCCAAGCTCCCAGGCCTCCTCGGGACGCCGCAGCCGGTAGAGGTCGATGTGCCAGAGTTCGCCGCGCGGCCCGTCATAGGTCTGCACCAAAGTGTAGGTCGGGCTCGGGACCTCCTCGGCCGCGCCGGTCCAGGCCGCGATGGCCGCGCGCGCCAGCGTGGTTTTGCCCGCGCCTAAATTTCCCGACAGGCAGACGACGTCGCCTAACGCCAGCCGCGCGCCAAGCCGCGCGCCCAAAGCCAGCGTCGCCGCTTCGTCGGCAAGCGTCAGAATACGCGAATCAGGCACGATCATTGCGTCCACGGGGGGTAATGCTGCACGGGCGCGGCTGGCGCTTCAAGGGCCGCTTGCGCCGCGCCTGGGGGCGCCGCAAAAGCTCGGTCCAGCCATGAGCGAAAACATTCGACGCGTCATCATCATCGGCGCCGGCCAGGCTGGCGGCGAGACCACCCAGCGCCTGCGCCAGGGTGGCTTTGACGGCGACATCACGCTGATCGGCGAAGAACCCGCCCCGCCCTACCAGCGCCCGCCGCTGTCCAAGAAGTACCTTGCTGGCGATCTCGACATGGAGCGGCTGCTGCTGCGGCCCGCCAGCGTCTATGCGGAGGAAGGCGTCGCCCTGTTAACGCCGCTGAAGGCGGTGTGGATCGACCGCGCCAATCAGCGCGTGCGGCTCGAGGGCGGACGCGAACTGGCCTACGACGCGCTGGTGCTGGCCACCGGCGCGCGCCCGCGCAAGCTCGCCCTGGTGGGCGCGGACTTGCCCGGCGTGCACCTGTTCCGCACTGCCGCCGACGTCGACGCGGTGCGCCCGCGCTTCGTCGCCGGGGCCAAACTGGTGGTGATCGGGGCGGGCTATATCGGGCTCGAAGTGGCGGCGGTGGCGCGCCAGAAGGGCCTCGACGTCACCGTGCTGGAAGCTGCGCCGCGCCCGCTGGCGCGCGTCACCAGCCCGGAAATCTCCGGCTTCTTCCTGGATGAGCACACCGCCCAAGGCGTGCGCTTCGTGCTCGGTGGCCAGGCCGCGTTGCTGAAGGGCAAGGACCAAGTGTCCGGCGTGGTGCTGGCGGATGGAACCGAATTCCCCGCCGACCTGGTCATCGCCGGCATCGGCGTGATCCCGGAAACGACGCTGGCCCAACAATGCGGGCTCGGCGTGGACAATGGCATCGTCACCGACGTCGCCTGCCGCAGCGCCGACCCGAACGTGTTCGCGATCGGCGATTGCGCGGCGCGGCCGATGGCGCATTATGACAACAGGATGGCCCGGCTCGAGAGCGTGCATAGCGCCATCGAGGGGGCCAAGATCGTCGCCGCGGCGATCCTGGGGCAGGCCCCGCCGCCATTGGAAGCGCCCTGGTTCTGGTCGGACCAGTATGACCTCAAATTGCAGATCGCCGGTCTGTTCCAAGGCTATGACCAAATTGCCGTGCGCGGCGATATGGGCAATCGCGCCTTCGCCGCCTTCTACTACAAGGGCGAGCGACTGATCGCGGTGGACGCGGTGAACCGTCCGGGCGAGTTTTTGGGGGCCAAGATGCTGATCCAGAGCGGGCGCAGCTTGGCGCCGGACTTGATCACCGATATTTCGCGTCCGATGAAGGAATTGGTCGCGACCGCGCGCTAGTGGTCCGATCCTGACATTTGCATCCCAGATCCGCAGCCCGCTTTTGCAAATGTCAGGATCATCAGGACCACTAGAAAACATCGGGCTTAGTGGAGCTTATGAATTTGACATTCGCCCTGAGCGTTGCGCAAAAATGGGTGGCGAATGTCAAATTCGCTCCACTAGCACTTTGGGGACCCATGGCGAAAATCACCTACATCGAACACTCGGGCAAGGAACACGTCATCGATGCGCCAGCGGGCCAGACAGTGATGGAAGTCGCGGTCAAACACGCCGTTCCCGGCATCGACGCCGATTGCGGCGGCGCCTGCGCTTGCGCCACCTGCCACGTCTACGTCGACCCGGCCTGGCTGGCGAAAACCGGCGAAGCCTCCAGCATGGAGCAGAGCATGCTCGATTTCGCCAACGAGGTGGAGGACAATTCCCGCCTCTCCTGCCAGATCAAGGTGAGCGACGCGCTCGACGGCCTGGTGGTGCGGCTGCCGAAGAGCCAACATTGATGCTGAAAGCTCCGCCCCCGCTGTGGGCGCTGGCGCTTCTGACGGCGCTTTATTTTCTGAGCGAGCTGCCGTTGTTTGCGGGCTTGCCGCAATGGCGCAGCCAACCTGTCGGACTCATCGTGTTCATCATCGGCGTTGCGCTGCCGGTCATCGGCGTTTCCCAATTCCGCGCCGCCGGCACGCAGATCATGCCCGCGTCGGAGAAGAACGACGCGCTCGTCACCACGGGAGTCTACAGCTTCACCCGCAACCCCATGTATGTGGGCGTGATCACCGCTTCGTTCGGCGCGGCGCTGTTCTTCGGACGGCCGCTCATGTTCCTGGCCCCACTCATCGTGTTCGCGATCACCAATTTCGCGCTGATCCCGTTCGAGGAAGCAAAAATGCGCCGCCAGTTCGGCGATGTGTTCGACGCTTATTGCAAGCGCGTGCGGCGCTGGATTTAGGGATGCTGATCCCGCAGCGCGCGCAGCAGATTTGGCGTTGACCAAGACGCAACGCCCGTGCCGGCGAAATCCCGGTCCGTCGACCAGATGTCGGCGTCAGTCGCCCATGCAAGCGCGATCATGTGCGCGTCATTCACTGAACCGTTGCGACTCGGCACGGCGTGCTTGAGCGTACGC
Source organism: Alphaproteobacteria bacterium (assembly GCA_031400895.1). Taxonomy (GTDB): domain Bacteria; phylum Pseudomonadota; class Alphaproteobacteria; order Caulobacterales; family Aquidulcibacteraceae; genus Vitreimonas. Next base: position 17,142 of record JANNQT010000139.1, on the reverse strand, counting down.
TCCGCTTCCTCGATTTGGTCGGCAATACTCGCGGCGGCCGCGACGTCCATCGACTCAATCACCAGCACAAGCGCAGACAGCAACTCGGGTCGCCTCATCCCAAGCTCAACGCGGCGTCTTGTTTCAGTGATTGCACGTTGAGTTGTGACCAGCGATCGGCTTGCGGCGACGGCAATGACGGCGCCGAAACCCCGCCCTAGCAGCGAAGCGATAAGGATTGCGGCGTCAACAACAAGCACGGGCGCCGGAGATCGCACGGGGCTCCTAGTCCTTCGCGGCCATGAACTTCTTAACCGCCTCGATGGACCAATCTGTCAAATCTACATCGCCAAACTGCGCGAGCAATGCATCGTCTTCTTTTGGGTCGCGTTCCTTGGCCAATTCCTCCGCGCGCCGCGCCGCAGCCTCCAGCTTCGCGAGATCGGGCTTGCGGACCGGGGTCAAGATGGCGATTGTGCGATCGCCCGACTTCACCGGCGTCGGCCCGGGCAGTGCGGCGATGGTTTCGCTCGACATTTTCTGCAGGTCGCGGATGCTGATGTACGCCATGGCAGAATTTACATACACCCGTATGTAAGCAACGTCGAGGGGGATTTCATATGCGGGGAGCATTGTTGGCTGCGGGTTTGCTGGCGTTCGTGGGCGGCGCGTATGCCCAAGAACCCTCCCCCGATCGCGCCGCCTTCCGCGCCATCTACGAAGAGCTGGTCGAGATCGACACTTCGGAGGCCACCGGCTCATGCACGCGCGCGGCGGAAGCGATGGCGCAGCGTTTGCGCGCGGCGGGGTATCTGGAAGGCGATCTGCGCGTGATCGTCCCCGATGGCCGGCCCGATGACGGCAATCTGGTCGCGGTGCTGCGCGGCAGCTCGCGCCAGCGCGCGCTGCTGCTGCTGGCGCATATCGACGTCGTCAACGCCAACCGCGCCGATTGGGAGCGCGATCCGTTCACGCTGGTGGAGGAGAACGGTTTCTTCTACGCGCGCGGTTCGGCTGACGACAAGGCCATGGCGGCGGTGTTCGTCGATCTAATGATCCGCCTGCGCGCCGAGAATTTCCGCCCGCGCCGCTCGCTGCGGCTGGCGCTGACCTGCGGGGAGGAAACCTCCGACCGCGTCAATGGCGTCGAGTACATGCTGCAGCGTCACCGCGACTGGCTGCAGGCGGATTTCGCGCTCAACGAAGGCGCCGGCGGCATGCTTTCGCCGGACGGGCGCCCGCTGGCGCTCAATGTGCAGGCGGGGGAGAAAATCCATCAGGCGTTTACGCTGACGGTGACCAATCCCGGCGGCCATTCCTCGCGCCCGGTGGCGGAGAACGCGATTTATCACTTGAGCGCGGGGCTGACGCGGCTGTCGCAGCACCACTTCCCGGTCGAACTCAATCCGGTGACGCGCGCGTTCTTCGAGCGCATGGCGCCGATCGTCGGCGGCGAGATGGGCGCGTCGATGGCGGCGCTGGCGCGCGATCCCACGGATGCAACCGCGCAAGCGGCGGTGGCGGCCGATCCCTCCTACAATTCCATCATGCGCACTACCTGCGTCGCCACCCAGGTCAATGCCGGGCATGCGACTAACGCGCTGCCGCAACGCGCCGTCGCCACCCTTTCCTGCCGCGTGCTGCAGGGCCACACGGCCGAGGAAGTGCAAGCGGAATTGCAATTGGTGCTGAACGATACCGCGATCGACGTCGCGATCGTGCGCCGCCGGCAAGGCTCCTCGGCGCCGCAATTGACGCGCGAGATCATGCGCCCGGTGGAGCGCGCCGCCGCGCTTCTGTGGCCCGGCGTCCCCATAGTGCCGACCATGAGCCCCGGCGCCACCGATGGTCGCCACCTCAACAATGCCGGCATCCCCACTTACGGCATGAGCGGCATGTTCGCCGTCCCAGGCGAAAGCAACGCGCACGGGCTCAACGAAAAGCTTCGCGTCCAATCGCTGTATCAAGGGCGGGAATTCTTGGATGCGGTGGTGCGGGATTATACGCGCTAGCGGCGCTTCACGCCAAAGCCAGGCTGATCCCGCGCCCAAGCGCCGCCGCCGCGCGCGCCAGCGTCGAGAGCAGCACATCGTCGTTATCGGGATCGAGCAGGCGATCGAGTTGGCTGCGCGAGGTGCCCATGCGCTTGGCCATTTCCGCCTTGGTGACACCCTCCTTGGCCATCGCTTTGCCGATCTGCCAGGCGAACACACGCTTGATGGCTTTTGCCTTCACCGCCTCGTAATCGCCGGTCTCCCGCAACAGCTCATCGAGGCGCGAGCCTATTTTGCCCCTGGTCGCACGCGTTCGCCCCGACGCCTTGGGAGATTTCTTCGTGCTCATCGCTCTATCTCCCGCTTCCGTTTCCGCGCCAAGTCGAGATCGGCCTTCGGCGTCTTTCGCGTGGTTTTGAGAATGCCGTGCAACAACACCATGCGCTCCCCGATCACGCAGAAGATTACCCGCGCGATCCGCCCGCCCGAAAGATTGGAGCGCACCTCCCACAATCCACCGCCGAGCGCGCGGCAAGTCGGCATGCCGATGGGCCAACCAAATTCCACCGTAGCGATGTCGGCGCCGATGACGCGCCGGCCCTCACGCTCCATGTCCTTCAACCAATCCCGCACCGGTTCGGCGCCAGCGGCGGTTTGAAAAAAGCAAGCCGGGAGGATCGGCGCCTTCGCCATCGCCGCCTCGACCTTATGTACCGCTTACGGTACGCGACGTCAAGTTCCCCGAAACCAAAGCCACTCCGCCCCCAACAATAACGCCACCAGCACAGCGAAGCCGTAGATAAAGAACATCAGCCGCCTCTGGCCGGCGAGCAGGCCTCTCTTTTCATCGCCGATGTCGAGGAACAGCGGTCGCGACAGCGCCAATTGCTCGAACGCCTCGCCCCATTGCGCATTGGCCCAGGCGAGATCGTCGATCGCATAGGGCGCTTCCTGGCCGAAATGCTTGCCGTGCTGAAAGCCTTGCACCGCCCATTCCAGCCGCCGCGCGTCGCTGGGCTGGCACACAATGCCGAATTGCGCGGCGGCGGCGAGCAATTCGGAATAGTTTTGCGCGGTGACCCTGGACCAGCGCTTCAGATAGGCCGCGCCCACGCGCCAGCGGCTGGCCACCACGAAAATGGCGACCAGCACCACATCCATCAGCACGTCCGGCGGATCGAACCGCAGCCAGCCGAATACCAACTCGAACACCGGCCGATAAAGCCCGCGGAAAATCTCAAGCCCTTGGTAGATGGCCGCGCCCAAGCCGATTAAGAATGGCTCGAGCCCCGGCGCCAACTCGCGCATCCGCGACAGGCACCAGTCCCAGGCCTTGAACCAGATTCTCATGTCCTCGACGATGCCGACCAGGCCGACGATCGAGGTGAACTGGGAAAACCAGGACCAGGCGGCGCCAAGTCCCGCCAACACGCCACCGATGCGTTTGGCTTGCCCACTCATGCCACGCCCGCCCCCTTGGTTGGGGCGACTTCACACCCCTGCAAGCGCGCCGTCAATCAACTTGAGTTAGGCGGCTTTCTCGGTGGCCTTGCGCTGCGTCGGCGGGGGGCCGAGCGGTTGCGGCGTGCGCGCGGGCAGGTGGCAGGTGACGGTGACGCCGCGGCCCGGCTCGCTCGCCAGCGCCACCCAGCCGCCGTGCATCTCTACGAACGAGCGCACCAGCGCCAGCCCGAGGCCCGCGCCCTGGCGATCGCCGGCCTGGAAGCTGTCGAACGCGCGCGCCTGCGCGTCGAACGCCATGCCCTTGCCGGTGTCTTGTACAACCAGCCGCACCACGCCCTCTTGCCGCTCGGCCGAGACGGTGATGGCGTCGCCGCGTTCGGTGTGTTTCAGGGCGTTGGCGAGCAGATTGACCAGCACTTGAGTGATGCGCTTCTGATCGGCCTCGATGGCGCCGATCTTGGGATCGCATTTGACCTTGATCGGCACTTCGGTGTCGCGCGCCTTGGAGGTGGCCATTTGCACGCTTTCGTTGATGGTCGTGTAGAGATCGACGGGGCCGAGATTGAGCTCGACATTGCCGGCCTCGACCATCGCCACATCCAGGATGTTGTCGATCAATTTGGTGAGGTTGGCCGAGGATTCCACGATCGCGCCGACGCTTTCGTGCTGGCGCTCGTTCAGCGGCCCGAAAATCTTGTGATGCAGCATCTCGGCGTTGCCGCCGATAGTCTGTAGCGGGTCGCGCAATTGGTAGGAGACGTTCTCGACGAACTGGGTCTTCAGCTGGTCGGCGGCCTCGAACGCCTCGGCGCGCTCGCGCAGCGCGTCCTCGACGCGGCGGTCGGCGGTGATGTCTTGGAACGCGACCAGGGTCGCCCCGTCCGGCAGCGGCCGCGTGAGGAATTTGAGCACGGTATCGTTGCTGCGGCGCATTTCGCCGCGATATTCGGTGCGCGCCTCCGGGGAGGGGTCGGTGATGCGCGCGCGCACCTGCGCCCAGATCGCGGCATCGCGGAACAGCGGCCCGCAGAGCTCCACCACCTTGTCGAACGGCATTTCGTTCTCGATCGCGCCGACCTCGATCTTCCAGATCGCTTTGAAGGCGGCGTTGGAAAGTTTCAAACGCCCGTCGAGCCCGAACACCACGACCGCTTCGTGCAGCTTGTCGAGCGCCGCGCGCTGAGTCTGCAGCAGCGCGTCATACGACCCCTTGAGCGCGACTTCGTTGGTGATGTCGGAGAAGATGAACAACAGCCCGCCGCCGGGATGGCGCTGGCGCGCCACACGCAGCATGCGCCCATCGGGCAGCACCCACAAATCCTGCGGCAGTTCGGCCACTTCCTGATAGAGCGCCAGCTCCCCGGCGCGCCATTCGGCGTAGTTGGCGTGCGCCGGCAGTTTGCGCTTTTCCTTGAGATAATCGAGCCAGGCCGCGTGGCTGGGGCGATCAGCGAGAAACGCGGGATCGAGACTCCAGGCGCGCTCGAAAGCGTGGTTGTAGAACACCAGCCGCTTTTGCGCATCGAACACGGCGACGCCTTCGGCCAGGTGGTTGAGGGTTTCGTCGTGGGCGCGCTGCTGGCGCGTCAGCGCTTCGCGCGAGGCTTCCACCTCGGTCACGTCAATGGCGATCCCAGCCGCGCCGCCAGCGACCGGGCTGAAGCGAATGTTGAGCGTGCGCAATTGCCCGCCGACCACCGCCGAGCGGGTCTCCTCGACGACCTCGCCGCTGTCGATCGCCTTGCGCGCCATGTCGGCGGCGGCCTGATCGAGTTGCAGATTGCGCATGATCGCTTGGTCGAGCGACTTGGCTTCGAGCGCCTGCAGATAACCGGGATTGGCCCATTCAAGCTTCAAGGCGCTGTTGACGCGCCAGGCCATGAACGGCGCTTGCGTCCACATTTCCAGGAAGGCGGCCGGATCGCGCGCGATCACCTGGCGCGCGTCCTCGATGCGCCCCTTGGCCCCGCCTTCCTCGACCCCGCGCACGCTGGTGTCGACGATCCAGACCACGGCGCGCGCGCCGGCGGTGCGGCCATCGACTTCGACGAACACCCCGTCCGGGGTGGAGATGGTGAGCGAGAACGGCGCGCCTTCGCGGCGCAATCGCGTCAACGCCGGCGCCAACCGCGTCATCACGCCGGTGGCGTCCTCGGCGTCGAAGGCGGAAAGCCCCTGCAGAATGCGCAGCGGCGCCTCGGCCGCCATGGTCGCGTCGGAAAAGCGCAACAGGCTGGCGAGCGCCAGCGGGCTGCCATAGATGCGCGGCGCGCCCCAATCGGCGCCACCGGAAGCGGTTTCCTCCCAGATCAACACCACGCCAGGGAAAGCGCCGAAAATCGCGTCGGCCCAGGCGACCTTGTCCTCGAGCTCGCGTACGCGCCGCTTCCAGACCTCGATGCTGCCGCGCGCGCCATCGGTGACCCGCAGCGCCCACAAGAGCGATGCGAACCCCAAGGCCGCCGAGCCGGCCGCCACCAGCAGGCTTGCGAATCCGCCGTCCAAAGCCGACCCCTAATTCATCCAAAAGCGAAACGAATCGCCCGAACCCCGAGCACATCCTCACGCATGCGCGCGGCAAAGGAAACGCCGCCGATGCGCGTAAGCGTTAACAACAGCTTAAAATGATGAAGGCGAAGTTAAGTTAAGAAAGTTCAAGCCATTACCCGCCGCCCCCCAAGGTCGCCGGACTTGCGCGGGATCAAGGCGGGGCCGCGCCAGGCGTGATGAGCTGAGCCCGATGCAGAAGTTGCGCACGATTCTCGTCGCCCTGGCCGCCGCCGCGTGCGCCGCCTCCCCGCGCGCGCCAACGCCCCTCTCGACCGAGGCGACAGCCGCCGACGGCCTGCGCTTGGCGGAACTCAATTGCGCGCGCTGCCACGCCCTCGCCGCGACCGGCGAAAGCCGCCACCCGATGGCGCCGCCGTTCCGCACGCTGTCGCGCAATTATCCGGTCAACGCGCTGGAGGAGGCGTTCGCCGAGGGCATCCTGGTCGGCCACCGCGATATGCCGGAGTTCCAACTCGAACCGGCCGAAATCGACGCGCTGGTGCGGTATTTGAACAGCATCCAGGAACAGCGCGGCGGCTGATTCAGCTCAGCAGCGCGTCGATGGCGACGATCGCGTGCGTGCAGGCTTCGGCGCAGGCCGAGCAAGTCGCGTGATGATCGACATGCGGCAGGCAAGCCGCGCGGCAGGCGCCGCAGGCATCGCGGCAGACCGCGAGTTGAGCGGCTGCCAGCGAGGACCGGCTGTGGATCAGGCCGCTCGTGGCTTGGCAAACGCCCAGCATTTCGCGCACCGAGCGCGCGCAGGCGGCCATGGTCGCATCGCCTTGCGCCATCAGTTCGAGACAATGGGTAAAACAGGCCTGGCCAGCCATGTCGCAATGGGCGAGCGCGTGGATGATTGCGGTTTCTTCCTCGCCCAGCGCCGATCGCGGCGCCGCCGCGCCGTGACCCTGGTGCGCGCCATGGACCTGATGCTGAGCCGGCGTCGGCTGTGGCTCCGAGCGCCGGCGGAACGGCCAGATTTGCGCCGCGGCCTCGCCCGAGACAAACGCCGCTCCCAATGTTCCCGCCAGAATCGCGCGCCGGTCGAGTGTCATAAACCCAGCCCCTCTTGCTCTGCCGGGCCAGCTTTAGACTGAGTCGGCCCAGTTCAATGGCGATGGGTGCCCGGGGGATGAATGTCGGCCTCGGCCTCGACAACACCGGCGTCGCGAAACGTCAGCCGCAGGCGGACGTGGCCGCCGGTGGCCAACCGCCGCGCCAAACCAAGCAGCATGATGTGGGCGCCGTTGGGGCTCAGGGCGATGGCGCCATTGGCGTCCGCCGCCAAGCCATAGCGCAACGGCCGCATTTCCATCACCCCGTTGACCACGCGCATGTCGTGCAGATCAGCGCGCGCCGCGCACTCGCAGGCGACGCTGAGCAAGCGGTCGCCGGCGGCGTTGCGGACGCTGAAATAGGCGCTCGCCTCGGTCGCGCCTGGCGCCGGTGACATCACCCAGGCGCCCTCCACTACCGGCGCGGAGGTTTGCGCCGCGGCGGGCGCGGCGAACAATAGAACAAGACTAATGGCCAAGGCGCGCATCGGGGAGAACTCCGCCGCGCAGGCTTAGCGGCGCCCGCGACGGCGTAAAGTCCCTTCCCCAGCCCGCGCGCTCAGTAACGATAATGATCCGGCTTGAACGGGCCCGTCGGCGCGACGCCGATATAATCGGCTTGCGCCTTGCTCATTTTCGTCAGCTTCACGCCGAGCTTATCGAGGTGCAGCATCGCGACTTTTTCGTCGAGATGCTTGGGCAAGGTGTAAACTTGCTTGCCGTACTTGGCGCCGTTGGTCCAGAGTTCGATCTGCGCCAGCGTCTGGTTGGTGAAGCTCGCGCTCATCACGAAGCTGGGATGCCCGGTGGCGTTGCCGAGATTAACCAAGCGGCCTTCGGAAAGCAGGATGATCATCTTGCCGTCGGGAAATTCGACGTGGTGCACCTGCGGCTTGATTTCGTCCCACTTGAAATTCTTCAGCGCTGCAACCTGAATTTCGGCGTCGAAGTGCCCGATATTGCAGACGATGGCGTTATTCTTCATCGCCCGCATATGGTCGACGGTGATGACGTCCTTGTTGCCGGTGGCGGTGACGAAGATATCCGCGTGCGGCGCGGCGTCATCCATGGTGACGACCTGGTAGCCTTCCATCGCCGCCTGCAACGCGCAGATCGGATCGACTTCCGTCACCATCACGCGCGCCCCGCCCTGGCGGAGGCTGGCGGCCGAGCCCTTGCCGACATCGCCATAGCCGGCGACGACCGCGACCTTTCCTGCCAGCATCACGTCGGTGCCGCGGCGGATCGCGTCAACCAGCGATTCACGGCAGCCATAAAGATTGTCGAATTTCGACTTGGTGACGCTGTCGTTGACGTTGATCGCCGCGAACGGCAATTCGCCCTTCTGCGCCATTTGATAAAGCCGATGCACGCCGGTGGTGGTTTCTTCCGAGACGCCTTTCACGCTGTCGCGGATGGCGCGGTAGAAGCCGGGCTTCTCTTTGAGATATTTGCGGATGGTGTTGTGCAGCGCCTCTTCTTCGTCGTTGGAATGATGGGCGATGAAATCGGGGTCATCCTCGGCCTTGGGACCGAGCACGCACAGCAAGGTTGCGTCGCCGCCGTCATCGAGGATCATGTTGGCGTATTGGCCGTTCGGCCAGGTGAAGATGCGGTGGGCGTAATCCCAATACTCTTCCAAGCTCTCGCCCTTGGTGGCAAACACCGGGACGCCGGCGGCGGCGATGGCGGCGGCGGCGTGATCCTGGGTCGAGAAGATGTTGCACGAGGCCCAGCGCACATCTGCGCCGAGCGCTTGCAGCGTCTCGATCAGCACCGCGGTCTGGATGGTCATGTGCAGCGAGCCGGCGATGCGCGCGCCTTTCAGCGGCTTGCCCGGGCCATACTCGGCGCGGATTGCCATCAGACCGGGCATCTCGGTCTCGGCGATGTCGATTTCCTTGCGGCCCCACGGGGCGAGGCTCAAATCCTTTACGACGTAATCAGTAGCGCTCATCGCGCGCCCTCCTTCGAGAGTTCGCGAGCGTCGTTTCCAATGGGGAAGCCCGTCAAGCCTGGCGGCCCCTCCTCACGATGAAGGGGGCCGTCGCAACGCTCCTTGGCGGGCGCGCCGCTGATAGCAAAGCTCGCGGCAAAAGCAAAGAGCCGCCGGATTGCTCCGGCGGCTCAGGTTGTTAGGGCGCTTTGGGTCGGCGTTCAGTCCGCCATCCAGCGCGCCAGCATTTTCTTCGCCGCGTCGCGGCCACCGACGCCAAAGGCGATCGCCACCGCCACCGCCACCGCGCCGAGGATCAGCCCGAACGCGAGCGTGATGATCTCGGGGGCGATGCCCATGGAGTTCAGGCCCACGGCGGTCGCCAGGATGATCACGCCCCAGCGCACGAACACCGAGATGAGCTCGGAGGCGCCGGTTCCCTTGCGCGCCGCCGCCGCCGCCAGGATATTGGCCAACAGCACGCCCAGCGCGATGATTACCCCGCCGAACAGCACTTTTGTGGCCATACCAACCACTTGCGCCAGCATCCCCGACAGCGCGTCGAATTTGAGCGCGTTGGCGGCCTCGACGCTGGCCACCAGCACGATGCCGATCAGCACTGTCAGCCCGATCATGCGCGAGGGCGGGAACGCTTTCAGGTCCAGCGTATCGACGCCTGGCGTGGGATCCATCTTCTCCATGGCCGCCCGCACCGGCTCGGTCTGGGCGATCGAGTTGACGATATCGTCGAAGCCGATCGAGCGCAGTCCCTCCTCCACCAGGGTGGCGACCCAGCGGCCGATCACGTAGGCAACGACGATGATCAAGGTTGCGCCGAGCACGTTGGGGATGGATGCGAAGATGCCGGCGAGCATCGTCTCGGCCGGCGTCGAGATGGCGCTGATATCGAGTGTGCGCAGCGCCTGGATGGCGACTGGAATAATAATCAGCGCGAACACCACCGCGCCGATCATGCGGGCCAGGCCCGGTCCGCGCGGCATGTGGCTTAGACCGGCATCGACCAGGCGGCGGTCGATTTCCGCCGCTTCGGCGGCGGCTTCGACCATGCGCCGGGCGATGGTGGCCAAGGCATAGCCGATGACGAAGATCAGCGCCGCGCCGACCAGCTTGGGCACGTAATTGACGAAGTCGCGGACCATGTCGTCGAGCGGGGCGATGACTTCGCGCAGCTCCGGGGTGACCGCGCTCAGCCGGGTCAGCGCCGCGATCAGGCCGATCAGCCAGACCACCCAATAGCCAACTTCGCCAATGCGCTCGCCGACATCGACCAACGGCCGCTCGCCGCCCGGGGCGGCGGTGTCGCGCCGCGACAGGAACGGCAGCCGGTCGATGCCGCGGGCGATCGCCCATTTCACCGCCTTGGCGACGAAATGCGCCAGCACCAGAATGATCGCGGCGATGGCGATGTCGCCGCCATATTTGCCCAGCCACTCACTGGCCTGGTTGAGATAAAGGTTCATATTCATGGGGTCCCTCCGCTGGGCTGGTATTTGCGCGACATTGAAGCGGAAATCGCCGTGATTTCAGAGCCCTTACCCGCATCAGGCGTAAGCTGGTGATGTTGCGTCCGCGAGACTTTCGCCCGTGGGGCTAAGGCGGCGTTGATGTTTCCTCGTTTCGGGGAACCAAGTTCAGACAATCTCGCGCGCTGCGCGGAAGCCGATGAAGCCGCAGCGTTCGCCGGCGCTGGCGCGGCCGCGGGCGGCGCAGCGCAGGAATTTGGCCGTATCCATCCAACCGCCGCCGCGGGTGACGCGCATGGCCCCGTGCCCGCCGGTCCAGGCGATCGCATCGACGGGCGCGGCGTCATAATTGTCGTGCCACAAATCGGCGACCCATTCGCGCACGTTGCCGTGCATGTCGTGCAAGCCAAAGCGATTGGCCGGATGGGCGCCCACCGGCGAGGGCCGCTTGGCGGCGAAGGTGGCCGCCGCTGGCGTGCACGGCCCAGAGAATGCGTAGGGCCCCGTCGCGCCGGCGCGGCAGCCATATTCCCATTCCGCTTCGCTCGGCAGCCGATAAGCCTCGCCGGTGACGCGAGCCAGGCCGCGCAGGAATTCCTGCGCGTCCGACCAAGAAACGTTAACCGCCGGCACGCGTCTGCGCCCGAAGCCATCGTCGCGCGGATTATGGGCGATTCCGCAATCGCGGGCGGCGGCGTCCCATTCGGCGAAGGTTACAGGATAAACGCCGAGCGCGAACGGCCCGGCCACCGCGATCTGACGTTGCGGGCGTTCGCTGACATGGCTGTCGGCCTCTGTCGCCGGCGCGCCCATGGTGAAAACACCGCCGGCCACAACCCGCATCAGCGGCAGGTGCGCCGCGTCCTTGAACAGGGTGCCGGCCGGGGCCGACGGGGTAACGGCCTTGCCGTCGAGGATCGGCTCGCCGTCGCTGTGCTGGCCGTATGCCGCGCGCCAGTCGGCGCCGCGGGCGGCGACCTCTTCACGCTCGCCGAAGGTGGACAATTCCCCGCCCCCGCCCTCGACCAGATCGCGCAGCCAGGCGCTGAGGCGCAGCCAATTGCGGTCGTCGCGCTGACCGTCCCAGCGGGTGAGATCGACCGCCTGCACCTGGCTGAAGGCCAGCGGCAGATCGCACCCCCGCAGCATCGCCGGCGCTAATTTATTGTGTTTCTTACCGAACTCGGCCTCGCTGCGCACCCATTGCGACTTCACCGAAAGCGGCGTCCACAGCACCAGAACTGCCCGCGCGGTGCTGATTTCGCGCTCGATTTTCTCGTCCCAATGCTCGGCGGGGACCAGCCGGTCGTCCCACCAGGCCGAATAGCCGTCGGCGTTTAAGGCCGCGATCACCGTCTCGGCGAGCGCGCGGTCCTCTTTCTTGTAACTGACGAAAACGTCCGCCATCGGCCACCTTCCCAGGAATTCACAATTGAGGGTGACGAAAGGCCGCATGTCAAGTAAGCTGCCCCGCGCGAGGCTTTTGGGGGCCGGCGATGATGACAGACCTGGAATTCGGCCGCTGCGTGCATCCGCGCGAGATGCCGCGGCTGCTGCTGGCGCTGTTGTTTGCCGTGCCGATTTCGCTCGTGATCGCCGCGGCGACGCTGTTGACGCCCATGGGAGGCGTTGTCCTCTCGGTGATCTTTCTGATCTGCTTCTTGCTCTGGTTCGCGTACGAGATTTTTTACGCGCTTCTGCTCGGCAATTGGATTCTTGTCTCCGAGGACAATTATCCGCGCCTCCACGACTTGCTGCAGGAGATGAAGCAGCGGATCGGCATCGCCAACAACGTCGACATCATCGTCTACGAGCAGGCGGCTTTCGCCTCGTTCTTCCAAATGTTGTTTGCACGCCGCGCCATTTTCATTACCTCGGAATTGGTGGCGCAGGGGGTGACCGACGACGAATTGCGTTGGCTAATCGGGCGCTGGGTCGGCTACATGCGTTCGAAGCGGCGCTTGGGGCCGCTGCGCTTGGTGGTGGCCTTGGTGCAACAGATTCCGGCGCTGAACCTGTTCATCTTCCCCTATGAGCGCGCCACTGTTTACACCGGCGACCGCGTCGGCCTGGCGGCGGTCGATGGCGATATTTCCACCGCCATTTCCACCATGAACAAACTCATGGTCGGGCGCGAGGTGGGCTATTCGGTCAATCCCGCCGGCATGGTGCGCCAACATCGGCGGGTGAAGGGCTCGTTCTTCGGTTTCCTTGCGCGGCTGATGTCGCCCTTGCCGCACATGACCGCGCGCTACATCGACCTGATCGGTTTCGCGGAGCGCGAGTATCCCTCGCGCGCTGAAGAATTCGCCAACATGAATCCCAGCTTCCAAACCAGCGGCGGCGCCTGGCAGCTGATGCGCTCGACCGAGAAAAAAGGCGACGGGACTTCCAATCTGGTTGGCGTCGGTTTCCTGGCGGGCGCCATCGTCGCGCCGTTCGTGATCGCATTCGCCTGGATGGCTGTTCGCGGCGGCACGGACGGGGTTTGGGGTTTGCTCTCTTTTTTCAACCGGCCGAACTACTCGTCCAGCTACGAAACCTATCCCGAAGCCCCCGCTGAGGCTTACGATCCCGCTGCTGAACCCGCCGCCCCGGCGGCGGCGGGGCCCTACGAAATCTACAATCTCAGCGCCGAAGTCGCCGCCGCGGTCACGCAGGCGCGGACGACGCGCTCCTATGCAGAGAGCACCGCGGCCGAGGCTCGGCAGGCGGCGGACAACGCGCGCAATTATGGCAGCTCGAATCCGTCCTCTGGCTCGGGCTATTTCGATCCTGCGGGTGACTTCCAAGGCGATCGCGCCGCTGGCGAGATCGCCGATTACCGCATGCATGGCCTCGGCGTGTACGAATGGGCAGTCAACGCCAACAACAGCGACAGCGGCTCTGGGCTGCAGCGCTATGAAGGCCGCTTCGAGAACGGCGCCATGTCTGGCTACGGCGTGGCCTCCTGGCGCAACGGCGTGCAATACATGGGCGCTTACGCTGCGGGCAACCGCGACGGCTACGGGGTCATGGCATTCGGCGATGGTCGCCTCTACGAGGGTCAATGGTCGAACGGCCAGCAGCATGGTTATGGCGTCGAATGGGACGCGAACGGCTATGCGACCAATGCGGGTTACTGGAGCAACGGCGCGTTCATCGGCTCGGGCTAACCGACGACGCCGTAGCGTGAATTCGGATCAACGCTGAATCGCGCGCGGCGCCCCGATCCGCTATTGCTCTTCCTCGAACTTCGCCGCCACCAGCGCTTCGATCGCGTCGAGCGCTTCCAACGCGTGGGGGCCGCGGGCTTCGACTTCGATATCCATGCCTATTCCGGCGCCCAGCATCATCAGATCCATCAGCGAGCGAGCGTCGGCTTCCTCCTCCTCGCGGCGCACGATTATGCGGGTGGAATCGTCATAGCTCAGCGCCAGTTCGGCGAGCTTGCGCGAGGCGCGCGCGTGCAGACCGCGGGCGTTGACGATCCGGAGCGTCCGTTTCTGCCCCATCGCCTCAAGCGCCTTTTTGCGCGCCGCCGCCCAATTCCACCGACGCGACACGGATATAGCGGCGTCCAGCGTCCTGCGCCGCCAGCGCCGCTTCCTGCAGCTTCAGGCGCGGACGCACCTCTGCGAGTTTGATAAGCATCGGCAGATTAGCCCCGGCGATGACCTCGATCTTGGCCTGGTCGATGATGGAGATGGCGAGGTTGGAGGGGGTGCCGCCGAACAGATCGGTGACGATCACAACGCCATCGCCGCTATCGACAGCGCGGACGGCGTCTAGAATATCGCCGCGGCGCTGCTCCATATCGTCCAGGGGCTCGATCGCCACCGCCCGCATCTGCGGCTGAGGTCCGAGCACATGCACGGCCACGGCGACGAATTGCTCCGCCAAGCGACCGTGGCACACCACGACTATGCCGATCATTCAAAGCTCCCCGGGGGCGGCAATCTGGCCGCAGCCGCGACCGCCCACAATACCTTTTCGCAAGTGCGAGAACAGCCCATGACACAGATCAGGTTCACAAACCGCCCTCTAACCCCCCGCTAGGGGCATCTCAACCACAAACCGGGCCCCCTGGCCCCGTCCGCCGTCGCCGACGCGGTTCTCCGCGTAGATACGCCCGCCATGGGCGGTGACGATTTGCCGGGCGATTGAGAGTCCAAGCCCGGAATTGCCGCCAAAAGCGGCGCCGGGGGCGCGCTGGGTGTAGAAACGCTTGAACACGGTCTCGAGGTTTTCCGGGGGGATGCCGGGACCTTCATCTTCGACCGAGACGCGCAGAAACGACCCCTCCTTGGTCCGCACCGGCCCCAGTTTCACCGTCACCGTCCCGGCTTCGGGGCTGAACGAGAGGGCGTTGTCGATCAAATTGCGGAACACCTGCCCGATCGGTCCCTCCTGGCCCATCACGACGGTGTTGAGCGGCGCCGGCCCCGCTATCACCGCGAACGCCACCCGAACCGGCGCGCGTTCTCCCGGTGCGTGTTCTCCGGGCGGGCGCGCGTAGGCCCCGGTCAGCTTTTGCAGCATGTCGGCGAGATCGATGCGGGAGAGATCGCCGCGCGCGGTTTCCGCTTCCATGCGGCTGGCGCGGGCGATGTCGGTGACCAGCCGGTCGAGCCGGCGCACGTCCTGGGCGATGATGGCCAGCATCTTGCCCTGTTGCTCGGAATCGCGGGCGCTGCGCGCGGAATCGACCGCCGAGCGGATCGAGGCGAGCGGGTTCTTGATCTCGTGGCTGACATCGGCGGCGAAGCGCTCGTTGACGTCGATGCGGTCGGCCAGCGCGGCGGTCATGGCTTCCACCGATTGCGCCAGCGCGCCGATTTCGTCGCGGCGCTTGGACACTTCCGGCAGCGACAGCCTCGTCGCGCCGGAGAGGCGCAAGCTATCGGCGGCGGCGGCAAGCCGGCGCCACGGCCGGGCGATGAACAAGGCCAGCAGCAGTGACGACAGGAACACCACCACCCCCGCGCCCAGCACGAACGGGATCATGCCGGCGCGCTCGGCCACCAGAATGCGCTCGACCTCGGCGCTTTCGATGGTGACCGTGCCCAGCGGCGCCTGCACCCGCCGCAGCGGCAGCGTCACCGACACCACCCGCTCGCCGCGCTCGTTCAAGCGCTCGCCGCGGGCGATTTCCCCGCGCAGCGCCAGCGCGCGCTCCTCATCCAGGGTGATGGTCGCCCGCCACGGCGTCAGCCGGAAATTCTGCGCCCGCCGTGCCGCGCGCTCGAAACGCTGGCCCAGGTCGCCAGCTTGTTCGATTGGGGTCTCGACCAGGCGGTCGTAAAGCACGTCGCTGTCGGCGACGATCGCGCCCTCGGTGTCGAAAACGCGCACGCGCGCATTGCCCGCGCCGGGGCGTTCGCCTTCGGCCACCGGCGGCAGGATGCGGTGCAGCACCCGTTGCACCGCCAGGATGTTCATCGACGGATTGGGGTCGGCTTGGCTGCCTTCCAGAGTACCGGTGACCACCAGCAGATTGGTGATCAACTCACCTTGCGTGCGCAGATTGCGGAATTGCGCTTCGGTGAGCCCGGCGCGCATTTCCGAAAGCAGCAGCACGCCCAGCACCAGCACGGCGAGCCCGGCGAAGTTCCAGAGGAAGATGATGCGAGCGATGCGCGAGCGCGCGAACGCGCGCAAACCCTCAGCTCTCGTTGTAGCGATAGCCGACGCCATAAAGGGTCTCGATTGCGTCAAACTCGCCGTCGGCATCGCGGAATTTCTTGCGCAAACGCTTGATGTGGCTGTCGATGGTCCGGTCATCGACATAGACTTGGTCGTCATAGGCCGCGTCCATCAATTGGTCGCGGCTTTTTACGTATCCAGGGCGCTGGGCCAGCGCCTGCAGGATCAGGAATTCGGTGACGGTGAGGCGGACCTGACCGCCCTTCCAGGTGCAGGCGTGGCGGTTGGGGTCGAGCACCAATTCGCCGCGCACGATCGGCTTCTTGTCGCCAGCCTCGGCCGCGCCGCCAGCCTGCGCGCGCGTGCGCCGCAGCAGCGCCTTAACCCGCTCGCTCAGCAGACGCTGCGAAAACGGCTTGGTGATGTAATCGTCGGCGCCGACATTGAAGCCGACCACCTCGTCCATCTCGTCGTCTTTGGAGGTGAGGAAAATAACCGGCAGGCTTGAGCTTTGCCGCAGCCGCTTCAGCACCTCGACCCCGTCCATGCGCGGCATCTTGATGTCAAGGATGGCGATGTCGGGGGGGCTCTCCTGCAAGGCGGCAAGCGCGGTGGCGCCATCGGTATAGGTGCGCACCGCATAGCCCTCGCCCTCGAAGAAGAGCCTGAGCGAAGCGAGGATGTTCTCGTCGTCATCGACAAGGACGATGCTGGGCATGGCGGTAATGGCGTTTCCTGACTTTGGCGTAATGGCGCGGGCTTGGCCTTCTTAGCCGGGTCCGCGAGCGGGGGCTAGCGGGGGCGCTTCACATCGGGTGTGGGGGAAATCGTTTCCCCTGCCGGGCGCGCGCCGAGCCCGTTGGTCTCGGAATCCGCGCCCTCGCTCCCCGCGAGGGGAGGGTGTCGCCGCAGGCGACGGGTGGGGCGATTGCGCGAATCATCGATACCCCCGCGCCGCCATCCCACCCGTCATCGCTTGCGCGATGACACCCTCCCTTGAAAGGGAGGGATAAGTCCGCCTGCTTTCCTTTCCGCGCTGCGGCGCGGTAAAG
>JANNQT010000138.1:0-14178 GCA_031400895.1 Alphaproteobacteria bacterium | reverse complement strand
CGCTGCGTGACCAGAAAGCCGCCGAAGATATTGACCGAGGCGAGCGCAACAGCCAGCGCACCCGCGCCTTTGGCGGTCCAGCCGCCTTCCATGCCGGAATTCGCCGCCGCCGCAATCAGCGCGCCGACGACGATCACCGAGGAGATCGCGTTGGTGACCGCCATCAGCGGGGTATGCAGCGCCGGGGTCACCGACCAGACCACGTAATAGCCGACGAAAATCGCCAGCACGAAAATCGCGAGATAGAAAACAAACGGGTCGGTCATGGGCTTATTGGCTCCCGAAGCGGGCGCGGCAGCTGGTGGCGGCTTGTTCCTGCTCGGCGCGCGGTCGCTCGTCCCAGAACGCGCGCGCGGCGCTGGCGGCGTAGCGCCCGGTCATGCCTTCGACACCGGGCTCGTGATTAAGCGCGGCGAGGATCTCGCCCAGCGTCAGCGACCACACGCCGTTCGCGCCTTGGGGATAGCGCATGATATCGAAATCGGCGAACGCGGCGACCGCGCCGGCGCAATTGGACAAATCCTGCGCCTGGCTTGCTTCCGGCGCCTGCGCGCGGGCGGGCGAGGCGAACAGCGCACCTATCAACGCCAATGCGGCTATCTGCTTGAGCACGTTCGCCTCCTATTCGGTTGAGTAGGTTGCATCGGCGCGGATGACGAGCCCGAGCGCGTTGCGTTCGTGTGTTTCCGCCGAGCGTTCGCCGCGGTGATTGCGGTAGATCAGCGTATGCCCGCGCGCGCCGACGTAGAGCGCCTCCGGCGTAAAAGTGAGCTGCGGCGCGCGCTCGAGCGCTTTCTCGAAATACGCGCGCAGCATCGGTTTGCCGTGGACCACCCCGTCGGGCGAAAAGCCGAGCGCGGCGATATAGGGCGAGGAGAACTCGATCCCCTCGGAGTAGAGCGCCAGGATCGCCTCAAGATCGCGGGCGTTCCAGGCGGCGTAATAGCGACGGGCAAAATCAGCGTCGTTCATGCTGCGTTCTTCGGTGCGAAATTCGGATGGATCAGCGCGCCGCCGCAGCTCAGCATCGCGCCCTGGATGATTTCATCGTCCCAAGCGGGCGCGAAGGCTTTGCTCTCCTTGTCGGCCAGCAGCGGCAGCAGCGCCAGGATGTTGCGGGCGTAGAGCGCCGAGGAATCCGCCGGCAGCCGCGCCGGCAGATTGGTGAAGCCCATGATCTTGATTCCGCCGAGTTCGACGCATTGGTCTGGTTTCGAGAGCGGGCAATTGCCGCCCTGGCCCACCGCGAGATCAACGATCACCGAACCCGGCTTCATCGATTTCGCTTGCGCTTCGCTCACCAGCACCGGCGCCGCCCGCCCCGGGATCAAAGCCGTGGTGATGACGATATCCTGCTTGGCGATGTGTTCGCTGATCAAGGCGGCCTGCTTGGCTTGATATTCGGCGCTCATCGCCTTGGCGTAGCCAGCGGCGGTTTCGGCCTGCTTGAACTCTTCGTCCTCCACCGCCACGAACTTCGCGCCGAGCGAGGCGACTTGTTCCTTGGTCGCCGGGCGCACGTCGGTGGCGCTGACCACCGCGCCCAGCCGCCGCGCCGTGGCGATCGCTTGCAGCCCGGCGACGCCAACGCCCATGATGAACACGCGCGCCGCCGCGATCGTGCCAGCCGCGGTCATCATCATTGGAAACGCGCGCCCATAAAGCGCCGCCGCTTCGATCACCGCGCGATAGCCGGCGAGGTTCGCCTGCGAGGAAAGCACGTCCATCGACTGCGCCCGCGAGATGCGGGGGATGAACTCCATCGCCAGCGCGTCGATCTTGGCTTTCGCCAGTGTATTGAGCACGCCTTTGTCGCCGTACGGCTCAAGCAGCGCCACCAGCCCCGCGCCGACTTTCATCGCGCCGATTTCGGCATCGTTCGGCCGGCGTACTTTCAGCACCAGATCGGCGCCGCCGATGGCGCCGTCGGCGGCGATCTCAGCGCCGGCCGCCTTGAAGGCTTCGTCGGTGACGCTGGCGCTCACTCCCGCGCCGGCTTGCACAACGACCTGGTGCCCGGCGGCGATGATTTTCTTCACCGTGTCCGGGGTGGCGGCGACGCGAGTCTCGCCTGCGGCGCTCTCCTTGAGGATGGCGATACGCAAGCTTCAGCCCGCCATGCCGCTGACTGCGCCAACAATCGTCCCGCCGATCGCCAGCACCACCCACAGCGCGATTTGCACTGCCCAGAACACGCCCGGCATGCGGAACAGGAGCGCCACCGCGATCCCTACGCCCACGAACGCCAGCATGCCCGACCACCAGCCGTAGCCCATGGCGAACGCCACCGTCGATAAAGCGATCCCCTGCGCGAGCAGCGCACAGGTCCAGAGCGTGGCGTGCAGAAAGCCGGCGAACGTCTCGCGCTGGTCCTGAACGTCCATGTGCCCGCGTGCCCCGCTCTGCGCCATCTGATTTCGCTCCTCAAAAACGAGTGTTCGGGCGGGGTGTAAACCGCGCCGCCGCCCGGAACAAGCGCTCGGCTGGGCCAACGGGGCGGGGCGCCTGCGGCCACGCGCGCTTGACTTGGCCTCCGAGAGCGGTTCTTGCAGCAATGTAGAGATGACCGGGCTGGACTCCCCGCACGCCGACCAACGCGTTCGCGAGCGCGAACTCGGCCCCGCCTACGCGCCGCGCGGGCAGAGCGGCCCGGCGCAGGCGCTCGCCCAGGTGCGGGCGATGCTGGGGCGGCAAGGTCTGCTTTTTCTACTCGTCGCCGTCGCCATCGCGGCGCTTGGTTATTTCATCGCCGAAATCGCCGACCCATTTCGCACCCCATCGCCGGTATTCTGGGCCGGCCTCGGCGCTTGCGCAGGCGCGGCGGCGGCGCTGACGCGCGAGTTAGCCCGCGACACCATCACCTCGGCCGCCGCCATCGCCAGGTACCGCGGCTTTGCCCTGCTGGGCGCGGCGCCGGAGCTGTCGCCCGCCGCCTTGCGCGCGCTACCGCCGCAACACCGCACCCTGCTCGGCTGCCTGACGTTTGCCCCAGCGTCGGCGTTCGCCACCGCTTTCCGCGACCTGCAAGGCGCCTTGGCCGACGACCGCGTGGTCGCGTTCGTCGCCGCTTCGAGCGAAGACGGATCGAGCACCTCGGCGATGTGCGCGGCCGCCAGCGCCGCGCAGCAGGGCCGACGGGTGGTGCTGGTCGATTGCGACGTACGCCGCCGCTCATTGACCGAAGCGCTCGGGATCGAGGCCGATGCCGGCGTGCGCGAGGCGGCGCTGGCGCCAGAAACTTGGGGCGACGTTATCAGCGAAGAACCCGAGATCGGTTTTGCCGTGTTGCCGGCGGCGCGCGGCGGCGGCGCCCGCTTTGTCCTGGCCGAGGCGCCGGGTTGGCCGGCGCTGCTGGAAGAACTGGTCGCGGCCTATGACCTGGTGGTGCTCGATTGCCCCTCGGCGCCCACTCCCGACGCCGCCGCCCTCGCCGCGCGGGCCGACCGGGTGGTAATCGTCGCCGCCTGGGACCGCACCCCGCGCGCGGCGCTGCGGCGGACGCTGCGGCTGATCAAGGCCAGCGCCAAGGGCAAGGCCGGGGTGTTCGTAAACCGCGTACCCGAGGGCCGCCGCTTCGGCCGGCTGCGTCCGGGCTAGGCCAGAGCATTTCCCAGAAATGTCGATTCCGATGATTTTCCTGGCGAGGCGACCTTCACTAGTCTTACTCTGCGTGACGTGCTGATTGGATGCCTCAAGAGACGCGATGAGCGCCGCCAGTTACACCATCCGGAGGGACGGAGCCATGAAATCTGCGGCCATGATGCTGACGGCGTTGGCGCTTGTTGCGGGCTGCGCCTCGCGCGCTGACTCGGTCAGGCCAATGAGGATTCCCGTCTCCAACTATGCATCGCTCTCCTGCGGGGAAGCTCGCGAACAGCTCAAATTGACGCGCCAGCGTGAGGCGGAGCTCACGGTGGCGCAAAACATCGCCGCGGCGGATGACGCCTTGACGACGGCGCTGACGGGCTTGCCTATGCGCTCGCTGATCGGCGGCGACCGTTCCCGCGACCTGGCTCGCGCGAGGGGGGAAGTGATCGCATTGGAACAAGCAGTGACGCAAAAGTGCCCGGAAGCGGCGCCGGCTTAGACTATCGGCGTCGGCGCGCATCGGTTCAACCAGATCGGATTTCGCTCTGATCCCCCTCGCCGCCGGCGGCGAGCATGCCGCCAGGGGCGAGCGCGCCGCCGATGGCGATCGCCAGCTGTGGAAACACCGGCGCCAGATTGCCGCCAAATTCGGGCGTATGAGCCCAGTCCGGTGTGGCCGGGCGCGGCGTAATCTTGAACTTGGCGGCGCCGCGCGGCGGGCGGCGGATGAGCTTCTGCACGAATGGTGCGTCGGCGCCGCCGCCAACCGCAATCACCTGGATCTCGTTGCGTTTTTGCTGGCGTGCGTGGGCGCAGGCGGCGGCGAGGCTATGATCGAAGGCGTAGGCCAGTTCGGTCACAAAGCTGCGAAAGTCACGGTCCCGCTCCAGGTCGGCGCTCTTGATCGCCAAAGCGTACTGGCCATGGCGAAGCACCGCGCGCCCGTCATAGAGAATCCCCTCCTTGATCTCGCGCATCTGCCGCATCAGCAGGTTCCAGAGCATGGCGCGGCGTTCCGGCGAACGCTCCGCGCCGGCGCCGCTGAGGGCGAGATTGGCGATGATGCGGTCGAGGTGATCGCCGGCGTGTTTGAGGGTCACGCGCGCCGGCGCCAGTTCGGTGACCCGCGCCCCGGAGCGGAAGATCGCGGCGATGTCGGTGGTGCCTGCGCCCATGTCGAGGACGACAAGGTGAGGCGCGCTGTGCTCCAGGCCGATGGCGCTATAAGCCGCCGCCGCCGTCGCTTCGAAGATCAAACCGAGCGCCAGGGTCTGCGGCGCCTGTTGGGCGGCGATGAGTTGCTGTTCGGCTTGCGCCAGCGAGATCCCTTCCGGCGCCAGCAGCTCATCGCCCAGCGCCTCCGCCAACGCCTGCGCCTCGGCGAACAGCGCGACGATGGAACCGTGCAGGCCGGCGCTGTCGCCGCTGCGCCAGGCCGGCGCGGCATAGCGCCAGTGGAACGCTTCCACCGCCGCCAGTTCGGGATCGAGCGCGGTGGCCCGGTCGATCGCGGCGAGCAGATAGGCAAGGTAGAGCACGATGAGATCGCGCATCGTGAACAGGCGATTGGGATCGATGGAAGAAGGCGCGCCAGTGTTCAGCGCGCGGTCCAGATCGGAGACGCTGAGCAAGGTCTTGAACGAACGCAGCGCCATACGCGCGCCCTTCCCCGCCGCTTCGGCCAATCCCGCCGCCGCGCCAAAGGCAATGCGGTCGTCGGCGACGCAGACCGCGCTCTCCAACAGAAACGGATTGTAGGCGCCGTCCTCGGCCAGCATCAGCGGCCGCACCCAAGCGGGGTCGAAGCGGGCCCAGGAATCGCTGGGCGCCGCCGCCGCCTTGGAAAACGCGGTGCCGAAATCGATGCACAGCGTCCAGCCGCCGCCGGCCGCGCTCATGCGCGCACGGGCGGTCTCGCCGGCAGCGCCCGCGCCTTCACCATCACGCGCGCCCCGCGCGCCATTCCCGGCGCGGTAATGCGCACCGATGCCGGCGGCCGCTGGCCTGCCGCGGTCAATTCATGGCGGGCGGGATCGTAGGCGGTGACCTCGCCGACAACGCCAAAGCGGGTGAGGCCGCGTTTCCTGGCGGCGCGCCGCAGCGCCTGGCTCAGCAGCGCCAGACCTACCGCCCGCTGCGCCACCCCGCGCGTCCGCTCCAGCGCGGCCAATTCCGCCAGCGCTAGGGCCAATGCGACGTCGGCCTCGGCCCACGACGCTTCGGCGAGCGCTGCTCTCAATGTGGCGCTACGCGCCGGGGGCCGTTTGCTGGGTCGCGCCATGTCTGGGTCTCGGGCCAGTGCATCATAGCGTAAGCGATGCGGCAACAGGAAGTTCGCACCTCAGCCGGCATATGCTCTCTCACCCGGACGAGCTTCTCGGCGTTTGATCGCCTTGAACACGCCAGTTCCCGTCATCAAGGTGTCGTCGCCGCGCCAGACCCGGCCGCGCACAACATAGAGCCCGTTCTCGCTGGACAGGGTTTCGCCGCCCGCTTCGACCCAATCGCCAAGCTGCGCGCCGGAGAGAAAATCGCAGGTCAGGCGCACGGTCACCCAATAGGAGGACAATTCGATCGACACCACCTGCCCCCACGCCATGTCGGCGAAGGTCATCAGCATGCCGCCATGGGCGTTGCGCATGCCGTTGGTGTGGTGTTCCTCTACGCGGAAGGCCAAACTGGAGCGCGCGCCCTCCTGGCGGCGATAGAGCGGGCCGATCTGGCGCACAAAGCCGCGCCGCCAATCGAGCACGGCATAGCCTTCGGGTATTTCCATGGGGGCCGGCACATCGTCCGACATCGGGCTCAGGGCGCTGCGGCTTGCGACGGGGCCGCGGCGGCGGCTTCCACCACCGCCCCCTGTGCGCGGCGCGCTTGACGCAGCGTGTCGATACGGACGCGCTCGGCCTGGAACAGCTCAAGTTCGCGTTCGGCGAGGTTGCGCCCGTTGGCGACTTGCAAGGTCATCGGGTTGATCTGCTGGCCGCGGCGCAGCACCTCGTAATGCAGATGCGGGCCGGTGGAACGGCCGCTATTGCCGACATAGCCGATCACTTGCCCCTGGCGTACCCGAGCTCCCGAACGCATGCCGCGTCCGAAGCGCGACATGTGCGCATAGGCGGTTTCATAGCCATTGGAATGGCGGATGCGGACGTAATTGCCGTAGGTCCCGAACGGCCCGGCGCGCACGATCACACCCTCGCCAGCGGCCAGGATCGGGGTGCCGATGGCGGCAGCGAAATCCGTGCCGCGGTGCATGCGCGAATAGCCCAGCACCGGATGGCGGCGCATGCCGAAGCGCGAGGACAGCCGCGCGCCGTTGATCGGGGTTTTCATCAGGAAGCGCCGCGCGCTCTTGCCGTCGGCATCGTACCAATCGGGGCGGGTTTCGTTGGGCGCGGTGAAGGAATAGAACGCGCGCGCGCCGCGCCCGGTTTCCAGCGACACGAACAGCAATTCGCCGGTGCGCACGGTGTTGCCTTCGTCGTCGTAGAAGCGCTCGAACACCAGTTCGAAATGGTCGCCCGCCTGCACGTCGCGCTCGAAGTCGACGTCATAGGCGAAGGCCTCGGCCAGGGCCGCGACTTCGCGGTCGGTGGCGCCCAGGCCCAGCGCGCTTGCGTAGAGGCTGCTCTCGACCGGCGCGGAAATGCGGGTGATCTCGTAGGTCAGCGGCATCAGCACTTCGCGCGCGGCAAAGGCCCCTGAGGTGACGCGGTTGGCGGTGATGGTGGCGCCCGGCTCGGACCGGAACGCCAGCCCGGTCAGACGCGCCTCGCCACCTTCGTGGCTGAACAACAAGCTGATCGGCTGGCCCGGCCGCAAGCGGCGCGGATTATAGACGCCATTGATCGAAGTAAGCACCGCGTTCAGGTCGCCGCGCTCGGCCCCGGCGCGTTCGAGCAAGCCGGCCAGGGTTTCGCCAGCCCCCACGCGCACCTCCCGCGCCTCGTGGCGCAGGTAAACCTCGGTAAAAGCCGTAAACTCGGCCGCGCGCGCGGCGGCCACCTGCTCGCCCCGCGGCGCGCCGGCTGTGGCTGGGCCAAACAGACCCGCGTTCCAGCCGATCGCCACGCCGGCGACCGCCGCGCAAGCGATCACGGCCAGCCCCGCCAGGGCCCGCCGCACGCCCGCGTATCGTTCCGCGTTATCCACGCTCACTCCCAGCTCCCATGCCGGCCCTGGCAAGAAACTTACCACGGCGAGGGGTTTGGCCCACAAATTATATGAGCGGAAACCGAATTGGCGCCATGCCTTAGCCCCGCCAGCGACGCCATTGGGGCGTCTTGGGGGAGGCAAAGGCCGCGCCAAGCGAAGCACTATGACACATAGGTCTAACCAGGGGGTTGCTAGTCAAGACCAGCCGGGGTCGCAGCCGCGGTCCCACCGGCTGCTGATCGGCTGGACGACCGCGCTTGCCGCCCTGGGCGTGTCAAGCGCCGTCCTGGCCGGTGCGATCTGGTTAATGCGCCTTCAGATTGCTGAGTTTTTTATTAGCGCGGCGCTACTGGAGTGGGGCGCGGAGGCCGACATCGAGGTCATTGCGCTCGATTTCAGCAGCGCCACGCTGGCCGATATCCGGTTCGGCGCCGCCGACGACCCAGATGCCTCCATTGACCGCGTTGGGGCGCGTTGGGTCTGGGAGGGGCTGACGCCTCGTCTCACCGGACTAACCCTGGCGTCACCGCGCCTGCGCCTGAAGCTGGACGCCGCCGGCAAGCTCAGCGCCGGCGCGCTACAGCGGATCGGGGCTGCCCCGGGCCGGCGCCGGCCGGCGCTGCCAGCGCTGGACCTCCGCATCGATGACGGCCGCCTGACGGTGGACGCTCCTTTCGGCGCGCTGCAAGCCAGCCTTAGCGGAAGCGGCGTGCTGGGGCGCGATTTCTCCGCCGCCGTGCACCTCATGCCCGCCACCCTGCGCTCTGGCGACTATTCCCTGAGCGCCGGGGCGGGTGAAGCCTCGATCACTTCCGCGGACGGCGCCCTCACCCTTCGCGCCACCGCGTCCGCCACCGCCGCCAGATGGACGGATACGCAATTGCAAGCAGTGAGTTTCGAGTTCTTGGCACACACACCCCTCGATCTCAGCGCCTTTACCTACGATCTCGGCTGGCAAGCGCGCGAACTGCGATTGCAAACACTGGTGCTCTCCGCGCCGCGCGCGCGTGTCAGCGGCGAAGCCAACACACCCGACGATCGGCTGGCGCTGGCGGGGTGGCGCGTGCAAGGGCGCGTTGGCGTCGATCAAGTCCGGTTAGGCCAAACCACGCTCACCCAGCCGCGCCTGGTGCTGCACGCTGCCGGCGATGGCGGTGAGGGCGAAGGCGGCTGGACCTTGACCAGCGCGGACTTCACTGGCGCCGGGATTGCGGCGCGCCAGCCGGGCGCTTCCGGCGCTTTCACGCTGAGCGCGGACGGCGCCGGGGGAAGCGTGCGCTTGCAGCTGCAACAGGCCAGGCTCTCTCCGCGCGCGGCAGAAACGCTGCGGGCGGCGTTCCCGGATTTGCGCGGCGCGCCGGTCGCGGCAGCTTTCGCGCAAGCGCGGGAAGTCCTCGACGCCGCCGGGCAATCCCTCCAATTGAGCGCGCCGTTGCACTGGTCGGCGCGCGAAGGCAATTTTCGCCTGCGCCTTGCGGGTCAGGCCGAAGCGCGCGCCGCTAATGGCGTGCTGCTGAGCGCGGCGGCGTTGCGCGAGGACGCGCCGGCGCTGCTGCTGCAATGGCCCGGGCCCACCCTGCACGGCGCCGCGGCGCTCGAACTGAGCGGCGCCGGCGCACCGCGCGTATCGGTGCTGATCGAGGCGCTGGACTGGGCGGCGGACGCGCCGCTGGAAGCGGAAGGGACAATCACGCTGGCCGAGTGGCGGGTGCGGGAAACCGCGCTGGCGGCGGACGAGGTCAGCTTCGCCCTCGCGCTCCCATCCGCTGGCGAAGCACGGCTTGAACTGGCCGGCCCGGTGCGCATTACCGGCCCACTTGGCGGCGGCTTCGTGCACGAGCTGCGCGCCGAGCTTGATCTCGCTTTCGCCTGGGCCGACGGCTGGCGCGTCACCGCCAGCGGAAATTGTCAGCCGGTGCGCTTTGCCCGGCTGGAGACGGCGGGGCTTTCCTTCACCGATGGCGCATTTTCGTTGTGTCAGCGCGGCGGCGCGTTGCTGAGCGCTGCGCGTGGCGGGCGGCTGGGCGGAGGTTTTTTCGTCAACGGATTGAGCCTCGCCGGTCATCTGGGCGCGGACGAGCCCGCCACCCTCTCGATCCGCGCCATCGCCGGCCGGTTTGAGGGCGCAAGCGAAGCCATGCGGCTGAACCTTGAGGCCGAAGCGCCGCGGCTCAACGTTGCGTTGGGCGAGGACCGCCTGCTCACGATCGACCTGCAGCGCGTCAGCGCCGAAGCACATTTCGGCCGCGCCTGGCGGCTGCAAGGCGCGTTCCAGCGCGGGGCGTTGGCGGATCCAGCGCTGCCGGGCGTGGTTTCCGCGATCGAGGGCCAATGGAGCGCCGCGCCCGATTCGAACGGAGTCTCGGTGCTGCGCATCGATTCCGGCGCGGCGGAGGTCAGCGCGCGCGAACCGGAGAGCGCGGCAGTGGCGCCGCTGTTCAATCCGGTCCGGCTCGGCAATTTCGCCGCCAACTTGCGGCAAGGACGCATCGAAGCGGAATGGGACCTCGCGCTGCAAGCGGGCGGACGCCGGCTGGCGCACGTTTCCGCAACGCACGATCTCGGCCAAGGCCAAGGCGGCGCCCGGGTGGTCGCGGAAAATCTG
Source organism: Alphaproteobacteria bacterium (assembly GCA_031400895.1). Lineage (GTDB taxonomy): Bacteria > Pseudomonadota > Alphaproteobacteria > Caulobacterales > Aquidulcibacteraceae > Vitreimonas. The sequence goes on along the minus strand of JANNQT010000138.1, from coordinate 3,827 downwards.
GTGTTCGATCCAAGCTTCCAGCCCGACGAAATCACCTCACGTCTGCGCGGGATCGTCGCCAATGTGCGCGGCGGCGTCGATCTCGACGCGCAGGTGAATTGGTCGCGCGCGCGCTTGTCCGCCTCGGGAACACTGCGCCTCAACGGCGTCACGCTGACCACGGCGACAATCCCGGTGGTCGAGGACGTGCGCGGTGCGGTTTTCTTCGACGACCTGTTCGCGTTGACCACGCCGCCAGGACAGAGCGTCAGCATCGGCCTGGTCGATCCCGGGGTGGCGGCGCGCGACGGGCGCGTGCAATTTCAATTGCTGGGCCAGCAGCGCGTCGCCATCGAGCGCGCGGAATTCGCTTATGCAGGGGGCGTGCTGGCGCTAGCGCCGACGACGATCACGCTGGGCGCGGAACAAACCCGCTTCGAACTCACGCTCGCCAACGTGGACGCCGCCAATCTGATCCAAAGCCTGAGCCTTCCCGACATCGTCGCCAGCGGCCGGGTGGAGGGTAGATTCCCGCTCTTGTTGTCGCGGCGCGCGGCGTTGATTGAGAACGGCGTGCTGCGCGCGTTGCCGGGCGGGGGCGCAATCTCCTATGTCGGCCATGCGGGCGATGGGGCGACCGGCCCGGCCCGCGTGGCCTTCGACGCGCTGCGCAGCTTTCATTATGACGAATTGGAAATCAGGCTTGACGGCGATCTCGGCGGCGAGGTGGTTTCCTCCATCAATTTCAGCGGCGAGAACACCGGCGCGCCGATCGACCTTGGCCCGATCGCCCCGGTCCCGGGGCTCGGCAATGTGCAGGTGCGCGGCGTGCCGTTCGATTTCAACGTCACCATCACCGCCCCGTTCCGGCGGCTGGCGCAAACCGCGGCGTCGGTTGCCGATCCTGGCGTGATCCTGGATCGCGGGCGCGAACAGGGCGAAGATGAACCGGTTGACCGACCCCCCGTCGAGCCACGATAGAAGCAGCTTCAGCGTGCGTTCAGCCGGGCCGCGCTAGATATGGCAGGCAGGAGTGATTCGATGCGGGCTTTTCTGGCGTCAACGCTGGGTGCCACCCTATTGGCCGGCGGCTGCATTCCGGTGCAGATCCAGGCGCCGGACCGGCCGATCGAAATCAATCTCAACGTCAACATTCGCCAGGAGGTGATCGTGCGCCTGGAGCGCGACGCCGAAGAATTGCTGCAAGAGAACGGGGACTTGTTCTAATGATCAAGCGCACTTACCTTTTCGCCGCCGCGATCGCGGCCTCGCTGGCGCTGGCCGCGCCCGCTTTCGCCCAGCGTGACGCGGTCATCGCCGAAGCCCGCGCCGCGGGCCTGGTCGGCGAACAGGCCGACGGCTATCTCGGCTTCGCGCCGGGCGCCCAAATTTCCGCCGACCTGCGCGGGCGGGTGGAGCAAAACAACATGCGCCGCCGCGCCGCCTATGCCGAACGCGCCGCCAACGCCGGCGGCGCCACCGTCGCCGAGATCGCCGCGGCGGTCGCCTGCGAGGTGTTCCAGGATCCCCAACGCCTGCGCGTTGGCGAACGCTACCGCGACGACCAGGGAATATGGCGCCAACACAGCGCCACCCAGCCAGTCGCCGCGCCGGCTGTGTGCGGGTAGGAACTTGAGCTAAACCAGCGCCCACTGCCGCAGCAAATTGGCGATGGCTTTGTCCAGCCGCAGCACTTCGTCGCGCGCGGCGCCGGCTTCGGCGAGACGGGTGCGCGCCAGAGATAGATCGAACAGGATTTCGCGTTGGGCGGCGGCGGCGACGAGACTCTGTATCCAGCCGACGCAGGCCAACCGCGCCCCTTGCGTCACCGGCGCAACGCGGTGGATCAAGCCAGCGCCGTAGAGGATGGCGTCGCCGGCTTCGAGCTTGATCGTTTGTTCACCCAACGCGCTTTCCAACACCAGCGCCCCGCCCTCATAAGCGGCCGTGTCCGACAGGAACAGCGTGAACGCAAGGTCGGTGCGTAGGTGCCCGCCGCCGCCCTCCATCAGCGCATCGTCGGTATGGGGCCCGTAAGCCATGCCGGGTTGGTAGCGCGAGAACATCAGCCGCGAGAAGCGATGCGGGCGCGCGGCGATGGCGAACAACGGGTGGCGTTCAAGCGCCTCGCGCGCGAAGCGCTCGAGCGCCTGGGTGCGGGGATCGTCGCCCCTGGCCTGCAAATTCTGCTTCACCGGCGCCGCCGCCGCGCCGGCCGTGCGTTTGCCCTCCGCCCAGGGCAAGTCCTCGACCTGCTCGCGCACACGCGCGAGTTCTTCGGGGCCGAGCACGGCTTGCAGGATCAGGTTCATGAGAATGTTATTGCGAATTAATCGCATCTCGTCCAGCTTATGCGACCAAGCATGAGGCGAGTGCAGCTATGATCGACTGGAAATTCAAGCTTTGGCGCGGCGCGGGCGCGGCGGCGGCGCTTGGACTGGCGGCCTGCGGCGGTGAAGCCGGGGGCGAGGCAGGAGATACAAACGCCAGCGCGGCCCATGGCGAGGCCGGCGAAGCGGCGGGCCCTGCGCCAGCCTCCACCGCGAGCGCCGCCGGCGGCGAGCACGGCGAAGCCGGCGTCGCTGATGCCTATGCCGGGGTCAGCGGCGCGCAGCGCACGGCGCTGCGGCTGCAGCACCTGAAGGGCTTTGTGCTGGTGGCCGAGCGCGTCCGCGCTGCCGGGGCCGCCGACCAAGCCAGCGTGTTGGTGCAGCAAGGCTTGCTGGAGGTGTACGACCCCGCCGCCGGCCAGTTCGGTGCGCTTGACGCCGCCCCCGTGCGCGCCGCCGCCAACGCCGCCAACGCGCAAAGCTTGCAGGCCGCCGCGCGCGCGCTTGACGCCGCCCGCCCGGCGCAAGCCGATGCCGCCGAGCTCGCCGTCTCCATGACCGCCATCGCCGCCGGGCTGTACCAGCAGGTCAATCTCGACGGCATGGTCAATCCGATCGAATACCAGCACAGCCTGGGCGCGGCGCTCGCCGCGCGCGAGGCGCTGGTGGCGGGTCGGCAGATTCTGCGCGCCCGCAACGCCCGCGCCTACGACGAGGCAATGCGCGAACTCGACCGCTTCCTCGCCCTCTGGCCCACGCCCAACGCACCGGAAAATCCCACCGCCTATCGCGACGTGCTGGCGCGCAGCTCCAGCGTGCGCCTGGCGCTGTCGCCGTTTCTGTAGCGCTTAGGCGCTCATGCCGGCGAGCTTGACGCGGAACTGGCGGCGCAGCAACAGCGCGTGATCGAGCCTTGGGTGAGATCTTGTTGCATGCGCGCCTTGGAACCCGCGCGCAGGCGCCGGTCAAGGGCGCGCGTCCCTCAAACATCGCGCTTGCGGCGCTGGCGCACGCCGTGTCTTGTGCGCGGCGATGCCACCGTTCCAGCACGCCCCCGATAGCCCGTGGATCTTCCGCACTTATTCCGGGCACTCGACGCCGGCGGAGTCCAACAAGCTCTACAAGTCCAATCTTGCCAAAGGGCAGACCGGCTTGTCGGTGGCGTTCGATCTACCGACGCAGACTGGGTACGATAGCGACCACGTACTCGCGCGCGGCGAGGTCGGCAAGGTTGGCGTTCCGATCGGGCATCTGGGCGACATGCGGGCGCTGTTCGACGGAATTCCGCTGCAAGCCATGAACACGTCGATGACCATCAACGCACCGGCGGCGTGGCTGCTCGCGCTCTACGCCACGCTAGCGGAAGAGCAAGGCGCGGACCCGCGCGTGCTGCAAGGCACCACGCAGAACGATATTCTGAAGGAATATCTCTCGCGCGGCACCTACATCTTTCCGCCGGTGCCAAGTTTGAAGCTTACCGCCGACACTATCGCCTGGAGCCTCGATGCGCTGCCAAAA
>JANNQT010000137.1:0-7367 GCA_031400895.1 Alphaproteobacteria bacterium | reverse complement strand
CGCCGATCGCGATGACGCGACCTTCCTTGGGCTTCTCCTTGGCGCTTTCCGGGAGGAGGATGCCGCCCGCGGTCTTGGATTCGGCTTCGACACGCTGGACGAGCACGCGGTCTCCGAGGGGGCGAATGCTGCCTTTGGTCTTGGTGGTGGAGCTCATGGTCGGTGCGGTTTTGGTTTTGGTAGCCATGTTCAATCGGTGGTGCGGATCGTTGGGAGGGTAGGGAAGTTTTCTACTGCACGTCGGCGGCAGCAGATGGATGGTGGAGGCTCAGCTCGCGCGGCGTTCGCGCGCGTCACGCGGCGGGTGATTGCCGAGCACGCGCTGGATTTCACGGCGCAGGAGCACCGCCGCCCAAAGGCGTGCTGCAGACGCACAAGATCAAGTTCGTCAGCGAGCTTTTGGATGAGCTGAAGTCGGCGCCGCCGCTGACGGCCGCCGTCGCCATGGACCTCTACGATTTCTCCAGCGCCGCATTGGAATCGACGGCGTCGATGATTAAGAAGGCGCGCAAGGGCGTGAAGAAAGGCAAGGTGCTGAAAGCCTTCTCTGTCCCCACCGCGCATGGCGGGCTCACCTACGTCGCGGTGCGCGAAAGGACGTCGCGAGCCTTCCAGGCGGCGCACGCGATTGCAGCGAAGCGCAAGTATGACAGCCGGAGCGACCGCTGGTACGTCCTGATCGACGCCATCGATACCAAGAACCCGATCGATGCGCTGTCGCCCCTGATTTATTCTTGGCGCGAAGATGACGGCGAAGCCGCGAATTCCGCGCAGGTCGCCAGTCTTTTCAATTCGCACCAAGTTTCAGTGCGAAGTGGCAAGCGCGTAGGCGCAAAAGACGATGACGATGAGTGACGCCGATATCGCATATCGCTATCGACAGCCCGTGCGACCGCTGCGACGTAATAAGGGTGTACAGGCCAGGCGGATGACGGACTTCGAAGAACTGTACCGGCGTGTGAGCGACATTTTGCCGACAGGCAAATGGATCGGGGATTTGTGGACGCTGGAACCAAACCTGCTCGCGGTTTTTGGGGACAATCTAATTCATGGACGGGGGTTTTTTCCCGGTCTGATCGATGTTGCCTGCGCCTATGGAGAGGACAAACTGCACCTCTTGGACGCCGAGTCAGAACACCGTTTCATTGAACTCGATTTGACCGATAGCGAAGACCTATTCTTCTCCAAGAAACGTAACGCGCCGGGTGTGGCTCCGGGTTGGGGTTTCCCGTACGATGTTTGCCGCCAAGTCATCGTTGGCCGTGGCACCTGGGTGCTGTTGTCAGATCGTGATTCAGAACGCATGTGTTTTCTCTCTCCCCAACTTCCGACTTTCTCTCAATTGCAGGCGGTCTGGAGCATGTTTCGACAACGTGATACGTAAGCCTATTATCCCATACGCTCAAAACGTAATCGGGGCGCAGCTGAGGCGCACTGACCTGGTGCCGGCGCAGCCGCGATCGCGGAGTACAATGGGTCGAACGTTTTGCAGCGGCGCTTTATGTCGAGCCAGTGGCGCAGCGCCCAATTGGAGTGTCTGCGCGAAATTGAGCGGCTCCAAAACGCCGACAAGTCCTACATGGCAGAAGGCGTTCAGCTCTTGGACTTGGCCCGCAACGCCCAAAGCCTGTTTGCAAGCCAGCCCGCACGGGAAAAACGCCGGCTTCTGCAGTTTTTACTATCGAACTGCACCTGGGAAGGTGGCCGGTTACACGCTACCTTTCGTCAACCATTTGATATGCTTGCAGGAACTAGCCGAGCCGCAGAAGACGCACGCGCCCATCAGGGCGAAATTTGTGCAAAAACAGAGATCTGGCTCCGCGGGTAGGATTCGAACCTACGACCAGCCGGTTAACAGCCGGCTGCTCTACCACTGAGCTACCGCGGATCAGGTGCTCGCCGGCGGTTCCCTATCAAGTTCCGCGCCAGCGGGGAAGGGCGCATGTCGCTGCCCAACCCCAGCCCAGATAAAACGAGGGGCCCCGTTAAGGGCCCCTCGAAGGCGTTGGGTATGGTGGGGTGTCTCCAAGGGAAGACATCGCCAATATGCGGCCAACAGGTAAAAAAGACGTTAATGGAAAACGCCATCTTCATTTCGCCTACGGAAACGTAAAACTGGGGGAAACGTAAAACAGGGGGAAACGTAAAACTGGGGGAAACGTAAAACTGGGGGAAACGTAAGAACTGGAGGCCTCGCCCGGAATCGAACCGGGGTGCGCGGATTTGCAGTCCGCTGCGTAACCACTCCGCCACGAGGCCGGGTTTGGGCGTTTCAGGGGCAGCGGGGCCGGGTGGCCGGGCTGGGCGCCTGCGGGCGTGCTGGTAGCGTGGCGGCCGGGGCTGGGTCAAGCTGGCGGCGGGCTGGTGCGGGGCGCCGGGGACACGGGGGCTATTAATTATGACCCCAGGCGAGCGCCATGTGCTTGCTCGCTTGCCGATCTGGGCTATGAATGAATATTAACCAATTGGGCGCGGGGGTCCCAAGTGGGGGTGAGCATGGGGGAAATCCGTTTTTCTGGCCTTGGTGGGCGCGCCTTGCGGGGCGTTCTCGCGGCCGTGGCGCTGACCCTGGTGGGATTGCTCGGCCAGGACGGCGCCTTGGCGCAATCGGCCAGCGAGGACCGCGCGCGGGTCGCGGCGGAGCGGGTGCGGGTCGCGGCGGAGCGGGCGCGGGCGCGGGTCGAGGCCATGACCCCGCAGCAATTCGTACGCGAATGTTATTTTCCGCTTGAGCGCTCGCGCTCGCGCACGCCGTTGCCGGCGCCAGATTCCTTGGCGCTGACCGATCGGCTGTTGGCGCGCATGGCCGACGAATGCGGCGCGGCGGCGCCAAGCGCGGGGCTGGAGAACGCTTATTTTCGCGCCGCGCAGGCCAATCGCATGCTCGGCGAGGGCGCGGCGCCATCGGATTTCTCACCCGGTAGTTTCCGCGTCCTTGATCGCAGCAAGCTCGAGCGCGCGCTTACTCAGCTCAACGTCGTCCTGGGCGTCGCCGGCGCCGAGGAGCGGTTGCGCAATTTCGCCTTGCTCGAACAGGTGCGCGTGCTGCGCCTGCTCGGACGCGGCGGCCACGACGCCGCCTACCAGGAGGCCGCGCGCTTGCTCGAACGCGCCGGGTCTGCCAGCGAACGAGCGATCCGCTACGAGCAGGCGATGATTGTCATCGAGCAAGATCGGCCTGGCCAGCAGGACGACGAACTGATGCAAACGACGGCGTATCGCGCGCTCGAAGAATTCACGGAAGGAGAGCCCGTCGGATACGGTTCGGCGCGCAATCTCTATGTCGTGCGGCGCGGGCCGGAGGCGCTCGCCTGGCTGGCCGAGCGGCTGGGCCGCGAAGCGCTCGCGCGCCAGCGCGGTTCCGGCGAGCGCCAACTCGCGCGCAACTATTTTGACACCGCCGTGCGCGCCAAGCGGCAATTGGGCGCCGACGCGCCCTCGGCGATTCATGTCAGCATGGGCCTGCTCAATCTGGAGATGGCGAGCCTGCAAACCGACGCCGGCAACGGCTTCGAGTGTGCGCCCACGCCTAATACGTTGGCCTTGATTGAGGCGGAGCGCAATTTCCGGGACGCTCTGAGCGGGGATCCCAACAACGCCGATGCGCATTGGGGGCTCGGCTGCGCGCTGGTCGGCGGCCAGAATTTTCCCGACGCGGTCGCGCCTTTGCTTGCAGCAGTGCGTCTGTTCGAGGCCGGCGTCGTAGGTCCCGCGCGAGCAGCGGGCCCCCCCGGGCCGTCTGACTATTATTTGGTGTTGGCGCAAGCGTTGGTGGGGAAAGGCGATTTTTCGGGCGCACAGCGGCCGTTCCGTGAGGCCATCCGCCGCGCGCCAGACGATGCCCGCAAGGCCAGCATGCTCATGGGTTTCGCCAGTGTTTATCTGCCGCTCGACCCCGCCGGCGCTTTCGCCGCGCTCAACGAGGCGATTGCGCTGCGCCGGAACGACCCCGCCGCGCGCTTGATGCGCGCGGAGATCCTGATGGCTGCGCGCGATGCAGGTCGACAATTGTCCCGCGAAGACATCGTCACGTTGCGCGGCGATTTTGAAGTGGCCACCGGGCAATGGAGCCGGCGCGCCCGCGCCTTCTTCCTGTGGAGCCGGTTCGCCGAGAGTCAAGGCGAGCGACGCCCCGCCGTCGCCCACGCCCAGCAGGCCTTTGAGCTTGAGCGCGCCAATCCAATCTATCGCCGCCACGCTTGCGTGACGTGGGTGCGGTTCGGCCGCGAAAACCCGGTCGGGGCTTCGCCGTGCGAGACGAGCGACGGCAGCGCCTCCGCGGAGGCGAGTTTCTTCGAGGGGTTGTTCTGGATGCGGGTGGCCTACAACACCCGCGGACGCCCGAACGACCGGCGCAGTAATTTCGGCAAGGCGCAGGGCGCGTTTCAGCGTGGCATCGACGACCTGCGCGGCGATCCCGGCGGCGCAATCGAAGGCGCGCCGGGCATCACGCTCAACGATCTGCTGCATTACGGGCGCCGCTACGCCATCCATTGCGGCGGCATGGGCTCGGCCAACCAATCACGCTTGAACGAACCGGGCCTGGACGTCCCGCGTGGCGTCTTCGTCAGATCGTTTGGCCTAGATCAGTGCTGGGGAGCTTAGACATGGCCGGCCCAGACGACACCTATTCGGTCCCCCAAACCGTGAGCGGTTCGGGCAATGTGCCGATGATCATCATCGCGCAGGCGCCCGAGCCCTCGGTGACGCGCGGCGTCACCGGCCTGTTCGTGCCAATCTTCCTGGCATTGTTCATCATCGCGGCCATTTATTTCTTTTTCGGCGCCTGGCAGGCGATGACGGACTTGGAGCGGCAGAAGGCGGTGACAAGAGACGCCGTCGGGATCGACCGTTTCGTGGAGGACATCTACCGGCAGAACACCGATTTGTGCCGCAACGCCTTCGAGCGTCCCATTCTGGCGATGCCGAACATCGAGGCGCAGATCGCCAATACGCGCGACGCGATTGAAACGCAGTGCCGCAACGACCGCAACCCGTCGCGTCGCAGCGGTGCCGCAACCGCCGCCGATTGCCCCTCGCTTTCGCAACGGCCGCGCACCGAGTTGCCGGCGGGGACCGTCCTCACGGATTTCAAAGCGAGCATCTGCAGAAATTACCGGTTCGCGGCGACGCCGCGGCGACCGACAGGAGCGCGCCCCAATGGTCAGTGACGCCGACCCTCATTCACCCTATGTGGTGGCCCACCAGCCTGCGCGTGAAGGCATGTTGCCGGCGATTGCGCGTGCGATCGTCAGTTTGACGTTGCTGGCTGTGCTGCTACTGGCCTTCGGCGCGGCGCTGGCCGGCTGGTTCCTGCGCAGCCAATTGCAGGGTCAACTGGTCGACGAGATCGGCAAGACCCGTCCGCAATACCAATTGGTGGTAGAATACCGCAGCGAATTAGAGGCGATGGAAACGGCATTGCGCGCGGAAGGAACCCAACCCGCGCCGCCGGACATGCAAGCGCTGTACGCGCGCATGATGGAAACTCGCGGCGCGCGCAACATCGAATGGCGCGAAAGTTACGACATCCAGGGCGAGATCGACATTTTGCTGCGCGACGCGAGCGAGCTGCGCATGGTCAATCAGCGGCTGCGCGCGCGCGCCGTAGACAATAACGACCCGAGCCAGCCGCGGGCGCCGACCCCGCCCTGAGAGGCAAGCGAAGTCGCGCGCAAGTTCGGCGCGCGCGCGCCGCCCCGACCGACACCCACTCCTGCCGTGGCAGAGAGCGGGTGGGGCGGGCCGTAATCGGCTCAGAGATCGAAGCGATCCAAATTCATCACCTTGTTCCATGCGGCGACGAAGTCGTTCACGAACTTCTGTTGCGAGTCGCTGCACGCATAGATCTCGGCATACGCCCTCAGCTGCGAGTTCGAACCGAACACGAGATCGACAACAGTACCGGTCCATTTGAGCTCGTTGGTCTTGCGATCGCGCCCTTCCAGCAAATACTCGGAACCGGCGGCCTTCTGCCACTTGGCGCCCATGTCGAGCAGGTTGACGAAGAAGTCGTTGCTCAACGTTTCCGGGCGCTTGGTAAAGACACCGTGTTGGGCTTTGCCAACATTGGCGTTCAGCACGCGCAAGCCGCCGACCAGCACCGTCATTTCGGGGGCTGTCAGCGTCAGCAGGTTGGCGCGGTCCACCAGCAGCTCGGCTGGCGAGCCTTGCACACCCTGCTTGAGGTAGTTGCGGAAGCCGTCCGCTTGCGGCTCCAGCACTGCGAACGAGTGCGCGTCGGTTTGCGCTTGCGAAGCATCCGTACGCCCCGGTGCGAAGGGGACCTTCACTTCGTGCCCGGCCTTCTTCGCCGCCGCCTCGACGGCCGCGCAACCGCCCAGAACGATCAGGTCGGCAAGCGAGACCTTCTTGGCGCCAGCGTTGAACTCTTTCTGGATGGCCTCGAGCTTTCGCAGCACTTGCGCCAGCTGCGCCGGCTGGTTGGCCTCCCAGTTTTTCTGAGGTTCCAGGCGGATGCGCGCGCCATTGGCGCCGCCGCGTTTGTCGCTGCCACGGAAATTCGATGCCGAGGCCCAAGCGGTCGCCACCAATTCAGAGATCGACAAGCCGGAGGCGAGGATCTTGGTTTTCAGGGCGGCGATGTCGGTCTCCGCGACCAATGCATGCGCGACGGCCGGCACAGGATCCTGCCAGATCAGCGTTTCTTTCGGCACAAGCGGGCCGAGGTAGCGTGAAACCGGCCCCATATCGCGGTGCGTTAGTTTGTACCAAGCGCGGGCGAACGCATCGGCGAACTGATCCGGGTTCTCGTGGAAGCGGCGCGAAATGTTTTCGTACGCAGGATCGAAACGCAAAGCGAGATCGGTTGTCAGCATCATCGGCGTGTGACGTTTCGACGGATCGTAAGCATCGGGCACGGAATCGGCGCCTGCGCCGCCTTTCGGCTGCCACTGATGCGCGCCAGCAGGGCTCTTGGTCAGCTCCCAATCGTAGCCGAACAGGTTCTGGAAGAAATTATTGCTCCACTTCGTCGGCGTCGTCGTCCAGGTGACTTCGATGCCGCTGGTGATCGCGTCGGGGCCTTTGCCGCTGCCGAAGCTGTTGTTCCAGCCGAAGCCTTGTTCTTCGATGCCGGCGGCTTCCGGTTCCGGGCCGACATGGCTCTCGGGCGCGGCGCCGTGGGCTTTGCCGAAGGTGTGGCCGCCGGCGATGAGCGCGACCGTCTCCTCATCGTCCATCGCCATGCGGGCGAAGGTCTCGCGGATGTCGCGCGCGGCGGCGATCGGATCGGGGTTGCCGTTGGGGCCCTGCGGGTTGACGTAGATGAGGCCCATTTGCACCGCGCCGAGTGGGTTCTCGAGTTGGCGGTCGCCGCTATAGCGTTTGTCGCCCAGCCATTCGGC
>JANNQT010000136.1:0-32293 GCA_031400895.1 Alphaproteobacteria bacterium | reverse complement strand
GATGGTCGCCGGCGCAGGCTTGGCGACGCTGTTCATGACGCAGGCCATGGCGCCGAAAGCCATGGTGCCGGGCCGCATGCAGGTCGTGGCGGAGGGCGCCTACAACTTCATCCACTCGATGGTCCGCGACGCTGCGGGCTCCGAGGGCGTGAAGAAGTTCTTCCCCTTCGTCTTCACGCTCTTCATCTTCATTTTCATGGCGAACATGCTCGGCATGTTCCCCTATTTCTTCACGCCGACCAGCCAGATCGTCGTGACGGCGACGCTCGCGCTGATCGTCTTCTTCACGGTCATCATCGTCGGCGTCACCAAGAACGGCGTGAAGTTCCTGAAGCTTTTCGCACCGTCCGGCGTGCCTTGGTACATTCTGTGGTTCGTCATCATTATTGAGATCATCTCGTTCTTCAGCCGGCCGCTGAGCCACGCCGTCCGTCTGTGGGCGAACGTGTTTGCGGGCCACGTGCTGCTGAAGGTGTTCGCGAGCTTCGTGCCGATGATGGCGGCGGCGGGTTTCGTCGGCGTTCTCGGATCGATCCTGCCGCTCGGCATGACGGTGGCGCTCTACGCGCTCGAATTCCTCGTGGCGTTCCTGCAGGCGTACGTGTTCGCCCTGCTCACCTGCATCTACCTGAACGACGCCCTTCATCCCGGACACCACTAGGCCGCCCAACTGAACAAACTGGAGAGAGAACATGGACGTGGAAGCAGCAAAAATGATTGGCGCCGGCATTGCCTGCATCGGCATGGGCGGGGCCGGCATCGGTGTCGGCATCATCTTCGGCAACTTCCTGCAAGGCGCGCTGCGCAATCCGAGCGAAGCGCCCAAGCAATTCGGTAATTTGATCTTCGGTTTCGCCGTCACCGAAGCGCTCGGCATCTTCTCGCTGCTGATCGCTCTGCTGCTGCTGTTCGCGCTCTAAGCATGGCGGCGACCCCGCATAGCGCAGAGATCGAGCCGGCGGCTCATGGCGACGCGGTCAACGCCGCGGCGGCAGCGGACGCGCACGGGGGCGAACCCGGCGTGTTTCCCCCGTTCGACGCCGCCACCTTCGCCAGCCAGCTGTTCTGGTTCGTGCTCACCTTCGGCGCGCTTTATTTCGTGCTGTCGCGCTACGTGCTGCCGAAGGTGAGCGCGGTGCTGGCGCGGCGCGCGGCGACGGTGCAAGGCGATCTCGACGCGGCCGCGATCCAAAGCGCCGCCGCCGAACAGGCGCGCGCCGCTTCCGAGAGAGCCACCGCCACGGCCCGCGCCGATGCCCGCGCCATGATCGACAAGGCCCGCGCCGACATGGCCGCCAAGCTCGGCGCCGAGCAGGAAGCCGCCGAGGCGCGGCTCTCCACCCGCATCCGCGCGGCGGAAGCCAAGGTCGAAGCCGAGCGCGGCAAGGCGTTGGGGCAAGTGCCGGCCATGGCCGAGGCGCTGGCGCGTGACATCGCCGCCAAGCTCACGCCGAAAAGCGCATCCGGGGGAGCGCGCGAATGAGCATCGACGCCACCTTTATCGCGCTGGTCGCCTTCGCGCTGTTCTTCGTGCTGCTGGCCTACCTCAAGGTTCCAGCCATGCTGCTCGGCGCGCTCGACACACGCAGCCATGAAATCGCCAAGCAATTGCACGACGCCCGGCGCCTGCGCGAGGAAGCGGAAAAACTCTTGGCCGAGTACGAAGCCAAGCGCGCCGCCGCCGAAGCGGAAGCAAAAGCCATCGTCGAGGCCGCGACGGAACAAGCCTCCGCCGTCGCCGAGGAAACTCGCGCCAACTTGATGGCGGCGATGGCAAGGCGCGAGCGCCAAGCCGAGGAGCGCATCGCCGCCGCCGGCGCCAAGGCCACCGACGAAGTCCGCGCCGCCGCCGCTGAAGCCGCGATCACCGCCGCCGAAAAAATGCTGCGCGCCAGCATGAACGAGGCGGCGCAAGCAGCCCTGATCAGCGAAGGCGTCGCCGAAATGGTCAAGCGCAAGTTCGGCTAGCGCTTCTCCCCCTCCCCCATCGAGGGGGCTTTTTGGATGCGCTTAACCTATGGACCGCCGGTGGTCCTTATTACACCAACTTCGCCTTAAGCTCCTGCTTCACAATCTTGCCGTTGGCGTTCCTTGGCAGCGTTTCCGGCCAGAACACCACGTCCACCGGCACTTTGAACGCGGCGATTTTTTGCGCGCAATGGTGGCGGAGCTCCGCACCGGTCGCGTTCATGCCGGGCTTCAGGCAAACCACCGCCAGCGGCTCTTCGCCCAGGCTCTGATGCGGCTTGCCGATGACGGCCGCGTCCATCACCGCGGGATGGGCGTAGAGCGCGTTCTCGACTTCGACGCAGTAGATATTTTCCCCGCCGCGGATCAGCATGTCCTTGGCGCGGTCGACGATGTAGAGGAAACCTTCCTCGTCCATTTTCGCCAGATCGCCGGTTTTCACCCAGCCATCGACGAAAGTTTCCGCCGTCGCCTGCGGCTTGTTCCAATAGCCGCGGATAACGATCGGCCCCTTGTACCAGATTTCGCCGACTTCCCCGCGCGGCAATTCCAGGCCGTCTGCGCCGACGATCTTCATTTCGCCAGTGGCGGCGCAGATTCCGGTGGAGGTTGGCTTGCGCACATAATCCTCACCATTGTTGGACACCGCGGTGGCGGAGGTTTCGGTCATGCCCCAGCCTTGGCCGGGGCTGGAGTCGGGAAACCGCGCCTTGATCAGCTTGACCAGTTCCGCCGCCGCGGGCGCGCCGCCATAAGCGACGCTTTCGATCGAGGAGAGATCGAATTCGTTGACGCGGGGATGGGTGAGAATCTGCCAGGCGATAGTGGGCACGCCGCCGACATGGGTGATGCGCTCCCGCTCGATCAACGCCAGCGCCGCGTCCCCATCCCATTTGCGCTGCAGCACCAATTTGTTGCCGGCCAGCAGGAACGGGATCATCACCGCGAAACAGCCGGTGGCGTGAAAAAACGGCACCGAGACCAGATAAGATTTCTGCGGCAAGCTCGGATCGGGCTGCGGTGGCGCTTCGCCCCGGCGCAAGAACGCGCGCGCTTGCGCCGAAGCCGAGTTGAACATGTTGGAGATAATGTTGCGGTGTGAAATCACCGCGCCCTTGGGGTGGCCAGTGGTGCCGGAGGTGTAGAAAATCGCTACATCGTCGTCGGGCGCAAGCGTTATGTCGGGCGGCGCGATCTCGCCTAGCGAGGCCCACGAATGGGTGGTCCCGATCACGCTCTCCAGGCGCGACACGAGCGGATCGGCGAGTTCCTCTTTGGCGCGCGAGACATAAATCTTGCGCAGCTCCGAGCACGCATCGAGGTGCTCGCGCACGCGCTCATAACGTTCGTGGTCGACGATCAGCAGCGACGCGCCGGAATCCTTCAAGCCGTATTCCAGTTCTGGCCCGGTCCACCAGGCGTTGAGCGGGGTGGCGATGGCGCCCGCCAGCACCGCGCCCCAGAACACGACCGGCCATTCCGGCAGATTGCGCATGATTATGGCGACGCGGTCGCCGGGTTTGACCCCATCGGCGATCAGCTGGTGCGCCACCTTGGCGGCGGCGGCGCGGACACCGGCGATGGTGGCGCGCTCGTTTTCCAGCACCAGGTGTTCGCGCGGACCAAACGGGGCGGCAAGGTCGAACACGTGACGCAGGGTTGGGGGCGCGTTCTTCCAGATTTTGAGCGTGACCCCGCCGATTTCGGCTTCGCCCAACTCAAACATGCTCCCCGGCTGGGTCAGCAGCGCATGCGCGCGCTCGATCGACATAGCCGGAAAACCAGGTGCGGGATCGGCGGGGGCCTCGGTCATACTTCCTCCGGGCGGGGCGCCGCCAATTTGCCAGCGATCAAGCACGGCGCGTCGCCGGCTTCAACCGCCGCCCCGCCGAACCTTTGCCCAGTTTAATGCTGGCTTGCGGCGCGCCTGCGGCTCGGGCAAGCATGCGGGCGGGGCTGGCGAAGGTGGGAGAGATTTCATGGCGATCGATTGGAAATCCCTGGCCGCGCGGCTCGACCCCCGGCGGGTGAAACTGCCATCGTTCGCCAGCCTGCGCGAATTGCTGGTGACCAACCGCACCCTGGTGCTTTCGACCTCGATCGCGCTGCTGGCCGGGCTCTGGGGCGGGGTGGTGCTAGGCCGCGCCGGTGGCGGCGGGCCGGTGGCCGAACTCGGGGCGGTGGCGGTGAGCGAGGGCGCGCGGGCCGGTGGCCGAACTCGGGGCGGTGGCGGTGAGCGAGGGCGCGCGGGCCCAGAACGCCCCGCGCGCGGGCGAGCCGCAAGTGCAAGGCATGGCGTTCGTGCGCCTGCGCGCGGAAACCAACGAGGCAGCGCCGCGCGCTTGTCTCGAATTCTCGCGCGATCTCTCCACTGACCCGGCGATCCATTATTCCGATTTTCTCACGCTCGAACCGGCGGCGCCGTTCGAGACCGATGTCTCCGGCAATCTCCTGTGCCTTGCCGGTCTGCCATTGGAACCTGAGCGCCAGGTCACCATCCGCAAGGGGCTGCCGGCGCAGAACGGCGAGCGCACCGAGTTCGACGAGAGCTTCGCCCTCACCTTCGGCGACCGCCCGGCCTATGTCGGCTTTGCCGGCAATGGCGTGATCCTGCCGCGCGCCGAGGCCGACGGCCTGGCGCTCGAAACCGTCAATGTCTCCAAGCTCGAGATCGAAGTGCTGCGCATCCCCGACCGCATCCTCTCGCAGCATGCTATTAATCCCGGCGAGGTCAACGAAGAGGGCGGCTGGAATTATTGGGGCTTCGACAGCGCCGCCTCCGAGGTTGGCGTGCAAGTCTATAAAGGCTCTATCAATATCAATCTCGACCGCCAGCGCAACGTGGCGGTGACCAGCGTGTTTGCGTTGGGTGCGGCGCTGCGCGAGATGCGCCCCGGCGCTTATGTGGTCAAGGTGCGCGATGCTTCGCCGAGCGCGGGCCAGCGCGGCGAAAACGACAACGAATCCCGCGCCTCGGCTTATCGCTGGATCATTTACACCGACATGGCGCTGCAGAGTTTTTCCGGCGCCGACGGGCTTGACGTGGTGGTGCGCTCGCTGCGCACCGCGCGCCCGCTCGCCAACACGACACTGACCTTAATCGCGCAGAACAACGAGGAGTTGGCCCGCGTCCGCAGCGACGGCGAAGGCCGGGTGCATTTCGCCAAGGCGCTGGTCGAGGGCGAAGGCCCGGCGCGGGCGCGTTACGTGATGGCCTATGCCGACGGAGACTTCACAGCGCTCGACCTGCAGCGCGCGCCGGTCGATCTCGCCGATCGCGGCGTCGATGGGCGCACCACGCCCGGCGACGTCGATGCTTTTGTCTATACCGAGCGCGGCATCTACCGCCCTGGCGAGACCGTGCGTCTGATCGGCCTGATCCGCGATTCTGTCGGGCGCGGCATCGGCAATCGCCAGTCGACGCTGGTGGTCTATCGCCCCAACGGCACCGAAGCGCGGCGCCTGCGTTTGCTCGAAGCCGATCAGGCCGGGGCGGTGGCGCGCAATATCGCGCTCGACCGCGGCGCTCCGCGCGGGCTCTGGCGCGCCGAACTGATCGTCGATGGCCAGGACGCCGCCGCCGGCGAGGTGAGTTTCTCGGTCGAGGATTTCGTGCCGCAGCGCTTGCGCGTGCGCTTTTCTCCGGACGAAGACCAGCTGCGCGAGCGCAATGTGGTGCTGCGCGCCGGGGCAAGCCAGGCGATCGGCGTGCAGGCCGATTTCCTTTACGGTGCGCCCGGCGCGGGGCTGGCGGTCGAGGGAGAGGGCCGGCTGATGGTCGATCCCAACCCGTTCCCCGCGCATCTGGGCTACAGCTTCGGCAAGGGCGACGAGAGTTTCGGCGAGCGCTATTTCCAATTGCCGTCGACCGTCACCGATGGCCAGGGCGCGGCGCAATTGAGCCTGCGTCTGGCCGAGGAGCCCGACACTACGCTGCCGCTGCGCGCGCGCATGATCGTCAGCGTCGCCGATCCGGGCGGACGCCAGGTGCGCGAGAATTTCACCGTGCCGGTGCGGCTGCGCGATCTTTATATTGGCCTCAAGCCGGGCTTCGAGAACCGCCGCGCCGGCGAAGGCGAGGCGGCGGGCTTTGACGTCATCGCCCTCAATGGCGCGGGCGCGCGCGTCGGCGTGCGCGGCGTGCAATGGCAGCTGGTGCGCGAGGATTGGAACTACGATTGGTATCTCGATAACGGCGCCTGGCGCTGGCGCCGCTCCGGGCGCGACATCGCCGTCGATGGCGCCACCGTCGATATCCCCGCCGGCCAGCCCTTGCGGCTTTCCAAGAGCGGCCTGCGCTCCGGTTCGTACCGGCTGATCGTGCGCGACACCGGCGGCGGCGCGGAGGCTTCCCAGCGCTTCGGAATTGGCTGGGGCGGCCCGGCCGACGATGATTCCACCCCGGACATGGTCAGCGTCATCGCTCCGGAAAATCCCACCCGCCCCGGCGCGCGCGCGCGCGTGCAAATCCGCCCGCCTTATGCGGGCGAGGCGCAGATCGTGGTCGCCACCGACCGCGTCATCGAGACCCGCACCGTGCGGGTCGGCCCCGGGGGAACCACGGTCGAGTTGCCGGTGAACGCCAATTGGGGCGCGGGCGCTTACGTACTGGTGACAGTGATGACGCCGCGCGATCCGGTCGATCTGCCGGTGCCGCGCCGCGCGGTTGGCATCGCTTACGTGCCGGTCGATGTGGGCGCGCGCACGCTGGAAGTGATCGCCGGCGAAGGGCTCGCCAATGTGCGCCCGCGCACGCGCGTGGAAATCCCGGTGCAGGTGCGCAACATCCCCGGCGGCGAGCGGGTTCGCGTCGCCATCGCCCTGGTTGATGAGGGCATCCTCAACATCACCAAGTATCAAAGCCCCAACCCGGTCGAGCATTTCTTCGGCCGCCGCGCGCTGGGCGTGCAGCTGCGCGACGATTACGGGCGCCTGCTCAATCCCAATCTCGGCGCGCCTTCGCGTCAGGGCGGGGATTCGCTGGGCGGGGAAGGGCTCAGCGTAGTGCCGACGCGCACGGTGTCGATCGTCTCCGACATCGTCAAGGTGCGCGGCGGGCGCGCCAATGTCGCGCTTGATATTCCCGATTTCAACGGCACGCTCAGGCTGATGGCGGTGGCCTGGAGCCAGAGTGCGCTCGGGCAGGATGCCGAGCAGGTGGTGGTGCGCGATCCCGTCGTGGCCGAACTGATCCTGCCGCGCTTTCTGGCGCCGGGTGATGAAGCGCGCGGCACGCTCAATCTCGATAACGTCGAAGGTCCCAACGGCGCCTACGTTGTGACCATCGGCGGCGTCGATGCCGCCCGCATCCAGCGGGCCCCGCGCCGCTTCACGCTCAATCGCGGCCAACGGCAAACCGAGCTGATCTCGATCGCCGGCGGGCCGATTGGCGTCGGGCGCATCTCGCTGCGGCTGGAGGGGCCGCAGGGCTTTGCCGCGGTGGAGCGCACTTACGACATCCAGTCGCGCGCGCCGTTCCTGCCGATCACCATCGCCCGCACCGAGCTGCAAGCCGCCGGCGCCTCCTGGCGCGCGCCGAACGATGCCTTGTCCAGCTTCCAGCCGAGCGGCCAGGCGATGATCTCGTTCTCAAACCTCGCCGGCATCGATCCGGCGCCGCTGCTCGATGAGCTTTACCGCTATCCTTACGGTTGCTCGGAGCAGCTGACATCGGTGGCGCTGCCGCTGTTGTACTACAACACCCTGGCCGCGGAGGCCAACCGGGCCGCCGATCCGCGGCTGCGCCGGCGCATTCAGGAAGCGGCTACGCAATTGCTTGACCGCCAAGGCTCGGACGGCGCCTTCGGCCTCTGGCATGCGGGCGACCGCCACGCTTCGCCCTGGCTGGGCGCATACGTCACCGACTTCCTCGCGCGCGCGCAACGCGCCGGCTACGCGGTGCCACGCCAGCCGATGAGCCAAGCTTACGCGGCGCTGCGGCGGGTGGCGCGGCTCAACGCCTTCGGCTCGGTCGGCTACGAGTTCGAGGTCTATCGCTGGCCCGGCTCCAACGATTCCACCGAACTGATGCGCTCGCGCGCGGCGGCTTATGCGCTTTACGTGCTGGCCAAGGCCGGCGAGGCCGATCTCGGCCAGGTGCGCTATTTCCATGACGCGCGGCTCGAGGCCGAGCCCTCGCCGCTGGCGCGAGCTCATATCGGCGCGGCGCTCGCCCACCTGGGCGACCGGGTGCGCGCGCGCAACGCCTTCCGCCTGGCCGAACAGGCGCTGGGAACCGGGCTCAACCGCTATCGCAATCTCGGCGATTGGTACCAGACGCCGCTGCGCGATCTGGCCGGCGTGCTGGCGCTGGCGGCGGAGGCGGGCGAGACCGAACTGGTCGATCGGCTGCGCCAGCGGCTCGAACGCGACGCGCCCGAGGCCGGACGGCTGATGACGCAGGAGCAAGTGCAGCTGCTGCTCGCCGCCAATTCGCTGTTGCAAAACGCCGGCCCGGTCAATGTCGCGCTCAACGGTCAGGCGCTGGCCGAGCGGCGGGTGCTGGCCAATGCCGAGCGGCTTGCCTCGGGGCTGGTGTTCCGCAACGCCGCGCGCGGGGCGGTGTGGCGCACGCTGCAAACCTCCGGCGCGCCGCTGCAAGCGCCGCCGTCGATGCGAGCGGGCTATTCCATCGACAAAAGCGTGTTCACGCTGACCGGGTCGTTGGCCGGGGACAATATCCGCCAAGGCGACCGGGTGATCGTGGTGATATCGGGCCATCCCGACGGCGCGCGCACCTATCCCACAATTCTGGTCGACCTGCTGCCGGCGGGGCTCGAAATCGAAACCGTGCTGGGACCGCAGGACGGGGCGCAGCAGAACTGGGATGGCGCCTCTCGCAACGGGCCGTTCGCTTGGATCGGCGAAATCACCGCGGCGCAGGTGGCGGAAGCGCGCGACGACCGCTTCGTCGCCTCCGCCAATCTGCAAGGCGCGTTCCGCTACGCCTACATTGCCCGCGCGGTCACCCCCGGCCGCTACACCATGCCCGCCGCGCAAGTGGAGGACATGTACCGCCCGGGAGTAATGGCGCGCACCGGTACGGGCGCGATCACCATCGCGCCGCGCGGGGGATGAACCGCGGCCCGCGCGCGCCGTTGCCGCTGACGCCGCGCGGCAAGCGCGCCGCCGGCATCGTGCTGGCGGCGATGCTGACATTGTTTTCGCTGGACCAGATTTTCGCGCCGCCGTTGGCGCGGGTGCGCGAGCTCTCACCGGTGGTGCTGGACCGCAATGGCGAATGGCTGATGGCGTTCACCACGCCGAGCGGAACCTGGCGGCTGGAGGCGCGGCTCGATGAAATCGACCCGGAATTTCGCCGCCGCCTGATCGCGATCGAGGATCGCCGCTTTTGGTTTCACCCCGGCTTCGACCCGATCGCGCTGGCGCGCGCCGGCTGGGCCTATGCGCGCACCGGCCGCGTCGCCCAGGGCGGCTCCACGCTCACCATGCAGCTGGCGCGGCTGCTGGAGCCGCGCCCGCGCACGATCGGTTCGAAGCTGATCGAGATCGTCCGCGCGCTGCAGATCGAACGGCGCCTGTCCAAGCGCGAGATTCTCGCGGCGTATTTGACGCTCGCGCCCTATGGCGGCAATTTGGAAGGCGTGCGTGCGGCGTCGCGGGCCTATTTCCAGCGCGATCCGCAATGGCTCGACGATGCGGAAATGGCGCTGCTGATCGCGCTGCCGCAAGCGCCGGAAGCGCGCCGGCCCGATCGCAATCCAGAAGCCGCCCGCGCCGCCCGCGACCGCGTGCTGGACATGTTTGTTGCCGCCGATTTGCTCGATGCGCGCCTGGCCGGCGAAGCGCGGCAAGCGGCGATTCCCGCGCGTGCGCCGTTTCCGTACTCGGCCCCGCACGCCGCGCGCGCGCTGGCGTCGGCCCATCCCGGCGCCGGCGTGATCGCCTCGACGCTGGACGCGCGCCTGCAGGCCGATCTCGAAGCGCTGGCGCGGCGCGCGGCGGTGGGACTCGAGCCGGAGGCGCAGCTCGCGCTGCTGGCAGTCGAGCTTTCCAGCCGAGCGGTGCGCGCGCGCGTCGGCGGGGCTGGCTTTGCTCGCGCCGGCGGCCATATCGACATGACCCGCGCGGTGCGTTCTCCCGGCTCGACGCTGAAGCCGTTCCTCTACGCCATCGCCTTCGACGAGGGACTGGCCGCGCCCGAGACTTTGGTGCGCGACGCGCCGCGCACCTTCGGCGGCTATCTGCCGGAAAATTTCGACCGCCGCTTCCACGGCGACGTCTCGCTCGAAGAGGCGCTGCGGCATTCGCTCAATCTGCCGGCGGTGGCGACGCTGGAGCGCATCGGCGCGCGCCGCTTTCAGGCCGCGCTCACCCGCGCTGGCGCCGAGGTGCGCATGCCGCGCCGCGCCGTCGCCGAGCCGGGTCTGGCGCTGGCGCTTGGCGGCGTTGGCATGAGCCTGGAGGACCTGGTTCAGCTTTACGCAGCGCTGGGCGATGGCGGGCGCGCGCGTCCGCTGCGCAACGAGGCGCAAGCCGGGTTTGGCTTTTCGCGGCGTTTCGTCCGCGCCGAGACCGCACGACGCGTGCTCGAAATTCTGGCGACGTCGCCGCACCCAGCCGGGCGCATTCCGGCCGAAATCGCGCAGGGTGCGCCGTTGGTGGCGTTCAAGACTGGCACTTCCTACGGCTTCCGCGACGCCTGGGCGCTGGGCGTGGCTGGCGATTACGCGATCGGGGTTTGGGTCGGCCGCCCCGATGGTGCGCCGCGTCCGGGCGCGACCGGAAGAAGCGAGGCGCTGCCGATCCTGTTTGAAGCTTTCGACCGTCTCAACCTCGCGCCAGAGCCGGTGCGCCCGCGTGCGCCGGAGAGCGCTCCGGCGCCATCGCTGGCGCGGCTCGATCACGGCGAAGGATTGTCGATCCTGTTTCCGCCGGGCAACGCCGAAGTGCTGGTGCTGGATTACGGACCCGAGACGCGCGGGCTGTCGCTGTCGGCGCGCGGCGGCCAGGCGCCGCTGATCTGGTACGCCGAAGGCGCGCGCGTCAGCGCCGAGCCGACCAGCGGCCGCGCCATCTGGCGACCCAGCGCGCCGGGCTTCTACGACCTCACCGTGGTCGACGCAAACGGCCAAAGCGCCAGCGTGCGCGTGCGGATCCGGGGTGGGTAGGCGCCCTTGCCGGGCGCCTTTTGTTCGGGCATAAGCCCTGGCCTTCCGGTCCGGGGCCCCGGGCGCGAGTTCGCCGGCCTCGTGCTATTGGTGGCCGGGCGCTTAGGAGTGTAGCTCAGCTGGTAGAGCATCGGTCTCCAAAACCGAGGGCCGGGGGTTCGAGTCCCTCCACTCCTGCCAGCGCCGGCTCGCGGAGCGGCGGAAAAGCAAGTTTCCGGTAAAGAAAGTTTGAGAGCGAATGTCGATTGAAGGCGCCGAACAAGACGAGCCGCCGCGCAGGCGCGGCGGGCCATTCCGGTTCTGGGGCGAAGTGCGCGCCGAAGGGCGCAAGGTCACCTGGGCGACGCGCCAGGAAGTCACGGTATCGACCATCATGGTGCTGATGATGAGCTTCGCGGCGGCGATCTTCTTTTTCCTGGTGGACTTTGTGCTGCGCCTTTTGCTCAGCCTGGTGTTGAATCTCGGTTGATGGTCATGGTCGAAGCGCAAACCCAAGAAGCCCCCGCCCGCGCCGTCAACGAGCGCGCGCGCTGGTACATCGTCCACGCCTATTCCAATTTCGAACAGAAAGTCGCCGAAGCGATCCGCGACCAGGCCGGCCGCCAGGGCCTCGAACACCAGTTCGAGGACATCCAGGTGCCGACCGAGGAAGTCACCGAAGTGGTGCGCGGGGCCAAGAAGGTGCGCCAGCATCGCCATTTCCCCGGCTACGTGCTGGTGAAAATGGAACTGACCGACGACACCTATCACCTGGTCAAGAACACCCCGAAAGTGACCGGCTTTCTCGGCCAGCAGAACCGGCCGCAGCCGGTGTCGAACAAGGAAGTCGAGCGCATCCTGGGCCGCGTCGCCGAGGTTGGCGCCAGCAAGCCGCGCCAGCTCATCCATTACGAAATCGGCGAGCGCGTGCGGGTTTCCGACGGCCCGTTCCAGAGCTTCGAGGGCGTGGTCTCGGAAGTGGACGAGGAAGGCGGGCGGCTGAAGGTGGCGGTGATGATTTTCAGCCGTGAAACCCCGGTCGATCTCGAATACAGCCAGGTCGAAAAGCTGCGCTGACAATGTGAGCAGCTTGGGCCTTCAGGCTCGCAGCGTTTGTGCCGGCGAGCGCTGTGCGGGCCTGAAGGCCCGCGCTCCCAACCACACACGCCGCCCCCTAAGCATCCACGTCCGCGTCCAGCGCATTGGCCTGGATGAATTCGCGTCTGGGCTCAACCACGTCGCCCATCAGCTTGGTGAACAGGTCGTCGGCTTCGTCGGCGTGATCGACTTTGACTTGCAGCAGCGCGCGGGCGTCGGGGTCGAGGGTGGTTTCCCAGAGTTGTTCGGCGTTCATTTCGCCGAGGCCCTTGTAGCGGGCGATGGAAAGGCCCTTGCGGCCGGCTTCCTCGACCGCCTTCAACAGCGTGAGCGGCCCGTACACGGGCGTCACGTCGCCGCCGCGGCGCACCTGGCCGGGCCGGGCGTAAACTTCGCGCAGGCCGGCGGCGCGGTCGGCCAGCCGGCGCGCGTCGGTCGAGCCCAGCAGCAAGCGGTCAAGCACCACGCGTTCAGTGACCGAGCGCACCACCCGCTCCAGCACCAGCGCAGAATCGGGATCGAAGCGGCCCGACCAATTGGCCTCACCCTCCTCGGCCAGGAGATTGAGCCGGCGCGCCGCCTCCAGCGCCTGGCCCTCGCCCGCGTCCGGCGCGAACGCGCCCGCGAGTGCGGCTTGCTCCAGCACCGCATCGGGCGCGCGCTGGTGCAGGCGATTGATCAAGGTTTCCGCCGCCAACGCCTCGCGCGCCACGCGCTTTAGATCCTCGCCGGCGATCTGTTCGCCGGAACCGGCTTCGAACACGGCGCCTGCCGCGCCCTCTTCGATCAGATACGTTTCGAACTCGGCTTCGTCCTTGAGGTAGCGTCCGGACTTGCCCTTGCTGGCTTTGTAGAGCGGCGGCTGGGCGATGTAGAGATAGCCGCCATCGATGATCTGCGGCATCTGCCGGTAGAAGAACGTCAGCAGCAGCGTGCGGATGTGAGCGCCGTCGACATCGGCGTCCGTCATGATGATGATGCGGTGATAGCGCAGCTTGGTGATGTCGAAATCGCCCTCGCCGCGGCCGATGCCGGTTCCGAGCGCGGTGATCAAGGTGCCGACCTGTTCGCTTGACAACATCTTGTCGAAACGCGCGCGTTCGACGTTGAGAATTTTGCCGCGCAACGGCAGCACGGCCTGGTATTCGCGGTTGCGCCCCTGCTTGGCCGAACCGCCGGCGCTGTCGCCTTCGACGATGAAGATTTCGGATTTTGCCGGGTCCTTCTCCTGGCAATCGGCGAGCTTGCCGGGCAGCGAGGCGATGTCGAGCGAGGATTTGCGCCGCATTTCGCGGGCCTTGCGCGCGGCTTCACGCGCAGCGGCGGCTTCGACTATCTTGGCCATCACAATTTTCGCCGGCGTCGGATTTTCCTCGAACCAATGCGTCAGCGCTTCCGCGACCAGGCTTTCCACCGCCGGGCGCACTTCCGATGAGACCAATTTATCCTTGGTTTGCGAGGAGAATTTCGGGTCGGGCACCTTTACCGACAGCACTGAGGTCAAGCCCTCGCGAGCGTCCTCGCCGGTGATGTCGACCTTCTCCTTCTTGGCCATGCCGCTCGATTGCATGTAGCCGGTGATCACACGGGTGAGCGCGCCGCGGAAGCCGGCCTGGTGGGCACCGCCGTCGCGTTGGGGGATGTTGTTGGTGAAGCAGAGTTCGGCGGCGTGGTAGCTATCGTTCCACTGCATCGCCACTTCGACGGAAATGTTGTCCTTCTCGGCATTGATGTAGATCGGCTCGATCAAAGCCGTGCGCGAGCGGTCGAGATGGGTGACGTAGGCCTTGACCCCGCCCTCGTAGTAAAGCGTCTCCGCGAACGGCTCGGGCCCGCGCAAATCCTTGAAATGGATCGACACGCCGGAATTGAGGAAGGCAAGTTCGCGCAGCCGGTGTTCGAGCGTCTTGCGATCGAATTCCACCATGGTGAAGGTCTTGGTCGAGGGCAGGAAGCGCACGCCGGTGCCGCGCTTGGGCTTGCCGCTGTCGAGCGGGGCCGCGCCCATTTCCTTCAGCGGCGCGACTGCGTCGCCGTAGGCAAAGCGCATGTAATGATGCTTGCCGCCGCGCCAGATGCTGAGGTCGAGCCATTCGCTCAAGGCGTTGACCACCGAAACGCCGACGCCGTGCAGGCCGCCGGAGACCTTGTAGCTGTTCTGGTCGAACTTACCGCCCGCGTGCAGCTGGGTCATGATCACTTCGGCGGCAGAAATGCCCTCGCCCTCGTGGATGCCGGTGGGGATGCCGCGGCCGTCGTCGGTCACTTCGGCGCTGCCGTCGGGGTGGAGGGTGACGGTGACGGTCTTGGCGTGGCCGGCCAGCGCCTCGTCGATGGCGTTGTCGACCACCTCATAGACCATGTGGTGCAATCCCGAGCCATCGTCGGTATCGCCAATATACATGCCTGGGCGTTTTCTTACCGCGTCTAAGCCCTTGAGAACCTTGATGGATTCAGCGCCGTAATCGGGGCTCCCCGCGGGCGCGTTTTGCGGGGCGGTCATGGCTTCGGAATCGCTGTGGGAAACATGCGCCAATATAGCGATTGGGCCCGGAAAAGTCTCGGTTTTTACGCGGCCTTAGAAGCGCGCCAGCATCGCGGAAATGGGCGCTGCGGCGAGCCAACAGGCGCCGCCCAAGGCGGCCGCGCCGAACGCCAGCCAAAGCCCGTCGCGGGCGGTCATGCCGAGCCCAAAAAACACCACCGCCAGCCCCGGCGCAAGCGGCGCGAACGGGATCAGTCCCAGCGGAAACGTGATCAAGGCCGCGCCGATGCACAACAGCGCGATCAGGTTCACGAACGGCGGCCGCGACAGAAAACTTAGCCGCGGGCGCAGCAGCCCGTCGATGCGCCCCGACCAATCGCGCGCCTCGCGCACGCCCAGGCGCACCAGCGCGCGCGGCGCCTTGACGCTCTGCACCCAACTCGGCAGCCACACATGCTGGAAGCCAAGCGCCATCTGCCCGGCGATCAACAGCGTCAGCGCCGCGGCGAGCCAGGTCATGCCGGGCACGATGGTCGCCGGCGAGATCGCGAACAGGCCGATGATCAACAGCAGCGGCCCGAACGATTGCCTGCCGACCGAATCCAGCAATTCACCGAGGCTCATGTCCTTGGGCTTGGCCCCCTCCTCGCCGATTTGCTGCTGCACTTCGTCGAGCACTTCGCTCAGCGTATCGGGTTCTTCTTCCTCGGCGGCGGCCATCACGCGGCGATCCGCACCGGCAGTGTCTCGTAGCCGTGTACGAATGAGGAAAGCACGCGCCTGGGCTCGCCCATGACTTCGATTTTCTCGAAACGTTTCAGGATTTCCTCCCAGACGATGCGCAGCTGCATTTCGCCCAGCCGATTTCCCACACAACGGTGAATGCCGAAGCCGAACGAGAGATGGTGGCGTACGTTTTCACGCTCTATGTCGAAACTGTCCGGATCGGCGATCACTTCTTCGTCCCGATTGCCGGAAATGTACCACATGGCGAGCTTTTCGCCCTTTTTGATGAGCTGGCCGCCGATTTCGGCATCTTCCAACGCGGTGCGGCGCATGTAGGCGAGCGGGGTTTGCCAGCGTATGGTTTCCGACACCAAAGCCGGGACCAGCGCGGGGTTAGCGCGCAGCTTGGCGAACTGCTCGGGAAATTTGCTGAGCGCATAGAGCGAACCGGTCATGGAATTGCGCGTGGTGTCGTTGCCGCCAACGATGAGCAGGATGAGATTGCCGAGATATTCCTGCGGCGGCATGTTCCTGGTGCTTTCACCGTGCGCCAGCATGGAAATGAGATCGGGCTTGGGCGCCGCTTCGGCGCGCTCGTTCCAGAGATTGGTGAAATAAGCCAGGCACTCGAGCAATTCGGCGCGGCGCTGCTCTTCGCTCTCGACAACGCCTGCGCCCGGCGCGGCGGTGGCGACGTCGGACCAGCGCGTCAGCTTGCGCCGATCTTCCCAGGGAAAATCGAACAGGGTCGCCAGCATTTGCGTGGTGAGTTCGATGGAAATCTTGTCCACCCAGTTGAACACTTCCCCGCGCGGGACTTCGTCCAAGAGCCGCCCTGCCCGCTCGCGGATGATCGGCTCCAACTGCGCCAGATGATTTGGCGCGACGATCGGCGAAACGGTCTTGCGCTGCACGTCGTGCTTTGGCGGATCCATGGCGATGAACATCGGCAACGGGAAGTCCTCCTCCGGATCGAACAAGGTGATCGCCGGCTCGGAGGAGAAAATCTTGTGATTGGTCTCGACCTTCATGATGTCGTTGAACTTGGTCACCGACCAATAGGGGCCGTTCAGGCTATCGGCGCAATAATGCACCGGCGCCTCGCGCCGCAGGCGCGCGAAGAACGGCCAGATCTTGTCGTCGCGGAAACGCTCGGGGCGGGAGATGTCGAGCGTGGCCAGATCGGCGACGCCAGCGTCCTCGTCGGGGTCGTAGTCGAAGACGTAATCGTCGCTGCGCATGGGAACACCTTTGGGTCCACACAGCAAATTTTTCGCGCTTTGTCGATGCGCCAGACCGTACCGCCGGCATCTTGCCAGCATATGGTGACGGCAACTTACCCAGGTCTGGGGGACCGGGGTCCATAATCACAAACGCAGCGGATGCTAAACCCCGCGCACCACGCCGTCGCGCACTTCAAACACCTGCGCCCTGCCCGCGAACGCTTCGAACAAATTCTCGTCCGTGCCGGTGAGCCAGGCTTGGCCTGGATTGGCGAGCAATTCGTCGAACAGCGCGGCGCGGCGCACGGCATCGAGATGCGCAGCGGCTTCGTCCACCAGGATCAGTGACGGCCCAGCGCCCGGATCGCTGGCCAGCGCACGCGCTTGCGCCAGCGTCAGGCCGAGCAGCAACGCCTTCTGTTCGCCGGTGGAGCATTGGTCGGCGTCCATGTTCTTGGCCCCGTGGCGCGCCTTCAGATCGCTGCGGTGCGGGCCGTCGAGCGCACGCCCGGCGCCGGCATCGCGGCCGCGCATGTCGCGCAGCAGGCCGGCGAAGTCTTCCTCCACGTCGGCGCTGTTGGCCCCGCGCTCGAACCGGGCTTCCAGCGTCCCGTCCAAAGCCAGCAGCGCTTTTGGAAACGCGCCATCGGGGCGAGCGTCGATGGCGTCCTGCAAGCGATGCAGCGTCTCCACCCGCGCCGCCGCGATCGCCGCGCCGTGCGCGGCCATTTCGTGCTCAAGGCCGCCGAGCCAGGCATCGTCGAACACCCGGTCGCTGAGCAGACGCTGGCGCTCGCGCATGGCGCGCTCGTAGGACGCGGCGGCCTGGCCGTGCTCGGTGGCGCGCGCCAGCGTCAGCCGATCGAAGAAGCGGCGCCGATCGCCCGCCGCGCCCGACCACAGCCGATCCATGGCCGGGGTGAGCCAAGTCATGCGCGCGGCTTCGGCCAGTTCGGCGGCGGTGGCCGGCTGGCCGTCGCGGCGCGCCAGCCGCTTGACGCCGCCCTCGGGCGTGCGCTCGGCCCCGGCGCCCAGCACGGTTTCCTCGCCGTCTTGCAGCACCCGCGCCGACACCGCCCACGGTTGGAGGCGAAATTCGTCCTCGCCCGCGCGCGCCACATCGGTGAGCGAAGCGCTGCGCAGGCCGCGGCCTGGCGCGAGCATGGTCAGCGCTTCGAGGATGTTGGTTTTTCCAGCGCCATTGGGGCCAAACAGGCACACCGGGCGCGCGTCGAGCTCAAGATCAAGCGCGGCGTGGTTGCGGAAATCGGTGAGGCTGAGGCGGGAGATGTGGAGCGACGTCACAATTCCCCTTTCCCCGGTCCAACCAGCACCCATTCCCGGGGCGCGGCGAAGCCGCGAGCCCGGGACCCATGAACGCCGACAGGAATCGGTTTCAGCGCCACGTCCCGATCGCGTTGCGTAATTGGGTCCCGGACTTCGCCTTCGGCGAATCCGGGAATGGGTGGCCAGGTCAAGCGCGACAAAAACAGCCTACTTGTCACACCCTGAGCGGCATCAGCACGTAGAGAGCGTTTTCGTCGGCTTCGTCGCGCACCAGGGTGGGCGAGCCGGAATCGGCCAGTTCGAACACCGCGGACTCGCCCTCGATCTGCTGGGCGACGTCGAGCAGGTATTTGGCGTTGAAGCCGATTTCCATGCTGTCGTTGGCGTAGTCAGCGGCGAGATCCTCGGTGGCGACGCCGGCGTCGGGATTGTTGACGGTGAGCGTCACCCTGTCCTTGTCGAGCGCCAGCCGCACCGAGCGCGAGCGTTCCGCCGACACGGTGGCGACACGATCGACGGCTTCGGCGAAGCTCTTGTTATCGATCTTAAGCCGCTTGGCATTGCCCTTCGGAATCACGCGCGCATATTCGGGGAACGAGCCGTCGATCAGTTTCGAGGTCAGCACCGCCTCGCCGAGCGCGAAGCGAATCTTCTGCGGCGACACCGCGATCTCGACCATGTCGGCGGCGTCATCGAGCAGACGCTTCAACTCGTTGATGGTTTTGCGCGGCACGATCACGCCGGGCATGCCTTGCGCACCCTTGGGCGCGGCGACATCGGCGAGCGCGAGGCGGTGGCCATCAGTCGCCACCGCGCGCAGCGTCGCCTCGCCCGCCGCATTGACCACGGTGTGAAAGAAAATGCCGTTGAGATAATAGCGCGTCTCCTCGGTGGAGATGGCAAAGCGGGTCTTGTCGATCAGGCGCGCGAATTCAGTCGGTTCGATCTCGAAGCGGGTTTCGAAGCCGTCCGACGGCATCGAGGGGAAATCGCCGGCCGGCAGGACCGGCAAATGCAACCGCGATTTGCCCGCCTGGATGAACAGCCGCGGATCGTCGCCAGGCGCGTCGAGCTTTACCGGCGCGTTCTCCGGCAGCTTGCGCACGAAGTCATAGAGATAATTGGCCGGCGCCGTGGTCGAGCCGGCGCGTTCGACCTCCGCGGGGGCGGACTCGGCGATCTCGATATCGAGGTCGGTGGCGGTGAGCCGTAAGCTATCGCCCTGGGCGGCCATCAGCACGTTGGACAGAATCGGGATGGTATTGCGCCGCTCGACGACGCTCTGCACGTGATTGAGCGCTTTCAGGAGCGCCGAGCGCTCAATCGTCAGCCGCATTGCCTCATCCCGACCTTGGCGCCCCCTGATCCGACCGGCGGGCGCATATGAAACGACCCCCGCCGATGGACCGAGTCGTCCATGAGGCGGGGGTCGCAAGCTAGCAGAAGCTTTGCCAGCGCCCCAAGCCCAATTTTCAAGCAATTGGACTTGCCGGCGGCTGGGGTAGAACCAGCAGCGCCCTCAGGGTTCGCGGCGCACCGCGCGGGCCAGGTTTTCGAGCTCGACCTTGAAGGCCGGGTCCTGCTCAGACAATTGGGCGATGCGGTCGCGGGCATACATGATGGTGGTGTGGTCGAAGCCGCCGAAGCGCTGGCCGATATCGGGCAGCGAAGCCTGGGTCATCCGACAAGCCAGGAACATCGCCACCTGCCGCGGCCGCGCGACATTGTGGCGGCGGGTGCGCTCCAGCAATTGCTGCGGGGTCATGTTGTAGGCCCGCGCCACCACCTTGATCACCAGCTGTACGGTGATGCGTTTCTCCGCGGCATCGGTGAGTTTGTTCTGCAGAGCATTGGCGGCGGCTTCAAGCGTCACTTCGGTCCCTCCCGAGATTTTCCATTCGATAAGCAATTGGCAGATGGCACCGTCGAGTTCGCGGCCGGTGACGTGCATCTTGGCGGCGATAAAATCAAGCGCATCGGCGGCTACCGCGAAACCCGGCGAGCCAATGGCGTGATGACGCAGGCGCGCGTCGAGAATGCGCCGGCGCAATTCGCCGTCCGGCTCGTAGATCTCGCAAGCGGCCGCGCCCTTGAGCTTGGAACGCAGCGTTTCGTCCAATCCTTCAAGCCCTTCCGCGCCGTGATTGGCGGCAAGCACGACTTGGCCGCCGCGGCGGGTCAGATCGAACATGGTGTCGAACGCCTCGGTCTCGGTAACTCTTTTGCCGCACAGGCGATGAAAATCGTCGATCAACAACAGATCGGGCGCGCGCACAAATTCCTTGAAGCCGCTGGAATCGCGCTTCTTGTGCAAGGCGGCCTGGAATCCCTCGAGGTAATCCTGGCCGGTCATCGACAGCACTTTGCGCTCCGGCGTGCGCAGCCGCGCTTCGTGCTCGATCGCGGCCAGCAAGTGCGATTTTCCGCAGCCCGGCGGGGAGTGCACCAGCCAGATCGGGAACGCGACCCCTGCCCCCGCGGCGATCATTTGCGCCACCGTCAGCGCGCGATGATTGGACGCCGCGCCGCAGAAGGTGTCGAAGGTCAACGATTGCGGCTGTGCGGTGGGCGCGGCCGGGCGCGCCTGCGCCTCGCCAATGCGGGCGTCCACCAGTTCCCGGACATCGTCGGGGATTTCGTGCTCGAGCAAAATCTCGACCGGGCCGATCTTGGCCTCGTGCGCCCGCAGGCGAGCCTCGAGCCTGCCCTGCACCTGCTGGCGCAGCCGCTCCTGGGCCACGCGCGAACCGGCCTGGAACAGGATCGAGCCGTTCCATTCAGCCACCAGCCGCAGCGGATCGATGTAGGAGCGGAAGAAATCCGCCCCGAACTCCCCAAACAGCTCACGGCGAACCATTTCGTAGGCGCGCGCCGCGCCCATGCCGCCGTCAACATTCGCGCCCGCATGGGCGCGCTCCTCTTGATGTTCCATCAGCCAACCCCTTGCTTAGAACGTTGTAGTTCTTGTTGCTTCCGCCGCCCCGACGGAACTCTCCGAACACACTCTCCCCGTCTTCGGTCAGGCCCCCAGAAGGCCCTACCGAACTCACAAAGCGCAGGCGCTTCATTTGAGATTTAGCCAGGCGGGTAACTCGCCTAACGGAAGAAACGTTCGCTGAAAGCGGGGGCGCGGTCAAGACACCGTTCATTTACTTTTTATTCAATATCCACAGCTGTAAAATGCTCTATTTATGCTGTTGATTTTGTTGGGGAAAATAAGTTAAGACAAACAAGGCTCTACACCGCGCCCAGGCGTAAATATTCACTGTTTCCAAACAGTTTCGTAATGCAAACGTCATTGGATTTGGAGCGGGCAGAAGCGGCGCGACTAGCGCGCCGGGCGAGCTATTTGCGACCCGAAATCGCCGCCACGCGCTTGGACAAGCGCGAAACTTTGCGCGCACCGGTGTTCTTAGGCGTGATTTTCTTGGACACCGCCCGCATGGTCTCTGCCTCGGCGGCCTTGAGCGCGTCCTGGGCCAGTTTGGGATCGCCAGCGACGATCGCCTCCTCCACCGCCCGCCAGGACGAGCGCATCCGCGTGCGGCGCGCCTTGTTCACCGCCGTGCGGAGGGTGTTGCGGCGCTCGGCCTTCTTCGCGGACTTGGTATTCGCCATGGGTGGGAGGATCCAGCAGCTGGTTTCGGAAGCGAAGCGCGGGCCTATAGCGGAGGGGGGCGGGGAGGTCAAATGCAGCGCCGCTTTGGGGGATGATCCGGCCGCCGCGAATGCAGCCACGTCGGCGCATGCTTGGCCCTTTTCTGCCGATCAGGCTGATCTATCTTTTACGTTTCAAACCGCCACATTTCCCCGCGGATCAAGAAGGCTAAGATGCTTAAGTTCCACAGTCCGGACTCGGTTGCAGCGCCGAGTGGGCGCTACTCCCATGCCGTCGAAACACCGCCTGGGCGCGCTCCGCTCTTTCTTTCAGGCCAGGTCCCCGTGGCGCGTGACGGATCGGTGGGGGTAACGCTCGCCGAGCAAGCAGATCAAGTCTACGCAAACATCGTTGCGATCCTCGCCTCGAGCGGCGTTCCGCCTTCAAACATCGTCAAGTTGACCACCTTCCTCACGGAAGACGACAACGGTGATGATTGCGTGCGAAAAGCGCGCGCAAGACATCTTGGCGAGCATCGACCGGCATCGACTGCGGTGTTTGTGACGCGATTGGTAGATCCAGCGTGGAAGATCGAGATTGAGGCGGTCGCGCTGCTGCCATAGCTCCGCTAGCAGTAGCCTGAATCTGTCCGCCCCCGGCGAGAATCTTCCGGAGCGTGAGGCGGCGCTTGTGGCTGCTATGCGCGTCTTTTCCGGCGCTCACCTTTAGCGGTGTTTGAAATCCGGCGGCCGCTTCGCCACGAAAGCGGCCATGCCTTCCTTTTGGTCCTCGGTGGCGAACAGGGCGTAGAACAGGCGCCGCTCCAGCTTGAGGCCTTCGTTGAGCGGCGTCTCAAACGCGGAATTGACCGCTTCCTTGTTGGCGATGGCGGCAAGCCGGCCCATCGACGCGATCTTCTTGGCCGCGGCCAGCGTTTCTTCCATCAGCTTGTCGACCGCCACGATGCGCGCGACCAGGCCCGCGCGCTCGGCCTCGGCGGCGTCCATCATTCGGCCGGTGAGGCACAGATCCATCGCCTTGGCCTTGCCGACCGCGCGGGTCAGTCGTTGCGAACCGCCCCAAGCGGGCATCACGCCGAGGGTAATTTCCGGCTGACCGAATTTGGCATTCTCCGCGGCGATGATGAAATCGCACATCATGGCGAGCTCGCAGCCTCCGCCCAGCGCGAAACCGGCGACAGCGGCGATGGTAGGCTTGCGGCAACGCGGCACGCGCTCGAGATTGGAGAACGGATCGCGCAGATAGAATTCCGCGAATGTGGCGTCGGCCATCTGCTTGATATCGGCCCCGGCGGCGAAAGCGCGTTCCGAGCCGGTGATGACGATGCAGCCAATCGCATCGTCCGCCTCAAAGCCGTCGAGTGCAGCGTTCAACTCCGCGATCAGCTCGGCGTTGAGCGCATTGAGCGCCTTGGGGCGATTGAGCCGGATGATGCCAACGTTGGAATCGGTTTCGGTGAGAATATTTTCGTAGGTCATGGGGCGACGGAATGCGCTGGACGGCGGAGGAAATCAATCTTTGTTTGTCTTCTCCGCGCAGCGTGTCGGGGCTGCCGGAACTCCGCACGCAGACAGCAACGCCACGGCGAATAAGGCGGCCCAGGGCGTCTTTAGCACGGCGTTTTCCATTCCCTTGTTGATCCAACTTGACCGTCAGGATTCTCGCGCCACCGCCTTCAAGCGCAGTCCCAGCGCGTCCATCACCTTCAGCACCGTCGCCAATTCCGGGTTCCCACCCTTGCTCAGCGCTCGATAGAGCGACTCGCGCGACAGTCCGGTTTCGCTGGCGACCTTGCCCATGCCACGCGCGCGCGCCGCATCGCCGAGCGCCGCCGCGATGAACGCGGGATCGCCGTCGGCAAAGGCTTCATCGAGATAAGCCGCGACCTCCTCCGGAGTCTTCAGAAACTCAGCAGCGTCGAGAAGTTTGGTCTTGAGGGGCATGTAACCTCCGCCGCGATTAGTAGCTTATCGGCTACATTTCGTCAAATGTCGTCACGCGGCACTGGCGTTTTCGGGAATTCTGGGCTATATTGCCGCAAGGAAGTGATGAGATGGCTAAGAAAGCAAAAAAGGCGGCGCGAAGCACTGCAGCCGTCGCGAAGTCAAAGCCCGCGCGCTCACAAGCCAAAAAACAGGCATCGTCGCGCGCGCGCCGGATATCGGTCGATGCCCACGCCACGGAAAAATTGATTCAGCTTGCCGCCGCCTGCTTCGGATCCGGCGCCGCCGCAGCGGCGTGGTTCGACTATCCCAAGCAACGTTTGGCCGGCAAGTCTCCCAAACAAGCCTGCCGCAGCAGCGCTGGGCGGGATCAGGTGAGAGCTTGGCTCGAAGAAATCGCTGACGGCGCTTTTGCGTGATCATAGTTCATCGGGTTGCCTCGATCGACGCGTTTCCGGGACTGGGGCCGAAGCGCTATGACGGTCGGTGGCACATCGCGGGTGACAAGGTTATCTATTTCGCATCGACCGCCGCAGGCGCGGTGCTAGAGAAAATTGCCCACACGGAAGCCGATCCAGCAACGCTCAGGGATACGGTTTGGCAATTGTGGAGTTACGCGCTTCCGGAGGATTTGGAAACCGCAGAATTGCCGCCGCCGCCGGGGTGGGAATTGAGCTGGTCAGTCTGCCAAGCATCGACGCGTCGCTGGCATACGTCCGGCCCTGCGGGACTCTGGGTCCCCTCGGCAGTCGCGCCGACGGAGCGCAACATGCTCCTTCATCCCGAGCGTCTCGCTTCACCGCCGCACGCTCTTGTGCGAAGTTTTCGGCCCGATCAGCGGCTCACTGACCCTGCGGCCCGGCGGACCGGCCGGCCCGATCAACGCTGACACTTCGCGCACCAGAACGTGGATCGCCCGCCATGCACGGCGCGCTTGATCACGCCGCCGCATTTTGGCGTCACGCACTTTGCTCCGGCGCGATCGTAGACGCGGAAGCGTTGTTGGAAGCCGCCTTGCTTGCCATCGACGCTAGCGTAGTCCGAAAGGGTTGAGCCGCCGGCGGCGATCGCTTCTTCAAGCACGGCGCGGATCGCGGGGGCGAGTTTGTCCAGACGCGCGCGCGAGACGCTTCCCGCCGCGCGCGCGGGGGCGATGCCGGCGCGGTGCAAGGCTTCGACCACGTAGATGTTGCCCAGCCCGGCGACGATGCGCTGGTCCAGCAACGCGGTTTTCACATTGGCTTTCTTGCCGGCGAAGGCTTCAGCCAGATAAGGCGCGTGAAATGCATTGCCCAGCGGTTCGGGGCCGAGCCCCTTGAACCACGGATGCGCGTCAAACACATCGCGCGCGATCAGATCCATGTAGCCGAAGCGGCGCGGATCGTTGAATTCCAGGCGTGTCTCCTCTCCCTTGGCGCCCGCTTCCATCTCGACGATCACGTGCGTGTGGGCGGGATTGGGCGGCTCGGCGTAATAGAAGTCACCGGGCTGCTTGATTTTTGTTGCCGCGCCTTCGGACGGAAAACCGGTTCCCACTTTTCCTGAAGGCGCGCGCGCGCCGATGACGCTCCAGCGCCCGGTCATGCCCAGATGCGTGACCCAGATGTTGCCGTCATCCAGCTCCGCCAACAAATATTTCGCCCGCCGCGTCAGCGCTTCCACCCGCCGCCCGCTCAGCCGCGCCGCGAAGCGCTTGGGAAACGGAAAGCGCAAATCCGCGCGCATGGTTTTCACCCGCACGATGCGCTGGCCGACCAGATGCGGCGTGAGCCCCCGCCGCACCGTTTCCACTTCCGGGAGTTCAGGCATCAGACCCCGCCCAAGCCGCGATTCGCCACCATCGGCCCTCGTATTTCGCGCTGCTTTGGCATAGGATGCTAGTACTCGGAATCGAAATTGGGTGATTCATCACGCAATTTCGGGTTCCGGTACAAACGTATGATTCTGTACCCACTTTCGTGACACTGGAGGTCCTTTCCGTGACTCAGGCGCCAATGAAAGCGGGTACTAGCCTTGTTGCGAACGATCCGGCCTGGGGAAAGCGCATCTGGCCTGGAAAGTCACGCAATGTCTGCCTTTGAGAATGTTGTTCCCGCGCTTGGCCGTGCGCTCGCCGCGCGCGGCTTTGAGGCGCTGACTGCGGTACAAAGCGCGGTGTTGGCGCCGGAAATCCAGCGCTCGGACCTGATCGTCTCGGCCCAGACCGGCTCCGGCAAAACCGTCGCGTTTGGGCTCGCGCTGGCGACCACCCTGCTTGCGGGACAAAACAAGCTTGCGCCCGCCGCCGCGCCGCTGGCGCTGATCATCGCACCGACCCGCGAACTCGCCTTGCAGGTGCGCGGCGAACTGGAATGGCTGTTTGCGCCCACGGGCGGGCGCATCGTCTCCTGCGTCGGGGGCATGGACATGCGCGACGAGCGCCGCGCCTTGGGCCAGGGCGCGCACATCGTGGTCGGCACGCCAGGGCGGCTGGTCGATCACATCCGGCGCGGCTCGCTCGACATGCAGGGCCTGAAGGCGGTGGTGCTGGATGAGGCCGACGAGATGCTCAATCTGGGCTTCCGCGAGGAGCTTGAGCGCATTCTCGAGGCCTCCCCGCCGGCGCGGCGCACCTTGATGTTCTCCGCCACCATGCCGCGCGCCATCGAAACCCTGGCCAAGACCTATCAGCGCGACGCCGTCCGCCTCAACACCGCCAGCGCCCAGAAGCAACACGCCGACATCGAGTATCGCGCGCTCGTCACCGCCGGCCACGATGCGGAAAACGCCATCTTCAACCTGCTTCGCTTTTACGACGCCGCCAACGCCCTGGTCTTTTGCGGCACGCGCGCGGCGGTGACGCGGCTGGCCAGCAGGTTCGGCAATCGCGGTCTTTCCGTGGTGGCGCTCTCGGGCGAACTCAGCCAATCTGAGCGCACCAAGGCGTTGCAGGCGATGCGCGATCACCGCGCGCAAGTGTGCGTCGCCACCGACGTGGCCGCGCGCGGCATCGACCTGCCCAATCTGGAATTGGTGGTGCACGCCGATTTGCCGAAAAACACCGAAGCGCTGTTGCACCGCAGCGGCCGCACCGGGCGTGCTGGCCGCAAGGGCGCAAGCGTGCTGATCGTGCCCTACTCAGCGCGCCGGCGCACCGAACGGCTGCTGGCCGACGCCAACATCCGCGCTACCTGGGGCGAGCCGCCCTCCGCCGATGACATCCGCCGCAAGGACGACCGGCGCCTGCTTGGCGATGAACTCCTGACCGCGCCGCCGGAAGCTGGCGAGCTGGAGATCGTAACGGCCTTGTTGGCGCGGCATGACAGCGCCCACATCGCCGCCGCCTTCGTGCGGCTCCACCGCAAGGGCCAAGCCGCGCCCGAGGATCTGGTCGCCGCGCCAGATTGGTCGCCGGCGCAGGCCCGGCCCGAACGAGCGCAGGGGCGCGGCGCGCAAACCGACAATTTCGAGGGCGGCGTCTGGGTGTCGTTGTCGGTCGGCCGCTCTAAAGCAGCCGAGCCGCGCTGGCTGATCCCGATGCTGTGCAAGGCCGGCGGCATCACCAAGCGCCAGATCGGCTCGATCCGGATCGAGCAACACGAGACGCACGTGGAAATCGACGCCGCCAGCGTCGAGAATTTTCTCGCCCATGTCGGCGAAGGCGGGCGGCTCGAAAAATCCATCCGCGTCACCCGCATGGCGCACGCGCCCAGCGCGCAGAACGCGCCGCGGCCGCGCCCCGAGCCGGCTTACGCCGAGCCTAAACCGCGCCCGCACAAATCCTCCGCCAAGCCGCATCGCAAGCCTGAAGCCCCGCACGCGGCCGCACCCAAGCCAAAGAAAAACAAATGGCGCCCGGCGAATTAGCATCTCCCGTAAGCCACAATGGAGGCCATTATGGCCGAACGCTTTGAACGTCACCGCCAACCCTGGGCCAGCGATGAAGTGCAAAAGCTGCACCTGCTGGCGAAAAAAGGCATGTCGCTGAAAGCCATCGCCAAGGCGCTCACCCGCAGCGAAGAATCCGTCAAGGCGCGCGCCAAAGCCGACGGCCTGGACATCGCCAAGCTGCGCTGAGCGCGGGCGCAAGCGGCGATGCGCCGGCGGCGCGGGTTGGCGCCGCACCTGGTCGGGCGGCGCATCGCCCAGGCGAAAACCACGCGCGCGGATCAACGGGCCGGCAAGTCGGGGCTTGATTCGGATGAGCTTGGCCCGGACATTGGCCTGTGTCCTACGAGTTTGTGATCTACCTCGATGAGGCTGACGACGCTGGTTTCGGGAAACTGCGCGAGCCCGCAGGCTCGGGGCAAACACGCTGGTTTGCCGTTGGCTGCTGCATTGTATCACGCAATCACGATCTTCAGCTCCCGAAGTGGCGCGACGATATCGTCAGTCGAATCCCGGGCGCGAAACGTCAAGACATTCACTTTCGCGACCTTCGCGGCCACGACGCCAAGGTTTTCGTTTGTCAGTCAATGGCGAAACTTCGGCTTGGGATCTCCGTTGCCCTCTCAAACAAAATCACTCTGCTGGACATGAAAAAGCGCCTCTTGGACCAGTTCAAGCAACCTGACCATCTTCAGAATTATCTAACCCGCTATGTGCTGGAGCGAGCGTCGCGCTGCATAAAGCTCCGAGCGCAGAAAATGGGGCTGGCCACGGCGCGGGCCAAAGTTGTGTTCTCTCAACGCGGTCGCATGAATTACGGGGCCTTTCGCGAGTACTTGGAACTGATCAGAGGCGGTCGAGAACGAAAATTCAGCCCCAGCAAGATCGATTGGGATGTCATCGACCCCGAACTCGTAGATGTTCAGCCCCACGCAAAACTAGCGGGCTTCAATTTGCGGACATTGCAACATCTGCGTTCTGGCGGGCGATGGAACCAAACCAGTTCGACAACCACGAGCCTCGGTACGCCCATGAGTTACGCAACCGCGTAATCACCGATAATAATGGGATTGCGCTGGGAACAGGCGTCATTCACTTACCCAAGATCGAGGATTCCCCGCTCAACTCCGAACAGCGCTCATTCTTGGAAAGTTGGAAGGAAAAGAGGCAGGCCCCCGGCCCCTGATTCACACCGCGAAGGGTGCTGCCGCCGATTGGCGACTCGGGGTTAACCCGGCGCATGCCTGCCCAACGCAAATATATACAAAGATTCGTCGCGAATCAATGCATTTTTCAGAGTCAACCAGAACAAATCAGGAATCTTCCCCTTTCTCAACCATTTAGTCGCCTAAGGCCGCGCTAGCGATACATGGCTCACGTGCGAAAGGGCGGATAGTCTATCCACATGACCGACACCGCCCCCTTCGGCTTCCAGGACATCCCAGCCGCCGAGAAAGCCTCCCGCGTGCGGGGCGTGTTTTCCTCGGTCGCCTCCAAATATGACCTGATGAACGACGCCATGTCGGGGGGGATGCATCGGCTGTGGAAGGACGCGGCGGCGGCCAAGCTTAATCCCCAGCCGGGCGAGCTGATCCTGGACGTGGCCGGCGGCACTGGCGACATCGCGCGGCGACTGAAGAAGCTGGGAGACGCCGCCGCCAAGCGCCGGGGACTTGAGCCGCCGGAAATCCATGTCATCGACATTAATGCCGAGATGCTGGAAGCGGGGCGCAAACGCGGCGAGGCTGGCCTCTCCTGGCATGAGGGCGACGCCGAGAACCTGCCGGTCGATACCCACGCCGCCGACGCCTACATGATCAGCTTCGGCATCCGCAATTGCACCAATATCGAGGCGGTGCTGGCCGAGGCAAAGCGGGTGCTCAAGCCGGGCGGGCGTTTCTTCTGCCTGGAATTCTCCCGCCTGGCGATTGGCGGGCTTGAGCCGGCTTATGATTTCTACTCCTTTAACGCGGTCCCGGCGCTGGGGAAATGGCTCGCCAATGATGCGGATTCGTACAGATATCTGGTCGAATCCATCCGCAGGTTTCCAGATAAGGAACGCTTCTTAGCTATGGTCCAGGCGGCGGGATTTTCACGCACGGCCTATCGCAACATGGCCGGCGGGGTTTGCGCGCTGCATTGGGGTTGGGCGGTTTAGTGTTTTCCTGGGTGGGACATTCTTGGCGCTTGCTGCGCGTCGCGGGAACGCTGGCGCGTTACGACGTGCTGTTGCCCGAGGAATATTACGAGCGCTATCCGGTATCCTTGCAGGCCACCCACACGCTGCTGCGCCCATTCACCAAGCGCCGGCGCGGGCGCAGCGTTGGCGCGCGCCTGGCGATGGCGCTGGAGCGGCTGGGACCGGCTTACGTCAAGGTCGGCCAATTCCTGGCCACCCGCCCCGACATGATCGGCGTCACCGTGGCGCAGGAATTGGGTCGGCTGAAGGACCGCCTGCCGCCGTTTTCGCGCACCATCGCGCTCGACACCATCAATTCGGAACTTGGCGGCACCGAGGAATTGTTCGCCGGCATTTCCGAAGCAATGGCCGCCGCTTCGATCGCGCAAGTGCACCAGGCGATCGTGCCGCGCCACGGCGTCGTCGCCATCAAGGTGCTGCGACCGCGCATCGAGAAGAAGCTGGCAAAGGAGATGGCGGCGCTGCGCTTCCTGGCGCAGGCAATCGAGTTCTTCTCGCCCGGCTCACGCCGGCTGGAGCCGGTGCAATTCATCGACACCGTCGCTTCCGCCATGGAGCGCGAGCTTGACCTGCGGCTCGAAGCCGGCGCGGCCGCGGAGTTCCGCGAAGTGGCGGAGAAGGACGGCTATCTCACCGTGCCCGAGATCGACTGGACCCGCTCGGCCAAGCGGGTGATGACGCTCGACTGGATCGACGGCGTGCCGCTGACCGATACGATCGGGCTCGACAGAGCCGGCGCCGACCGCGGCGCGCTCGCCATCGCCATCACCCGCGGCTTCCTCGCCGCCGCCCTCGATCACGGTTTTTTCCACGCCGACATGCATGAGGGCAATCTCATGTACGGCAAGGATGGCAAGCTCTGGATCGTCGATTTCGGCATCATGGGGCGCATCGGCCACAAGGAGCGCCGCTATTTGGCGGAAATCTTGTACGGCTTCCTCAAGCGCGATTATCGACGCGTCGCCGAGGTGCACCAGGAAGCCGGCTACGTGCCCGAGAAATTCTCGGTGGAGGAATTCGCGCAGGCGCTGCGCGCCATCGGCGAGCCGATCTTCGGCAAGACCGCCGACGGCATCTCCATGAGCCGGCTGCTGTTGCAGCTGTTCGACGTCACCCATATGTTCGGCATGCATTTGCGCCCCGAACTGGTGCTGTTGCAAAAGACCATGGTGCAGGTGGAGGGCGTCGCCCGCGCGCTCGACCCCAAGCACGACATGTGGAGCGCGGCGCGACCAATCGTCGAGCGCTGGGTCAAGCGCGAGATGGGAGCTGAAGCGGTGACCGCGCGCGCCGCCGCCGAACTGGGCCAGGGTTTTGCCGCGCTGCGCAGGCTGCCGCAGACGCTGAGCGCGCTGGAGGCCGCGGCCCGCAAGGTGAGCGAGGACGCCCCGCGCCAGGAGCGCAAATGGTACGAGAACCCGGTGTTCTGGCTGGGACTGATGGCCGGCGCGGTGATCGCGCTGGTGCTCAGCGCCGGGGCCCGGCGCGAGCCGCCCTTGGCGCAACCGGCGCCCGAGCCCGCGCGTATAGAGCAGCAGGCGCCGGCGCCGCCAGCAACGCCGCCGCCGCTGGCGACACCGCCGGCGGAGACCGCGCCGGAGCTGGCGCCGGAGACCCAGAAAGCGCCCGCGCCATGAGCGACAAACGCGTACTTCTCATTATCGGCGGCGGCATCGCCGCTTATAAAAGCTTGGAACTGATCCGATTGCTGGCCAAGGCTAACGTGGCGACGCGCGCGATCCTCACCAAGGCCGGCGCGGAATTCGTGACGCCGCTCTCGGTCGGCGCGCTCAGCGGCGACAGAGTTTATCGTGATTTGTTCGACCTCACCGACGAAGCCGAGATGGGCCATATCGAGCTTTCACGCTCGGCCGATCTTGTGGTGGTCGCGCCCGCCACCGCTGACCTGATGGCGAAGGCCGCCAACGGGCTGGCCAACGATCTTGCCTCCACCGCCCTGCTCGCCACCGACAAACCGGTGCTGATGGCCCCGGCGATGAATTTGCGCATGTGGGAGCACCCGGCGACGCAGCGCAATCTCGCGCGCCTGCAAGCGGATGGCGCGCATTTCGTCGGCCCCGACGCGGGCGAGATGGCCTGCGGCGAATTTGGGCCGGGGCGCATGGCCGAACCCGAAGCAATTGTGCACGCGATCCTGGCGCTGCTCGGCGATGGTCCGCGAGAAAAGGTTCTTCGGGGCAAACGTGCGCTCGTCACCGCCGGCCCCACCATCGAAGCGATCGATCCGGTGCGGTTTCTTTCCAACCGCTCCAGCGGCAAACAGGGCTATTCCATCGCCGCGGCGCTGGCCGAACTCGGCGCCGAAGTGACACTCGTTTCCGGGCCTACGAATCTCAGCGCGCCCGCGGGCGTGAAGCTGATCGGCGTCGAAAGTGCGCGCGAGATGCTGGCGGCGTGCGAAGCGGCGCTGCCGGCCGACATCGCCATCTGCGTCGCCGCCGTTGCCGACTGGCGCCCAGGCGAAGCCGCGGGCGAGAAAATCAAGAAAGACAAGAGCGGGATTTCCGCGATAGCGCTCCAGGAAAACCCCGACATTCTGGCGACATTGTCGAAACCCGGCAAGCAGCGGCCGAAGCTGGTGATCGG
Source organism: Alphaproteobacteria bacterium (assembly GCA_031400895.1). Lineage (GTDB taxonomy): Bacteria > Pseudomonadota > Alphaproteobacteria > Caulobacterales > Aquidulcibacteraceae > Vitreimonas. The sequence goes on along the minus strand of JANNQT010000136.1, from coordinate 160 downwards.
CTTCGCCGCCGAGACCAACGATGTCGAAGCCCACGCCCGCGCCAAGATCGCCAAGAAAGGCTGCGACTGGATCGTCGCCAACGATGTGTCGGGCGATGTGATGGGCGGAGATGAGAACCAAGTGCTGCTGATCGCCAAGGGCCGCACCGAGGCTTGGCCA
>JANNQT010000135.1:0-10467 GCA_031400895.1 Alphaproteobacteria bacterium | reverse complement strand
TTGGCGCACGATGGCGTAGACGAGCGCGCGGTCGAGCGAGAAGCCGTCGTCTGGTTCAAACGAAGTCGTCGGGCAAAAACCCACCGCCACATCGCGCCCGCCATATTCCGCCGCACGCACTTGCGCGCTCGGTGCTTCAAGCGCGATGGCGAGCGCCAGGTAAGCGCGATCGTCGTCGCTGGAGAGGTCGGTGTGCAAGCGCCGCAGCTCACTCTCGACCTCCGAGAGCCGTCCCAATTGCGCCAGCGCCGCCGCACGCCGCGCCGCCGGATAGCGTTCGACGAAACGGGCGATGGTGTCGGCATCGACGTCAGGGGGCGTAAAATTGAGCGCGCTGTCGCGGCCGAGCTGAGCTTCTGCGAGCTGGCCGTAGAACGTCCACGGCCGCGTGGCCGCGGCTTCAAGATGTTGCGCCTCGCCATTGGTTTCGCCCGCCGCCAGACGCGCGCGCGCCGCCCAATAATGCGCGGCAGCGTCCGCCCAGCCGCCATTATGGGGCCATTGCGATGCGGTCTCGAACTGGCGCAGCGCCTCGGCGTAATCATGGGCGCGATAGGCGATGATGCCGAGCGCCCATGCGGCCTGGCCCGCGCGCGGACCGTAGAGCTGTTCGGCGGCAAGCGCGCGCGCAGCCGTGTCGTCGCCGGCGCCAATGTGTTCGGCGATGCGTGCGATGGCGACGCGCGCGGAGGCGCTATCATCGGATACCGGCGGAGGCGTGCCGGGCAACACCCGCGCGCGGCCGCCCTGGGGCTCGGGAGCGCGTGCGCGCGAACGGCGCCCGCGCGAGTCCATGGCGCGGTCGTACACCGCGCTCGCCATGCCGTATTCGCCGTAGCGGTTCAGCCAGCTCGTGTACTCGGCCCAGCCCGCTCGGTAGCCGCGCGCCAGCAGCAGGCGTCCGCGCACAGCGCCTTCGAGCACGTCGTCCTCGGCGCGCGAAAGCGCCGCGCCGACGCCGCGCCAATCGCCCGCCTCAAGCGCATCGAACGCGGCGCGGTAGGCGGCTTCGTCATGTTCGGTGAGCGCCACCACGCGGGGCTCGGCGGCTGCCGGCGCGACGATGGCGGCGACAGCAAAGGCGGCGAAGGCGGAACGCAACATCATCGGAGCCTCGAAATCCTCAAAGGTGGGAGGACCGCACCACGCCCAGTTCGTCAAGCCAAGCCTCGGCGAGCAGAAGGTCCCCCCAGGCCAGCCGTTTCTGTTGCGGCTGGCGCAGCAGATATGCGGGATGAAGCATAACCATAGCGTTGACGCCCTGGGCTTGCCCCTCCCTGGAATAGAGCAGCCGCCGGCCCCGAAGTTTCATCACCGCGTCCTCCCGCTTCAGCACCGTGTGGGCGGCGGCCTTGCCCGTAAGAAGCAGGAGCTTGGGGCGCTGGAGTTCGATCAATCGCTCCACGAACGGCAAACAGGCGACGATTTCGCCTTGGGTGGGGTCGCGGTTGCCGGGGGGGCGCCAATAAATCGTGTTGGAAATCAGAATATTAGAGCGCCGGTCGAGCCCAATCTGGGCCAACATGCGGTTCAACATTTGCCCGGCGCGGCCGACAAAAGGCTTGCCCTGCTCGTCTTCATCCTTGCCCGGCGCTTCCCCGATCAGCAGCACCTCCGACCCCTCGGTCCCGTCAACGAACACCGTGGTGCGGGCGGTGGCCTTGAGCGCGCAGCCGTCGAAGGCTTCCACTGCGGCCCTGAGTTCGGCCAGGTTCCGGGCGGCGGCGGCCGAAGCACGCGCGTTATCCACCGACCCGGTTGGAACCGCCCGGCGGCGGCTGGCGGCGGCGGGAGGGGCGATATCGGCGCTCACAGTGGCGGGGCGAGGGGCGGCGAAGACGGCTTCCGCCACATCCATGTCCACGCCGGCGGCGCGCCAAAAGGCGAGCAGCGATCGGGCGGCGGCGCCAGGGGTCGTGTCCATGAAACCCATTGTGCATGGACTCGGACGAATCGGCAAAACACCACCCAGCCTTGCGTCGCACTTCATGTGCTTTGATAAGACCAGCGCTGATGGAGAAGGATTCAATGACGGACGAAGCGCGCGAAGCGATGGAATATGATGTCGTCATCGTCGGCGCGGGGCCGGCGGGATTGTCGGCGGCTATTCGGCTGAAGCAACTCGCGGCGGCTGCGGGCTCGGAAATTTCCGTCGCGGTGCTGGAGAAGGGGGCCGAGGTCGGCGCGCACATTCTCTCCGGCGCGGTGATCGATCCAATCAGCCTCGATGAACTCATCCCCGACTGGAAAGCCAAGGGCGCCCCCCTCGATACTCCAGTTACAGAAGATCACTTCAAGGTGCTTGGCCCCGCTGGCGCTCTGGGATTGCCGAACTTCCTGATGCCGCCGCTGATGAACAATCACGGCAATTACATCGCTTCGCTGTCGAACTTCACCAAATGGTTGGGCGTTGAAGCCGAAACCCTTGGCGTTGAAATCTATCCCGGCATGGCCGCTTCGGCGCCGTTGTTCGATGACCTGGGCGCACTGAAGGGCGTGGTCGCCGGCGTGTTCGGCATCGCCCGCGACGGGCGCAAGAAAGGCGAGTACCAGCCTGGCATGGAGCTGCATGGCAAGTACGTGTTCATCGCCGAGGGTGCGCGCGGCTCGCTGGCGAAAACCCTGCAAAATCGCTATGAATTGACGGCAAAGTGCGACCCACAAAAGTATGGCATCGGCGTCAAGGAGCTATGGGAGGTGCCGCTGGCGCAGCACAAGCCGGGCTTGGTGTTGCATACTGTCGGCTGGCCGCTTGATGACAAAACCGGCGGCGGCTCGTTCATGTACCATTGGGGCGAGCGCCTGGTGTCGGTGGGCTACGTCGTCCACCTCAATTACAAGAACCCCTACATTTCCCCGTTCGACGAATTCCAGCGACACAAGCTGCATCCGGAAATCGCCCAGCACATCGAAGGTGGCAAGCGCATCGCTTATGGCGCGCGCGCGATCACCGAAGGCGGGCTGCAATCGGTGCCCAAGCTTGCGTTCCCCGGCGGGGCGCTGATCGGGTGCGCCGCTGGCTTCGTGAACGTGCCGCGCATCAAGGGCAGCCACAACGCCATGAAGACAGGCATGCTCGCCGCTGAAGCTGCGTTCGCCGCCATCGCCGCCGGGCGACAGCGCGACACGCTCGAAGATTACGAGGATGCGTACCGTTCAAGCCGCGTGTTCGCCGACTTGAACCGCGTGCGCAACGCCAAGCCGTTGCTGTCGCGCATGGGCACGTTCTGGGGCGGCTTCTTCGGCATGTTCGACATGTGGACGACGACGCTGCTGGGCGGCTTCTCGGTCTTCGGCACGCTAAAGCACGGCAAGTCCGACGCCGCCGCCACCGAAAAGGCCGCCAAGCACAAGCCGATCGCCTATCCAAAACCCGATGGGCGGCTGACGTTCGACAAGGCGACCTCGGTTTACCTCTCAAACACCAATCACGAGGAGGACCAGCCGGCCCACTTGACGCTGCTGGACCCCTCTATTCCGCTCGGCGTGAACCTCCCCGAATACGCCGAACCGGCGACACGCTATTGCCCGGCGGGGGTGTATGAGGTCCTTTACGATGAAGCCGGCGCCAATCCACGCTTCCAGATTAACGCCCAGAACTGCGTTCACTGCAAAACCTGTGACATCAAGGACCCAAGCCAGAATATCAATTGGGTGACGCCCGAAGGCGGCGGCGGCCCCAACTACGCCAATTTGTAAGCGCGCTATGGCGAGACGGGCCCCGCGGATGCGGGGAAGAAAGGTGGATTTGAGCATGCGTTGGGCGATCTTGGCCGCGAGTATCGTGGCGGCGGGCTGCGCGAGCGCGGCGAATGCGGCCTTTGCACAGGCCAAGCCTGAAACGGGCGCTGGCGCGGCCAGTGCTGCGCCTGCCGCTGACGAGCGCCCCGCGGCGGAGCAATTGCGCGTCACCTCGCCGCCGAACGCCGATCCCGATCGCACCTACGAAGGTCCCGAAGCGGCTTTGCTGGCCGCGGACATGGATTATCTTGTGCATGAGGGCCGTCGCGCCGTCGCGCGCAACGACACCACCGCGTTCTGGTACGCGACAGTGTTTGCCGACAATCTCGCGGCTGGCCGTTTGGACGAAGCCCGCGCGACGCTGGCCGCCGCGCCTGGCGGCGTCAATGGTGGCCTCGCCGATATGCTGGAGCCGTTCCTGCTGGCCGCCGAAGGCCGGGTTGATCGCGGCGTCGAGCGTATCGATGAGGGCGGCGATACCTTGCCCGCGCCGCTCCCTGAAGTCGCGCGCGCGCTGGTATTTGAATCCGCCGGCCGCCTCAACGAAGCCGCCGCAATCTATGCGCTGATGGCCGAGCGGATGGATTTGACGCCCCCCGGTGACGGCGAGCCGCGGACCAACGAAGAATTCGAGCGCGCGCTTGGCGCCGCTCGCGTCACCCACGCCATCTACCGCGCTGCTTTGGTCCAACACCGGCTCGGCCACGCCGCCGAGGCGCGCCGCTATTATGACATCGTCGCGCAATTTGCCCCGCGCTCGGCTGATGTCGAAGCCAATCTCGTCAGGCTTGCCGCTGGTCAACCCCCGTTCGAAGCCCCGCTCGACGCCAAGAGCGCGACAGGGCGGTGGATGCTGTTTCTGTCGGAGTTTCTGACCCAGGCCGAAAGCTTAGCGGCCATGCTCTCGCAGCAAGACCCCGCGCAAGGGCTCGCGTCCGCCTCCGGCTCGACCCTGATGCAGCTGGGCATTCTGCTTTCGCCCGACGCCAATGATTGGCGCCTCTATGCGGCGCAGCAGGCGCTTTCGGCCGGCGGGATCGACGGCGCCCAGCGCATCATTGATCAATTGCCGGCCGACAGCGTGTTCGCGCCCGACGCCGACATCGTGCGCGCCTCGATCGAACTTGAGCGGCGCAACGATTCCGCCGCCATCAGCGCCGCCGAGCGGGCGCTAGCGCGCGGAGGAGACCGCTGGCCGATCATCGCCTCGGTCGGCGATATCTATCGCCGCGCCGGCCAAGCCGATCGCGCGATCCCGGCCTTCGATCGCGCGCTCGCAATGGCGCAAAACCCGAAGGACCGCGCCGATGTGCTCGGCTATCGCGCCTTCGCGCATCGCTTCGCGGGCCATCTCTCGGCCGCAACCGCGGACATGCGCGCGGCGTTTGAAATCGACCAAAGCGTCGATACCCGTTTGTTGTACGTGTCGATCCTGATGGACGATCCGAGCGCCTGGCGCGACGGCATCGACGTGGCGCGGGCGATGTTCGCTGAACAGCCAGATTCAGTGTTGCGCCTCAACGCTTTGGGTTACGCTTTGATCCAACGGCCGGAGGGCCTCGAAGAGGGCTATCGCCTCTTGTGGCGCGGCTTCAATTATGGCCAGACCGACTATGCCGTGGTCGATAGTTTGGGCTGGGCGTATTATCTCTACGGGCGTTTCGAGGAGGCGCGTGCGCTGATCGAACGCGCCAACGGGCTCGCGGAATCCGATCCAATCCCCGAAATCCTCGATCATTTGGGCGATGTGTATTGGCGCTTGAACCGCCGCGATGAGGCGCGCGCGGCGTGGCGCCAAGCGCTCGATGCGCGCCCCGATGCGCTGCGCCGACGTGATCTCGAACGCAAAGTCGATCGCGGCCTGACGACTGCCGCGCCGCGGCGGCGCGATTTGCCGCAAGTGGCGTTGCCGGAAGGGCCTTCGCAACGGGAAGATCTGTGATGCTGCGCACGGCGGCCCTGGCTGCAAGCCTTGGCCTGGCCGCCTGCGCGAGCGTCCCGCAATCGCACCAGGCGCGCCAATCGAACGCCTACGGCGATTTTCTGGTCGGGCGCACGGCCGATCTGCGCAACGATTACGCCGCTGCGGCCGATCGCTATTTCGCGGCTTTGGCGCGCGCGCCTCATGACGATGCTTTGCTCAACGGCGCGCTGACGTCGGCGTTGGCGTCTGGTGACGGCGTACGCGCGCGCCAAGCTGCACGTCTTGCCCCGTCCAGCGACGCGCCCGCTTATGCTTATTTGGTGCGTGCTTCCGACGCGTTGGTCGCGCAGCGTTGGCGCCAAGCTGACGCGGCGCTGGCGAGCGTCGAGGGCGCGGCCGCAGAGGAATTGATCGGGCGCATGTTGGTAGTGTGGGTACGGGCCGCGGACGGTCGCATCGATGACGTCACGCTCGATCTCGCGCCGCTGGCTTCAATCCGACCGTACGGCGCGCTGTTCGCCTATCAGCAGGCGATGGCGTTGGACTATGCGGGACGCGGCGACGACGCGCTCAGCGCATACGCCGCTGCCGACCATGGCGGTTTTTGGTTGCCCGCGGGCATTGAGCGGCATGCGGATTTACTGGTGCGGCGCGGCGCGCGCGACCAGGCGATCGCTTTGCTTGGCGCCGAGGTAAACCGCGCCAACCCAGCGTTGGCGGCGGCGCTGGCACGGGTGGAGGCGGGCGCCGCCGCCGGGGCCGCGCCTCTCAATGCTGCGCGCGGCGCGGCTGTTGGCCTCTACGGGCTCGCGGCGATCTTTCTGCAGGAATCGGATTCCACCAGCGGGCTCGCAGCGCTGACATTGGCGCTCATGCTCGATCCTGAATTCGACGGCGCGCGTTTGGCGTTTGCGCAAGCGCAAACAACGCTCGGCCACGCCGATCTCGCGCGCGCCTCCCTCGCCGCCGTCGCGCCAGATTCGCCGTATGCAGGCAGCGCCCGCATCATGGAATCGTGGGCGTTGCTCGATGCTGATCAGCCCGACGCCGCCGTCGCGCTTGCGCGCCTCAACGCCGCAAGCGGGGACGCGCGCGCCAAGCGTGCGCTCGCTGACATGTACCGCAATCTGGATCGCTTCGCCGAAGCCGAGCCCATTTACGGCGAATTGTTCGCGGCGCGGCCGGGGGATTGGCGCCTCTTGTTCGCACGCGCCGCCGCGCGCGAACGGCTGGGCAGGTGGCCTGAAGCCGAGGCTGATTTGCAGGGCGCGCTCGCCCTCTCGCCCGAACAACCCGACGTCCTGAATTACCTTGGCTATTCTTGGATCGATCGCGGCGTGCGTTTGCAAGAAGGGTTGGCGATGATCCAACGAGCGGTCGCGCTGCGGCCAAATTCCGGCGCGGTCATCGACAGCTTGGGTTGGGCGCATTATCGGCTTGGCGATTACGCTCAAGCGCTCGAATACATCGAGCGCGCGGTTGAACTGTCGCCGGCCGATCCCACGCTGAACGACCATTTAGGCGATGTCTATTGGCGCCTCGGGCGACGCATCGAAGCGCGCTTCCAATGGCGTCGCGCGCTCTCGCTGACGCCGGATGCGCCCGCGCTCATTGAAGCAAAAATGGCGGCCGGCTTGCCGGACGAGCCGGCGATGCGCGCAGCCGAACGATGAGCGTGCGCATCTTCGCGCCCGCGAAGATTAATCTCACCCTGCAAGTGGGCCGCCCGCGCGCCGATGGCTTGCACAAGCTGCAAAGCGCCGTGATGTTCGCCGATGTCGGCGATTGGGTTGAAGTGGCGCAGGCGGATGGTCTGTCACTGGAGGTCCGTGGCCCATTTGCGTCCGGCTTGATCGCGGACGATTCCAATCTTGTATTGCGCGCCGCGCACGCGTTGGCGCTTGCAGCCGGGATAGCGCCGCGCGCGAAACTGCTGTTGGAAAAGAACTTGCCGATCGCTTCTGGCATGGGCGGGGGCTCATCGGATGGCGCCGCGACCCTGAAAGCCTTGAACATACTTTGGGAATTGGGGCTTGCGGAAGCTGAACTGATGCGCATCGCCAGAGAGATTGGCGCGGATGCTCCCGTGTGTGTCGCGGCGCGTTCGGCCTGGATGACCGGGGTTGGCGATACGCTTGCGCCGATGCAAGCGCCGGTGCTGCATGCGGTGCTGGTCAACCCGTTGCGTCCGCTCGCGACCGCCGCCGTATTCCGCGAGTTCGACCGCATGCGATGTGGGCATGGATTTGCTGAAGCGCCTGCTCCGGTTTGGCGCACGCCAGCGGAGGTGTGGGCAGGGGCCGCGACGATGGGCAACGACCTCGAAGCGCCCGCGCGCGTGCTCATGCCCGAGATCGCTGAGATGTCGGGGCTGCTGCGCCCCAATCCGGGTGTCGCCCATGTCGGCCTTTCCGGCAGCGGCGCCACGGTGTTCGCGCTGGTTGACACGCGGGAGGCCGCCGAAGCCGTCGCGGCTACCTTGGCGCGCTCGCACTGGTGGGTGCGCCCCGCGGTGCTGGGCGCTTGACCGGTCCCGCCGGGCCCGTTAGCCCGGCCACCCGCGTGAGGTGACAACGTGTTGCTGGAATTGACCCTGGCCGCGTGCGCGGCGCTGCTCGTGAGCATGCTCGCGTGCGGCGCGCAGATTGCGTCCGGGCCCCTCGATGCGCCGAACATGGCGCGCAAACAACACGCTGCGCCAACGCCGACGAGTGGCGGCATCGGCATGGCCATTGGCGTTGCCGCCGGCCTCATGGTGCTCGCCTTGTTCGCGCGTGACTGGCGCGACGCTGTCAGCACCCGGGGCGCGGCCTTGCTCTCGCTGGAGGCTGCATTCGCGTACGCCTTCATGTTGGTGGGCTTCATTGATGACGAGCGCCCATTGGGCCCGCGACTGAAATTCATGCTGTTCCTGGCGATCTCGCTGGGCGCGGCGCTGGCGGTCGGGGTGGTGGAGAAACTCCCGCTCGGCTGGGGCGCATCGGCGCATTTGGGATTCGCGCTTGGGCTTGTCGGCACGGCGGCTTGGGTGTTCACCATGGTCAATTGCGTGAACTTCATGGACGGCGCGAATGGGCTGGCGATGGGTTCGGTGGCGATCGGGCTTGCCGCACTCGCCTCCATCGCGCACGCGCAAGGCTCTCCCAGTGGGGCGGCGATCGGACTGTGCGGCGCCGGCGCGCTGGTTGGATTTCTGATTTGGAACTTCCCCGCCGGCCGCTTGTTCGCCGGCGATTCCGGGGCTTTGTTCGCCGGCGCCATCGCCGCGCTGACGTCGTTGTTGATCATTGCACGCACGGGATTGTCGCCGTTCGTGCCGCCCATTGTGTTCTTTCCACTTCTCGCCGACGCGCTGCTGACCCTGGCGTGGCGCTGGCGCCGCCGCCGCTCGCTGCTCGACGGTCATTCCGAGCACATTTACCAGATCGCATTGCGCGCAGGCTGGCGCCACGAGCGTGTCGCGCTGAGCTATTGGGCGGCGATGGCTGGGTGCGGGGCGCTGGCGTTCGCCCTCGTCGTCATCGGCGATGAGGCGGCGTGGATCGCGCTCGCGGTGCTTGCGCTGAGCGCGGCGGGCGTGGCGGCGATCATACGCCGACATGCGTTGCAACAGGGCATCGCTGAACTCTGAGCGAACCCTGCGCACACGCTTTTGTAGAGCGCTGCCTTTGCCAGTCCCGGGATCGCGCTTCGCGCGTCCGGGATGACGCCATGGTAGTGGCGTCGCGTTTGAGCCCTAGAACGCGCGTTCGACCACGAATTCCGGCAGCTCCGCCAGCGCTTCGCGATAGGCGTTGGCGGGTAGTGTGCTCAGCGCTTGGCGCGCGCGCGCGGCATGCTCTCGCGCCGCATTCAGCGTCAGCGCGATAGCGTCGTGGCGGCGCATCAACGCCACAGCGCGATGGAAATCGTCGTCGCCGCGTTCTCCGCCCATGACGCGCCGCCAGAAGCCGCGCTCGGCTTCGTCGCCCGCATCGCGTGCGAACACCACGGGCAGGGTGACTTTCCCCTCCCGGAAATCGTCGCCCGTGTTCTTGCCCATCACGGCGGAGAGCCCGCCATAATCGAGCGCGTCGTCCACGAGTTGGAACGCCAGCCCCAATTCGCGACCGTAGCTTTCGAGCGCCGCCGCTTCCGCACCCGGCCGTCCCGCCGCTACCGCGCCAGCTTTCGCCGCCGCCGCAAACAAAGCGGCGGTTTTTGCCGCGACGATTTCCATGTAGCGCTCACGCGAGGTGTCGGCGTCGTTGGCGGCCGCCAATTGCATCACTTCGCCTTCGGCAATGACGCTGGCCGCGCGTGCAAGAATATCAAGCACCATCAGGTCGCCGCTCTCGACCATGAGGTTGAACGAGCGCGCGAACAAGAAATCGCCGACCAAAACGCTGGCGGAATTGCCCCACACGACATTGGCCGCTTGCTTGCCGCGCCGCATGCTCGACACATCGACCACGTCGTCGTGCAGCAATGTCGCCGAATGAATGAACTCGACCGCCGCCGCGAGCTTGCGCGGCCCGTCGCCGCCGCCGCCCAGGAGCCGCGCCGCCGCCAGCGTGATCAGCGGACGAATACGCTTGCCGCCTGCGTCAATAAGGTGCGCGGCGAGATTGGGGATCACGCCCACGGGGCTGATCATGCGTTCGTGAATGATGGCGTCGACGGCTGCCAGGTCCTCGGCCAGGAGCGCGGCGAGGCGGTCCACGGCGTGGGGGGCGCCAGCGGCTCTTTTGGCTGGTCCGACCGCCGGTCCCAAATGGGCCTCCGCTTGACCTCTACGTGTGACAAACGATGGTGACAGCGCG
>JANNQT010000134.1:0-3170 GCA_031400895.1 Alphaproteobacteria bacterium | reverse complement strand
CGTAAGCGTAGCCCCGCCACCCTTTTGATTGCCGTCCCCGAATTGCGACATGTCGTGTAGAGCCCCTTCGCGGAAGGGTGCTCAGAATGGACGACCAATCGGACGACATAAGACGACCGCAAGTGTCGCGGATCGAAATATTTGCAGGCTCTGGCCGGCAGCGGTGGGACGATGCTGTGAAGGCGCGGATCGTGGCCGAGAGTTTGGCGCCGGGCGCGATCGTCACCCACGTGGCGCGCCGGCACGGCTGCCGGCCGCAGCAGGTTCATGATTGGCGCAGGCTGGCGCGACAGGGCATCCTGGTTCTGCCAGGCGGCTCACCTCAGTCTGCTGCCCCATCGACGCCGATGCTGGTGCCGCTGCTTGCTGAGGCGTCGCCCGACCCGGCGCTCAAACGGCCAAAAGCGTGTGCTGAAATCGTCGTCGAAATAGACGGCGCCGTCGTGCATGTTCGCGGTCGGCCTGAAGGCGATGTGCTCAACGATGTATTCAGCGCGCTTCGCCGGACGCGCTCATGCTGACGCCGCCGAATGGCGTCGCCATATGGCGTCGCCATTTTCGTCGCAACGCGGCCTGTCGATTTCCGCAAAGGCGCCGACAGCCTCGCTTTGCTGGCGCGCGAAACGCTTGGGCAGGATCCCTTGAAAGGCATCGCAATCGTCTTCCGCGCCAAGCGCGCCGACCGCGTGAAGATTGTCGTTTGGGACGGCACGGGGCTCGCGCTCTATTGGAAGCGGCTTGAATCGGGCGCCTTCAAATGGCCGCCTGTGGTGGACGGCGCCATGCGGATGAATGCGGCGCAGCTGGCGGCGCTGCTCGCTGGAATGGATTGGACGCGAATGCACGCGGCTCCTGCGCGCGCGCCGGATGCGCTTGCGTAAAAAAGAAAGTCGCGTGGGCCAAATCGCGCGTGCAATTCCCGCGAAGCATGGCAGAATCCGAGATGTGAGCGAGCCCGTCATCACCGCCCATGATCCGCTTCCCGATGATCCCGCGGCCTTGCGCGTGTTTGCGGCGGCGCTGCTTGAACGCTGCAACAAACTCGAACGTCTGCTCAAACTCGCCAATTCCGTCCAATTTGGAAAATCATCCGAGAAGCTGTCGCCGGATCAATTGCAGCTGGCGCTGGAGGACATCGAGCAAGCGGTCGCCGCTGTCCAGGGGGAAGAAGAGAAGGCCGACAAGACCACGCGCGAGCGACGCACGAGGGAGCGGCGCGCCAATCGCGGCTGCTTGCCGAAGCATCTGCCGCGGATCGTCGAAACGCTGATTCCGGAAGCAGCGCAATGTCCGTGCTGCGCCGGCGCGCTTGTCGAAATCGGCGCCGACGAGAGCGAGCGTCTCGATGTCATACCGGCGAAATTCCAAGTCATCGTCACGCGCCGCCCGAAGCTCGCCTGCCGCACCTGCGTCGGCACGGTGCTGCAGCATCCCGCGCCGGAGCGCTTGATCAAAGGCGGTCTTCCCACCGAGCGTCTGGTCGCGCATGTGATCGACGCGAAATATCACTGGCATTTGCCGCTTTATCGCCAGGCGCAGATGTTCGCGACGCATGGGCTGGCCATCGACCGCTCGACGCTGGCTTTCTGGATCGGCTATGCGGCGCAGGAATTGCGTCCGCTCTATCGTCTGCTGCGCGCAAGGCTACTGCAATCGAGCAAGCTGTGCGTCGATGAGACCACCGCGCCGGTGCTCGATCCCGGCAAGGGCAAAACCAAAATCGGCTATTTCTGGGCGATTTCACGCGACGACCGTCCCTGGAACGGTCCCGAGCCGCCAGGCGTCGCTTATGCCTATGCGCCGGGCCGCGGCGCCGTGCACGGATTGAAATTGCTCGACGGCTTTGCGGGCGTCGTCCATTGCGACGGCTACGGCGCCTACAAGACCATGGTCAAACCCGAGCGGGCGGACAATCTCGCGGGCGATGTGCGGCTGGCGTTTTGCTGGGCCCATCTCAGGCGGCAATTTGTCAAGATCGAGCGTACGGCGGCGCCGGCGCCAGCGCCGGTCGCGCATGAAGCGCTGGTCCGCATCGGCCAACTCTACAGAATCGAGCAGGCTTTGCGCGGGCGCGACGCCGATCAGCGACGCGCCGGTCGCCAGAGCTTGTCGCGGCCGCTGGTCGAGGCGCTGAAGCGCTGGTTTGAAACGCAATTGCACGGGCTATCGCAGAAGAGCGACACGGCCGCGGCGATCCGCTACGGCCTCAATCACTGGGATGGACTGACGATGTATCTCGACGATGGGCGCATCGAGATGGACACCAATGCGGTGGAGCGGGCCATGCGGCCGATCAAGCTCACCGCCAAGAACGCGCTCTTCGCCGGTTGCGATGACGGGGCCGAGCATTGGGCTATGCTGGCCTCGTTGATCGAGACCTGCAAATTGAACGGCGTCAACGCCGAAGCCTGGCTCGCCGATGTCTTGACCAAGCTCGTCAATGTCTGGTCATTGTCGCGGCTCGACGAGTTGCTGCCTTGGTCGCCAGCTTATGCGGGCGACGCAATCTTTCATCCAGCAACACGCGCGGCATGAGCGTCGCAACCACCGGCGTGCGCATCAAAGCCGTGATCGCGCATGTAATGCCGGAGGTGATGCGCCGCATCGCCGTGCCGCTGGCGATCCGGCTTGATCGTCTGCATCTCGTCTTGCAGGCCGCTTTCGGCTGGACCAATTCCCACCTCTACGCCTTTCACGCCGGCGGCGTGAGCTGGGGCGTGCTCGATCCGGATTTCGCCGATGCGATGGGCGATGTCAGCAAGACGCGGCTCTATGACATCGTGCGCGACACCGGCGCCAAGACCATCCGCTACACGTACGATTTCGGCGACAATTGGGAGCATGTGATCAGACTTGAAAAATGGGTCGAGGACACAAGCATGGAAGGCTTGCCGCTGCTGCTCGACGCCAAGGGACGCTGCCCGCCAGAAGATGTCGGCGGTCCGCCGGGCTACGAGCTGTTTCGCGCCGCGCTCTGCGATCCCGCCCATCCCGAGCACGCCGCCATGCGTGACTGGAACGGCGGCGGCGATTACGATCCTGATCGCTTCGACCGCAGTGCGCTTGAGAACGCCGTCGATGCGCTGGCGGACAAATGGAGGCCAAAACGCCGAAAACCGCGCGCCAAAACCGTCAAGCCCCATTCATGAGGGTGACGGAGCTACGCTTAC
>JANNQT010000133.1:0-1794 GCA_031400895.1 Alphaproteobacteria bacterium | reverse complement strand
CAAGCCCGTCGCCAAGGCCTCGGCACCTGTCAGGAAGCGATGAGCAAGACTTTCAGCCGTTGTATGGATGAAGCCTTGCTGGCCTTCTTCACGGCGTGCGGTGTGCCGCGAGCTGGTCAAGACGTGCGGTATCGTCGGCGCGCCGCTGCTTGAGATTCACACCAAATGTTTGATGGCGAGTTCGCTCTGGCAGAGCCACTCTCTTCCTCGCTTGCCCGCTTGACGAACCGGCCCGACGCTCGCGCGCTGCGCCCCAGTGCATTTCGTTTGGTTCTGCTCCAGCGCTCCGCGCTTGCGCCAGATCGTCACGCCGCCCAGCCGCAATGTCCGAAGCCGGGCCGCCGAGTCGCTCGAAGTGCTTGGCTCGGATTGACCGCCGCGCCGGGCAAGCTGGCACATCGGCTGCGAGGCAGCGTCGCCCGAACACAGAGCAGCGCGTGCGCCAGTCGTCGCGCCGCGGTCCCCAGCTGCGCGTACACACGCGGCATGGACAGGCTCGGCGCCATCCGCGCCAAGACTCAGGCCACGGAAACGCTGGCGGCGATGGGGCTGTCGGTGTCGGATGCCGTGCGGATGTTCCTCACGCGGGTTGTGGCCGAGCAGCAACTTCCGTTTGCGCTGAAGGCGCCGAATGCCGACATCCGCGCGGCGATGGAAGAGGCGCGGACGATCAGCAAGGCGCGTTTCGCGTCGGCCAAAGCGTTGAAGGGCGATCTTGAAAAAGGCGCCAAGCGATAAGCGCGCGGCCCTGCCGCGGGCGTCGGACCGAACCAAGGCCTTCGTCAAGGACTGGACCCGTCTGACGCATTCGGGCCGCTTCGACATGAAGCGCCCGAAGCAAGTCATGCGTCGTACATCGCCCGGATCGACGCGTCTTCGGCGAGGCGCCGCGCCACCGCGTCGATCGTGGCCTGAACACGCCGGCGCTCTTCGATGCGCTCGGCAGTGCGAGTCTGGTTGGGGTCGAGGCCGCGTTTCAGCAGGCTTCGAGCTGGGTCGCGCGCCACGCGAACACCCTCCAGCGAAGTCGCCGGCCAGGTGCCGCAGTAGTGCCAGCCCTTCTTACCGTCGTGCTTGAAGCCGTAGCGGAAGTGAACCACGACGGGTTCAGCGCCGGCAGCTCGCACGGTGCACACAAGCCCGTCCCCGTCCCGCACAGTGTCGCCTGCGCCTGCCAGGGTCAGCGCCTTCAACTCCGCCACCGTCCACCGATGGCCCTTGCCGGACTTGGGGTACCGGGTCATGCTGCAAGCCTTCTCAGGTGTCCACCCAGGGGTCCACCGGAAACGGGATTTCGCGGGAATTTCTGGGATCAGTCGAGACCGATGATATCGCCTAAGTCATTGATTTTCAAGGATAAACAGTGCCCCAAGCCGTTTCAGTAAATCCCTGGTTAAAGACCTACGAACCAAGGGGTAGTGGGTTCGATTCCTGCCAACCAACAAGAAACGGATCAACAGCTTACGGGCGCGACCCTCTAGGTTGTTCTTCTTTGCCGGGTCACATGGCAAGGGTCGCGTGTCCAGGCAGGTCTGTGCCCCGAAGGTGCGGGGTTGGGCGCAGCGCGACTCGGAGGAAGGAAGCGACATGAAGGTTTGTATCGTGGGAGCAGGTGCGATTGGCGGGTTCATCGGCACACGCCTGGCGGCCGCAGGGCGCGCGCAGGTCAGCGCGCTGGCGCGCGGCGCCACGCTGGCCGCCTTGCGTGAACACGGCTGGCGCTTGCGCAGCGCCGATGCACTTGTGCAGGCCCCTTGCCGGGCCAGCGACCGCCCGGCCGAGCTGGGCGCGCAG
>JANNQT010000132.1:0-9430 GCA_031400895.1 Alphaproteobacteria bacterium | reverse complement strand
CGCCCTTCTGCGCGTTGGGCTCGACGATATCCTTCCAGATGCCGTCATGGGTCATGTCCGGCGCTAAGATGGCGATCAGGTCGGCGCCCTTCACTGCCGCGGCCGGTTCGGCGGTGGCGACCTTGTCTTCGCTGGCGTGCTTCCAGCCGCGCCCGTCCTTGCGCACGCCGGCGACGACGTCAAAGCCGTCATCGCGCAAATTCTGCGCATGCGCGCGGCCTTGGCTGCCATAGCCGATAATGGCGATGCGCTTGCCGCGCAGCGCTTCGGTGGTGACGTCGTCGGTGGTGTAGACTTGAGCTGGCATTACTTGGCCTCTTGCTTGGGGATGGTGATTGCGCCGTTCGACGCGGAGGAAACGAGCGCGGCGTATTTGGCGAAAGCGCCGACCGGGGCTGGTCGTTGCGGCGGCTTGGCTTGGCGCGCGGAGAGATCGGCGCTCACGTCGATGGCGCGCGCCTTGACATCGATGCTGACAATGTCGCCGTCTTGGATAAGCGCGATCGGCCCGCCAACCGCGGCCTCCGGCGCGACGTGGCCGGCGACAAAACCGTAGGACGCGCCGGAAAAGCGCCCATCGGTGATCAGCGCGATGTGCTTGAAGCCGCGGCCCTTGAGGGCTGCGGTCACTTGCAGCATTTCACGCATGCCCGGGCCACCTTTGGGCCCCTCGTAGCGGATGACGATCACATCGCCTTCGTTGATGGCGCCGTGTTGCACGGCGTCAAAGGCGGCCTCCTCGCTGTCGAATACGCGCGCGGGGCCTTCAAAACGCGCGATCTCGTGGCCGGCGAGCTTCAGTACCGCGCCCTCCGGCGCGACATTGCCGTAGAGCACCGCGTACGAACCGCGCGCCATCACCGGCCGGGTGAAATCAGTGATGACGTCCTGGCCTTTGGTTTCGACCGCTTCGGCGGTTTCCTCGGCGAGCGAGCGACCAGATACGGTTGGCGCATCGGTGATTTTGCCGGCCTGCAGCATGCGTTGCAGCACCAGCCGCGTGCCGCCGGCCAAGAACATATGGTGCGCAAGGAATCTCCCGCCCGGTTTCAGATCGCAGATCACCGGCGTGGTTTCGCAGGCGGCGTGGCAATCCTCGATGCCGAAGCCAATGCCGGCCTCGGCGGCGATGGCGGTCAGATGCAGGACCGCATTGGTCGAGCCGCCGCTGGCCGAGCAGGCGGCGGCGGCGTTTTGTAGCGACGTGCTGGTGATGAATTGGCGCGCGTTGCGCCCGGCCAGTGTGAGTTCAACCGCAAGCCGCCCGCAGCGCTCGGCTTCGGCCGGTTTATCCTTGTGCACCGCTGGCACATCATTGGCGCCGATAGGCGAGAGCCCCATGGCGGTGAGCGCCATCGCCATGGTGTTGGCGGTAAACTGGCCCCCGCAGGCGCCAGCGCCAGGGCAGGCGGCTATCTCCACCGCTCTCAGGCTATCGTCGTCGAGCGTTCCCGCGCCATGCGCGCCGATCGCCTCGAACACTTCTTGTATGGAGATTTCCTTGCCGTGGACCAAGCCGGGCATGATGGTGCCGCCGTACAACACCAACCCCGGCAGATCCATGCGCGCCAACGCCATTGCGGCGGCGGGGATGGTCTTGTCGCAGCCGACAATGCAGATGACGCCGTCGAGCTGATGGCCTTGCACCGCAAGTTCAATTGAGTCGGCAATGATCTCGCGCGAGATCAGCGAGGCTTTCATGCCCGGCGTGCCCATCGAGATGCCGTCGGTGACGACGATGGTGTTGAAGTCTACGGCCACGCCGCCGGCCTCGCGCACGCCGCGGCGCACGTGCTCGGCCAGATCGCCCAGATGCATGTTGCACGGCGTCACCGACGACCAGGTGTTGACCACCGCGATCATCGGCCGCTCGAAATCGGAATCGCTCATGCCCGCCGCGCGCAGATACGAACGCGCTGCCGCGCGGCTGGGCCCACGCGTCACCACCGCGCTGCGGCGGTTTGCGTTCTGGGGGGGCGGCTGGTTGCTCATTGTTTCCTATTGGTGGAGGCAGGCATCAAAAACCCCGCTGCCTGGCGGGAGCGGGGTCTGGGTGCGGGCGATCCTGGTGAGGTCAGGTCACTGGCAGCCAAGCCGCTCCGGGACGCGCGATAAGCGCTACCCGGTTAAGGACATGGCTTAGCAGCAGGCGGGCGCCGCGCGAGGCCCAGCCCTTCGCAACCGCAGCATAAGCGGCGCACGTTGCAATATTGGGACGTCCCGACGCGGTCATTAGCCCTGCTCCTGCGAGTTTCTTAGAATATTCTGTCCAGTTTAGCAACCAGACCGGGTTACAAAGGGGAATAAATCTAACAAACTACCATATCACACAATAACCATGCGCTCTCTTGGCCTAGGCCCTGGATAGGACCACCCCCATGGCGAGCCTGAGAGCATCCATTGCCTCGGGCGTCCCGACGCTGATGCGAAGGTGGTCGGGCAATCCATAGTTCGTCAGCCCGCGCACCAGCACGCCCCGCTGCGCCAGGGCCGCCTCGATCCAAGCCGCGCTGAGGCCTGCGGGCGCGCGGGCGGTGACGAAATTGGTCGCCGAAGGCAGGGGCGCGAACCCCCACGCCGTCAGTTCGCCGGCAAGCCGCAAGCGGCCCGTCTCGGCGAGCGCAATGGAGCGTTCGGCAAAGCTGTCATCCCCCAGCGCCGCCAGCGCCCCCGCCTGCGCGGGCCGGGGCGTGTTGAACGGCAGGCGGAAGCGGTTGAGCGCATCGATGATGGCGGGCGCGGCATAGCCCCAGCCGATCCGCAGAGCCGCAAGACCGTAAAGCTTGGAAAAAGTGCGCGTCACCAGCACGTTTTCGGCGCGCTCGGCGAGCCGCAGGCCATCTGGCCCGTTCAGCACCGTGCGCGCGAATTCGACATAAGCCTCGTCCAGCACCAGCAGCACGTGGCCCGGCAACCCCGCGTGCAGGCGCTCGATTTCGGCGAAGGGCAGCCAGGTTCCGGTCGGGTTGGCGGGATTGGCGAGGAACACCACGCGCGTGTGCGCATCGACCCGCGCCAGAATTGCATCGACATCGGCGACGCCGTCACGCTCTGGCGCATTGCGCACTTCGCCGCCCACTGCCCGCGCCGCGATGGCCCAGGCGGCAAAGCCGTGCGCGGGCTGGATCATGTTGTCGCCCGGTTCGAGATAGGCGATGGCCGCCATCGAGAAAATCTCATCGGAACCTGTGCCGAATATCAATCGCGCCGGGTCGATGCCGTGCTTGGCGCCAAGCGCCTCGCGCAACGCGGTCGCGTTCGGATCGGGATAGAGGTGCAGTTCGGCCGCGGCTTCACGATAGGCTTCGAGCGCGGCGGGGCTCGGGCCAAGTGCATTTTCGTTGGCCGAGAGCTTGAATACAAGCGCCGCGCCGGGCGCGCTGGCTTTGCCGGCCACGTAGGGCGCGATGTCGAGAATGCCAGCGCGCGGTTTCGGTCCGCTCATCGCGCCCGCTCCGCCAGCACCGCGAGCACGGATTCAAGCGCAAGCCCACGCGCGCGCAGCAGCACCAGCAGATGGTAGAGCAAATCGGCGGCCTCTTCACACACCTCTCTGTCGTCGCCGGCCGCGCCCGCCAGCGCGGTCTCGACGCCTTCCTCGCCGACTTTTTGCGCCACGCGCTTGACGCCCTTGGCCAACAGAAGCGCGGTGTAACTTTCAGCGCCGTCGTTAGATTCCGCGCGCGCGGCGATGGTTTGCTCCAGCCGCGCCAAGCGTCCTATGCCCGGCGCGTCTTCCGCGCCGAAGCACGAAGTGGTGTTGAGGTGACAGGCCGGCCCGCGCGGGCGCACGCGCAAGAGCAAAGCATCGCTATCGCAATCGGGCGTGAGCGAAACCACTTCCAGGCGGTGGCCGCTGCTTTCGCCCTTGCGCCAACGCTGCCCACGCGAGCGCGAGTAAAACGTCGCCTCGCCGCTTGCGAGGGTTTCCGCCAGCGTCGCCTCGTTCATGTAAGCCAGCATCAGTACTTGCAGCGTCGCGGCGTCCTGCACGATCACCGGGACCAGTCCGTTGCCTTTAGCGAAGTCGATATTCATGGGCGCACCTCGATGCCGGCCGCGAGCAGGCTTTGTTTCAGTTCCGGAATGCGCAGCGCCCGCGTATGCAGCGCGCCCGCCGCCAACGCGCCGGACACGTCAGCCTCGGCAAAGACGGCGCGGAAGTCCTCGGCCACGCCGGCGCCGCCGGAGGCCACCAGCGGGATCGAGAGCCGCGCGCGCGCGGCCTTAAGCTGAGCGATGTCGTAGCCGGCGCGGGCGCCGTCGCTATCCATGCAATTGAGCACGATCTCGCCCGCGCCGCGCGCCTGCGCTTCGACGATCCAGTCCAGCATAAGCCGCGTGGTGCGCCGCGTGGTGCGCGCATCGCCCGTGTATTGGTGCGCGTACCAATCCCCGCCTTCAGCGCGGCTATCGACGCCAACCACCACGCATTGCGTGCCCGCGACGTCGGCCAATTCGTTGATGAAATCCGGGCGCTCCAGCGCCGGCGAATTGATCGACACTTTGTCGGCGCCGTTTTCGAGGCAAAGGATCGCCTGCGCCACCGAGCGGATGCCGCCGGCTACACACAGCGGCACATCGAGCCCGCGCGCGATCTGTTTGAGCCAGGCATAGTCGATGGTGCGGCGTTCGGCCGAGGCGGCGATGTCGTAGATGACGATCTCGTCGGCGCCTTCGTCGCGATAAGTGAGCGCAAGCTCCAGCGGATCGCCCATATCGGCGTGGCCCTCGAAGCGCACGCCCTTGACCACGCGGCCGCCTTTCACATCGAGGCAGGCGATGATGCGCTTAGCCGGCAAGGGCGTCCTCCAGCGTGAAAGCGCGCTCATAAAGCGCCCGGCCCACGATCGCCGCCGCCGCGCCGGCATCGCGCAGCGCGGCGAGGTTGGCCAGAGCGGCCACGCCGCCAGAGCCCTGCACTTGCAGCTTAGGATAGGCGCGCGTGACGCCGGCGATTAATTCGACGTTCGGTCCAGTCATGGCGCCGTCGCGGGAGATGTCGGTGATCAGCGCGTGGGTAAGCTCGCCGCTGAAGCTTGAAAGCAATTCCGTGAGCTCCACGCCCGCGCCCTCGCGCCAGGCTTCGGCCGCAACTTCGTAGCCGTTAGCGGAGCGGCGCACGTCAAAGGCGCCGCAGATGCGTTCCGCGCCAAACTCGCGCAGCCAACCGAGCGCCAGTTCCGGATCGCGCGCGGCGACGGAGCCGACCACCACGCGGGCCACGCCGCTGGTCAGCAGCTGTTCGATGTCGGCGCGCGTGCGCACACCGCCGCCGCTTTGCAGCTTGACGCCAGCACGCGAGAGTTGCGCGATCAACTCGGTCTGTCGCGGCGCACCGGCCTTGGCCCCGTCGAGATCGACCACATGCACCCAGCTCGCGCCCGCTGCCGCGAACGCCGCGATCTGCTCCAGCGGATCGCCATAGCGCGTGGCCCGATCGAAGCGGCCATGCAGCAAGCGCACGCAGCGGCCGTCAATGAGATCAATGGCCGGCAGGATCAGCATGGCAGCGCCAGGAAGTTTTGCAGAATGCGTCGCCCGACCGCGCCCGAGCGCTCTGGGTGGAACTGGCAGCCGAACACATTGCCGCTGGTGACGATGGCGGAGAAAACTTGCCCGTAGGCGGCGCTCGCCAGCGTGGCTTCGCCGAGCGGGCAGGCGTAGGAGTGCACGAAATACGCATACGCATGCGAATTGGGCTCAATGCCCTCGGTGAGCGGGTGGGCTTGCACATCGAGGAGCCGGCTCCAGCCCATGTGCGGCGCGGGCGCTTCATTGCTGGCGGGGAGTTTGGTCACGCGGCCAGGAATGAGTCCAAAGCCGGCGGCGTCGCCTTCCTCGCTCCGCTCATAGAGCAATTGCTGGCCGAGACAAATGCCGAGCAGCGGACGCCGATACGCGCGCACAACCGGCGTCAAGCCGGCCTCTTCCAGTCGGCGCATGGCGTAGGCCGCCGCACCGACGCCGGGCAGGATCACGCGCTCCGCTTCGGCGATTTGCGCTGGATCGTCAGTCAGCACCGCGTCGGCGCCCAGCCGCTCGAGCGCGAACATCACCGACGCGGTGTTGCCCACGCCGATCTTGACCACGGCGACGCTCATAGCACGCCCTTGGTCGAGGGCGTCGCCTCCCCCTGCACGCGGATCGCTTCGCGCAAGGCGCGGCCGAAAGCCTTGAAGCAGGCTTCGGTTTTGTGGTGGTCGTTCTCGCCGCGCACCGAGACATGGATTGCCGCGCGCATGTTCTCCGCCAGCGAGCGGAACACGTGCGCGGTCATTTC
Organism: Alphaproteobacteria bacterium; assembly: GCA_031400895.1. GTDB lineage: Bacteria > Pseudomonadota > Alphaproteobacteria > Caulobacterales > Aquidulcibacteraceae > Vitreimonas. Next base: position 3,147 of record JANNQT010000132.1, on the reverse strand, counting down.
GGTTGGGTAGGCGCCCAGGAGCGGCGCGGCGAAATCGCCGCTGAACACCGCGAACGGTCGTCCGCCGAGATCGAGCGAAACTTGCGCCTCGGTTTCGTCCATCGGCAACAGAAAGCCGAAACGGGAGAGGCCGCGGCGCTCGCCGAGGGCCTTGTCTAGCGCCTGGCCCAGCGCGATGGCGCAATCCTCGATCGTATGGTGGGCGTCGATGTGCAGATCGCCGGCGCAGGTGAGCGCGAGCGAAAAGCCGCCGTGCAGCGCCACTTGCGCCAGCATGTGGTCGAAGAAGCCGTTGCCGGTGTCGATCCGCACCGCGCCCGTGCTGTCGAGATCGATTGCGGCCACGATGCGGGTTTCCTTGGTGTCGCGCACGACTTCCGCGCGCCGCGCCGGCTTGGCGACGGCGCATCCGAGCGCGGCCAGCACTTGCTCGTTATAGGCCGGTGCGCCGATGGCGAAGCGGAACGCGCCGTCGCTGCGTTCTTCGGCGTCGAGCCCGAAGGCGGCGATCGCCGCGCGCGTCTTGGCGGCGTCGGCGACGCGGACGAACACATAAGGGCCGGCGGCCTCGCGCGCGTCCGGCAAGAGCGCGGCCAGGCGGGCGCGCTCGGCGCGGAGCGTACGCCAGCGTTCGTGCGTCAGCGGCAAACGCGAGGCGTCGAGCGCCGCCAGCGCCAGATCGAGCGTCGGCGTCGCCAGCGCCCAAGGCGCCATCGCGCCTTGCATTTTCGCGATCAAGCCAGGATTGGCGATCGCCGCCCCGCAGGGCGCACCGGCCAGCCCGTAGGCGAACGAGAGCGAGCGCAGCACCACAACGTTGGCGGCGCCGCAGGCGAATGCCGCCAGCGAGGACGCGTCGGTGAACTCGATCAGGCTTTCGTCGATCACCAGCAGCGGCGCGGCCTTGGCCAGCGCGGCAGCGGCATCGGCGTCGAGGCTATCGTAGTCGCCAGGCGAGACCGCGTCGCTAACGTCGCCCGCGCAGCGCAGCGCCAATTCGCGCCCATGCGCGGCGCCGCACACTGGTAGCAGGCACGTTTCATCGACGCCGTAGATCGCGGCCATGCGTGCGCGCAGCGCCTTGGGCGCGGACGGCGGCTCGCGCAGGCCCTCGCCGCCGGCAACCAGCGGCGCAAAGGGCGCGCGGCGCATCACGCGCTCCTGATTTCGGCGGCGCGGGCGTGCGCTTCGAGGCCCTCAAGCCGCGCCAGCCGCGCCGCCGCGCCGGTAAACGCGTGCGCGCTGCTCTGGTCTAGGGTTTGCAAATTAAGACACTTCATGAAGGCTTCGACGCCGACCCCGCTCCAGGCCCGCGCCGCGCCGTCGGTGGGCAGCACATGGCTGGGGCCGCACACATAATCGCCGAACGTCTCCGCGCTCCAGGGACCGACGAACACCGCTCCAGCATTGTCGATGCGCTCGCTCGCTCGCGCGGCGGCTTCGATCTGCAGTGACAGATGCTCGGGCGCGTAGGCATTGGCGACGGCGATGGCGGCGGCGATGTCGGCGACCAGAACGCAGCGCGCGTGTTCGAGCGCGCGTGAAGCGATGGCGGCGCGCGGCAGGGTCGGCAATTGCCGGGCGATCTCGGCCTCCACCCGCGCGGCCAAGTCGCGCGAGGGCGTGACCAGCAGCACTTGTGCGTCGGAATCGTGCTCGGCCTGGCTGAGCAGGTCGGCGGCGACGAAATCCGCTCGGGCGCTGTCATCGGCGATGACCATCAATTCGCTGGGGCCGGCGGGCGTGTCGATCTGCGGGCCACCCGGCAGGCTCGCGGCCAGGCGCTTGGCTTCGGCGACGTAGGCGTTGCCGGGGCCGAACAGCTTCTCCGCCTTGGCCGGGCCCGCGCCGAAGCTCATCGCCGCGATCGCTTGCGCGCCGCCGATGAGCCACAGCGCGTCGAGGCCGCACAGCGCGGCGGCGGCGATGACGATCGGCTCGGCTTGGCCCTGGCGATTGGGCGGCATGGCCGCGACAAGCTCCGGCACGCCGGCCACGCGCGCGGGGATGGCCAGCATCAGCAAAGTTGAGAACAGCGGGGCAGAGCCGCCGGGTATGTAGAGCCCGCAAGCGCGGATCGGCCGCCAGCGTCGCGTGCAGGTAAGGCCAGGGCCCACCTCGACGGTCGCATCGGCCGGCTTGGTCGCTTTGTGGTAGCGGCGAATGTTGGCCGCGGCTGTGTCCAGCGCGGCGAGGTCGTCATCGGCCAATGCCGCGCGCGCGGCGGCGATTGTGGCGGCGTCCAGATTGAGCCGGCGCGGCGGAAATTTGTCGAGCTCGCGCGCCCAGCGCTCCACCGCGGCGTAGCCCTCGCGCTCGACATCGGCGAAGATCGCCGCCACCGTCGCGCGCAAGTGTGCGTCGTGGCGCCGGCTTGGCCGCGCCAAGGCGGCGGCGCGCTCGCTTTCGCCAAGGGCGGACCACTCGAACACGCGCATCACATCATCTTTTCGATCGGCAGCACCAGGATGGCCGAGGCGCCGGCGGCCTTGAGCTGTTCCAGCGTCTCCCAGAACACCGATTCCTGGCACACGGCATGGACGGCGACGCGGTCGTCGTTGCCGGCAAGCGGGGTGACAGTAGGCGCATCCGCGCCAGGGAGAATGGCGGCGATGCGATCGAGCGCTGAACGCGGCGCGTTCATCATCACATATTTCGCGCCCTGGCTGGCGGAGACGCCGCGGAAGCGCTGGATCACGCTTTCGGCCAGCGCCGCCAGCGCCTCCGGCAGGGGAATTGGCGCGCGGATCAGCAGCGCTTCGCTTTTCAACACCGTCGCCACCGGCGCGAGGCCGTTGGCCTCGAGCGTGGCCCCGGTGGAGACGAGGTCGCAAATCGCCTGCGCCAGCTTCAGGCGCGGCGCCACTTCCACCGCGCCTTTCATGGTCACGATCTCGGCCTTGACTCCGTGCTCGGCCAGCCAGGCGGCCAGTAGTTTGGGGTAGGTAGTGGCGATGCGCGCGCCGGTGAGCGAGGCGGGTCCGTTGAACGCCGCGCCTTCGGGTACGGCGATCTTCAGTTCGCAACGGCCGAAGCCGAGCGCCATGACGATCTCCGGGCTGGGGTCGTGCGCGGCCTCCGCCAACACATTGCGCCCGACAATGCCGAGGTCGGCGACGCCGTCGGCGACGAAGGTGGGGATGTCAT
>JANNQT010000131.1:0-9605 GCA_031400895.1 Alphaproteobacteria bacterium | reverse complement strand
AGCACGACATCGGCGGGCGGCATCGGGTAGTCACGCAGCTCCCGCGCGCGCACCCAGGCGAGCGCTTGCGCGTCGTTGGGGGTCGGCTCGCCCGTCCAGGTGGCGACCACGTAGAGCGGCATCAGCAGGTGGAAATCCGGGTAGGCGTGCGAAGCGAACGCGAACGGATCGAGGCAATCTGGTTCAACGGTCAAGTCCAGCTCCTCCCTCAACTCGCGCACCAAAGCTGCTTCCGGCGACTCGCCGGGCTCGACCTTGCCGCCGGGAAATTCCCAAAGGCCGCCCAGCTGCTTATGCGCTGGCCGCTGTGCGATCAGCACGCGGCCTTCGCCATCAACCAACGCGGCGGCGACCACCAAAAGCAGGCGCCGCGAAGGGGAAGCATCGCCGATTTGCATGAAGAAGCCGTGTGCTGGATTGGTTGAGGGGAGCTTAACCTACAAGGTCAATGCAGTTTCAGTCTTGGCCGGATCACGGAATTGACGTGGCCGAGGGCGATCAGCACCAGCCCGCGCAGCCAGCCGTGGATAGCCAGCAAGTGCATCTGGTAGAGCGACACATAAACCAGCCGCGCCAGCCGGCCCTCGATCGCCAGCTTGCCGCCGATCAAGCCGCCCATCAAAGAGCCGACGGTGGAATAAGTGCTCAGCGATACCAGCGAGCCGAAATCGCGATAGACGAACGGCCTCAACGCGCGTCCCTCGATCATGGCGCACAGATTGGCGAAGGCGGTATCGGCCATTTGGTGCGCGGCTTGCGCGCGCGGCGGCACCGGGCGTTCGCCGCCCGCTTGCCGGCAAGCGCAGCAATCGCCGAGCGCGAAGATATTATAGTCGCGCGTCGATTGCAGCGTTTCGCGCACGACAAGTTGGTTGGCGGCGTTGGTTTCCAGCCCGGCAATGTCCTTCAGGAAATCCGCGCCCTTTACGCCTGCCGCCCACACGCGCAGATCCGCCGGAATTGTCTCGCCAGCGGCCGTGATCACGCCCGCGGCCGTCACCTCCGCCACGCGCGCGCCGGTCAGCACCCGTACGCCGAGCGCTTCCAATTCTTCGCGCGCGGCCTCGGCCAGTTTTTCCGGCAGCGCCGGAAGGATGCGTGGCCCGGCCTCGATCAGCGTGATCTCCATCCGGCCTTCGTCGAACACTTCGAGCCCGTAATGGCGCAAGCCCGCCGCCGCATTGTACAATTCCGCCGCCAGTTCAACGCCGGTCGCGCCGCCGCCGACGATGGCGATACGCACATGCGCGTCGCTCGCGGGATCGGCGCTCATCTGCCGTGATACGCGAAGGCATTGGTTCAAGAGCTTGAGGCGGAAGCGGTCGGCCTGGTCGCGGTCGTCAAGGAAGATGCAATTCTTGTCGGCGCCGGGCGTGTTGTACGCATTCGTTACCGAGCCGATGGCGACGACGAGATAATCGTAGCGGATGGTTTGCCGGCCGATGATTTCGGCGCCTTCTTCATCCAGCAGCGGGGCGATGACGATCTGATGCGCCGAGCGGTCAATTTTCTCCAGCCGCCCCATGAAGAAGCGATAGCCCCAGCGGTGGCCGTGGCTGCGATAGCCGACCTCATCGAGATTGGCGTCGAGCGAGCCCGCCGCCACTTCGTGCAGCAGCGGCTTCCACACATGTGTGCGATGCGGCTCCACCAGAATGATGTCGAAATGCTTGCGCCGAAACTTGGCGCCGAGCTTGCGTGCGAGCTCCAGCCCGCCCGCGCCCCCGCCTACCACCACGATTTGCGTTTTCTTGGTCACCGGACGTGAGTTGAGCACGAGAATCGCGGAGTGGGGAGTGCCTTCAACTCCGGTAATCCGCGTTTATCTCCACGTAGCGCTTGGTCAGGTCGCACGTATACATCCGCGCCGCGCCTTGGCCTGGGCCCACGACCACGGAAATCTCCAGTTCAGCCCGCTTCATATACGCGCTCATGGCGGCTTCGTTGTAATCGGGGGCAACCATGCCGTCCTTGGCGGCCCAGAGATCGCCGAAGCGCACCGAGATCAGCTCGCGCTTGATCGGTTCGTCGGCGCGGCCCACCGCCATGACGATGCGGCCCCAATTGGCGTCTTCGCCGGCGATGGCGGTTTTCACCAGTGGGCTTTCGCAGATGGTGCGGGCGATCTTTTTCGCCGAGGCATCGCTCACCGCGCCGCTGACATTGACGGTGACCAGCTTGGTCGCGCCTTCGCCGTCGCGCACGATCTGGATGGCGAGGTCGGCCAGCACGCGTGAGAGCGCGGTGCGAAAATCGGCCAGTCTTGGATCATCGGCGTCGGTGATCGCCGCCGCACGCGCCGCCCCGGTGGCGAACAGCAGCACGCAATCATTAGTCGAGCGGTCGCCGTCGACGGTGATGGAATTGAAACTGGTTTCGGTTTCCGCGCGCAACAGCGCTTGTAGAACCTGCGCGGGTAGGGCTGCGTCGGTGAATACGAAGGCCAGCATGGTGGCCATGTTCGGCGCGATCATGCCGGAACCCTTGGCGATGCCGGCGATGGCGACGCTGACGCCGTCAATCTCGCAGTGCGCGCCGGCGCCCTTCGGGAACGTGTCGGTGGTGCCGATGGCCAGCGCGGCCGCGCGCCAATCGACCGGGCCGAGCTGCATTGCCGGCAGCGCTGCGGCGATCTTGGAATCGTCGAGCAGCACCCCGATCACGCCGGTGGAGGCCGCCAGCACTTCGCGCGGGACGATGCCAAGTTTCGCGCCGGCGGCTTCGAGCGAGCGTTTGCAGGCGGCGTCTCCGGCGGGGCCGGTGAACGAATTGGCGCAGCCCGCGTTGACCAGCAACCCGCGCGCGTTCCCGCGGTTGGCCGCGAGCGCCTGTTTGCACCAATCGGTCGGGGCCGAGCCGACGGCGTTGGTGGTGAACACACCGGCGGCGCGCGCGCCCGGTGCAGTGCGAAACAGCAGCAGGTCGGGCCGAGCGTGTGGGTAGAAGCCGGCGCGGCCAATGGCGGCTTCCAGGCCCGCGATCGCCGGTAGATCCGGAAACCGCGCTGGCGCCAGCGGCGACACCAGCGCCGGCTTGCTCATGGTTGCGTGGCGCCGCCCGGCGGCGCGGGGGCCCCCGGGAACGGGAAGGGCGGGGGCGCCTCGCCCGGCGGCGAGCGGCGCGGCGGAGCGGGGCGCGGCGCCGGCGTTTGCCGCTCGGCATCGGCGGGTGCGGCGGTGTCGGCCTCGCCCTCGGCGGCAACCGGCTCGCGCAGCCGTTCAATCCGGGCGTCGCGCGCAAGCCGTTCATTCAATTGCAGAACTTCGCGGTAGTGCAGCCATTTGATGATGTCGGGGCGCAGCGTCTCGAGGCTGGGAGAGTCGAGTGCGCGCCGGTCTTCGAGGCGGAATAAATTCCAGCCGGTCGGCAATTGCAGCGGCCCGAAAATCTCGCCGACGCCCGCCTTCTCCGCGGCTTCGCGCACCACCGGGGCCACATCGCTCAGCGCGGCAAAGCCAAGATCGCCGCCATCGGCGGCGGTGTTGCGCTCGGTGGAGAGCTCGAACGCGAGCTTTTCGAATTCCTCGCCTTGGTCAAGCCTTCGTTTGGCCGCATCGGCGGCCTCTCGTGACTCGAACTGGATGTGGCGCAGATGGACTTCCTCTCCTCGACCCAAGCCGATGACGTTTTCGCGGTAGAGCCGCTCGATCGCTTCGGGATCGTGAGCGCGGCGGTCGATTTCTTCGTAGATGGCGTTGGCGAGCACCTGCTCGCGGGTGTTCTCCAATTGCCGGCGCACGTCGGCCTCGCGGTCGAGACCGCGCTGCTCGGCCTCCATCGCAAACAGGCGCACCTCGATCAATTCCTCGAGCGCGAGGTAGAATGGGTCGGAATTGGCGTCGAGATCCTCGGTCTCCTGCAGCCAGCCGCGCGCCACCGCGCGCGCGCGCACGTCCTCCACGTAAATGGGGCGGCCATTGACGGTGGCGGCGACGATCGGGTTGCGAATCACGCCGCCCTCGGTGGCTTGGTCCTGGCCCAGGCCGCAGCCCGCCAGCGCCAGCGTCAACGAGGCCAGAAGCGGGGCCAGCAACGCGGCGACCGCGGCGCGCTTCAGGCGAACCATGCATTCTGCTCCAGCTTGGCCAAGCGCCAGCGCCAGGCCCCGGGGTCGCATTGACACCGCACGGGGGCGCTCTTAAGTCTCGCGAGCGCACAAGTCGAGAGTGTTTTCGCATCCTGGAGCGCCCCGGAAAGCCACAAAAAAGCCAGCAACATCAACGCAATTCGCGCCCCGCTCGGATTAATTGCCGCAACCTGCCGGCGGTGTCGGCGCGCCGGAAACTAGAACGCGCTCATGCTTAACCTCGCCAAGCAGATTTTCGGCTCCGTCAACGAGCGCAAGGTGCGCCAGCTACGGCCCATGGTGCAGCGGATCAACGCGCTCGAACCCACCTTCGAGGCGCTGTCCGACGAAGCGCTGCGCAACAAAACCAGCGAATATCGCCATCGCCTCGCGCGCGGCGGCAAGCTCGACGAGGTGCTGCCGGAGGCGTTCGCCACCGTGCGCGAGGCCGCCAAGCGCACCCTGGGCATGCGCCATTTCGACGTGCAGCTGATGGGCGGCATGTTCCTGCACCAGGGCAAGATCGCCGAGATGCGCACCGGCGAGGGCAAGACCCTGGTGGCGACGCTGCCGGTCTATCTCAATTCGCTCGAGAACCGCGGTGTGCACGTCATCACCGTCAACGATTATCTGGCCAAGCGCGACGCCGAATGGATGGGGCAGGTGTACCGCTTCCTCGGGCTTTCGATCGGCGTTATTGTGCACGGCCAATACGACAACGAGCGCCGCCAAGCCTACGCCGCCGACGTCACCTACGGCACCAACAACGAATTCGGCTTCGACTATCTGCGCGACAACATGAAATATTCGCTGGGCGAGATGGTCCAGCGCGGCCACCGCTTCGCCATTGTCGATGAAGTGGACTCGATCCTGATCGACGAAGCGCGCACGCCGCTGATCATCTCCGGCCCAACCGAGGACCGCAGCGATTTCTACAAGTCGATCGACGAAGTGATTCCGCTGCTGCGGGCCGAGCACTACGAGCACGATGAGAAGCAGCGCTCGGTGGTTTACACCGAGACCGGCTCGGAATTCATCGAGGAATTGCTGGTTGAGCGCGGCCTGCTGCAGGGCTCGATGTACGAGCCCGCCAACGTCTCGATCGTGCACCACACCAACCAGGCGCTCCGCGCCCACAAGCTGTTCCATCGCGACAAGGATTATATCGTCAAAGGCGCCGAGGTGGTGCTGATCGACGAATTCACCGGGCGCATGATGCATGGCCGGCGTTTGTCGGAAGGCCTGCATCAGGCGATCGAGGCCAAGGAGGGGGTGAAGGTCCAGCCCGAAAATCAGACCCTGGCTTCGATAACCTTCCAGAATTATTTCCGCCTCTACGACAAACTCAGCGGCATGACCGGCACCGCCGCCACCGAAGCGACCGAGTTCGGCGACATTTATAAGCTCGACGTAGTGGAAATTCCCACCAATCGCGAGGTCATGCGTCAGGATGACGACGACGAAGTCTATCGGACAGCGAAAGAGAAGTACAAAGCCATCATCGCCGATATCGAGGAGACCCACCGCAAGCAGCAGCCGGTGCTGGTCGGCACCGTGTCGATCGAGAAATCGGAATATCTCTCGACCCTCTTGAAGCAGCGCGGCATTCCCCACCAGGTGCTGAACGCGCGCTATCACGAGCAGGAAGCCCAGATCGTGTCGCAGGCGGGCGTACCCGGCGCGGTGACCATCGCCACCAACATGGCCGGTCGCGGCACCGACATCCAGCTCGGCGGCAATCTCGACATGCGCATCAAGGCGGCGCTGAAGGGCGATGAAACGCCCGAGCAATTAGCGCTGGTGCGCCGCCAGATCGGCGCCGATGTCGAGGCCAAGAAGCGCGCCGCGATCGAGGCGGGCGGCCTCTACGTGCTCGGCACCGAGCGGCACGAAAGCCGGCGCATCGATAACCAGCTGCGCGGCCGCACCGGTCGCCAGGGCGACCCGGGCAAGTCCAAATTCTACATCTGCCTCGAAGACGATCTGTTGCGCATCTTCGCCGCCGAGCGGCTCGACGCCATCATGCGCGGGCTCGGTATCCAGGAAGGCGAAGCCATCATCCATCCGTGGATGAACAAGGCGCTGGAGACCTCGCAAAAACGGGTCGAGCAGCGCAATTTCGAGATCCGGAAAAATCTGCTGAAGTACGACGACGTCATCAACGATCAGCGCAAGGCCATCTTCGAGCAGCGCATCGAATTCATGCGCACGGCCGATGTCGCCCCGATCGTCAAGGACATGCGCCACGACGTGGTCGAAAAGCTGGTCTGGTGCCACATGCCGGAAAAGGCTTATCCCGAACAATGGAACACGCCGGAACTGATGATCGAGGCGGAGGAAATCTTTGGTTTCACCTTGCCGGTCGATCGCTGGGCCGCGGAGGAGGGCATCGCCCAGCAGGAAATCATCGAGCGGCTGACTCGCGAGGTCGATCAGGCTTACGCGCAGAAGGCGGCGCTGCTGGGCCCCGAACGATTGCGGGCGGTGGAAAAGCAAGTGCTGCTCTCGGTCGTCGATATGCGTTGGCGCGAGCACTTGTCGTTCCTGGATCATCTGCGCAGTGTCGTGCATCTGCGCGGCTACGCCCAGCGCGATCCCTTGAATGAGTTCAAGACCGAAGCCTTCACGCTGTTTGAGCGCATGCTGCTCGATCTGCGCACCACGGTGACGCGGATGTTGCTGCGGCTGCAGGTCGGCCAGGCCGAGGAGCAACTCAGCCGCCCGTTGGCGCCGCCGCGCACGGTCGAAATCCACCAGAATCCGCTCACCGGCGAAAACGACATGGCCCAGCGCGACGCGCCGCAGCTCGCGCCCGACGGCTTCCAGCGCGAAGACCCCGCCACCTGGGGCAAAGTCTCGCGCAACGCCCCGTGTCCGTGCGGCTCTGGCAAGAAGTTCAAATATTGCCACGGGCAAGTGGAAGCGCACGCTTAAAGCAACGGACTTCAAATTCGCCGCGCCGCCCCTGCGTTTGCGATCGCCGTTGCCGGGGGGGACGCCGGTGGTCCATAACCAGCGCATGCACCCACATCTCACCCGACGCGGCTTCGGCGCGGCTTCATTGGCGGCGCTGGCCGCGTGCGTGACGCCGCCCAGCGGCGCGCGCGATCTCCTGATCCATGGCGGGCCGATCTATACCGGGCTTGCGGCCAGTCCGCGCGTGGAAGCCGTGCGCATCCGCGATGGGCGCTTCGTGTTTGCGGGCGGCTTGAGCCAAGCGCGCGCGGGTAGGGTGCGCGAAATCAATCTGCGCGGCGCGGCGGCGTTCCCGGGCTTCGTCGACGCCCATGTGCACCTGATTGGCGTCGGCATGGCCGCGATGCTGCTCGATCTAGTCGGCGTGGAATCGATCGCGGCGCTGCAGGCGCGGCTGCGTGACTATGCGCGGGCGCACTCTGAAGGCCCGATCATCGGCCGCGGCTGGATCGAAACGCATTGGCCCGAAGCGCGCTTCCCCACGCGCGCCGATCTCGACGCGGTGGTAAGCGATCGCCCCGTGTTACTGGAACGCATCGACGGCCACGCGGCAGTGGTGAACTCCGCCGCGATGTCGCTCGCCGGCATCGACGCCAACACGCGCGACCCCGAAGGCGGGCGCGTCGAGCGCGATGGCTCGGGCGCGGCCACCGGCATGCTGATCGACAACGCCATGGCGCTGGTGCAGGCGCGTATGCCGGAGCCTAACGCGGCGCAGAAGCGCGAAGCGCTCCACCAAGCCGCGCGACTCTACGCTTCACGCGGCTGGTCCAGCGTTCACAATATGAGCACCAGCCTAGGGGAGCACGTCGATTTCATCGAACTGGGCGAATCGGGCGGTCTCCCGATCAGCGCGGAACTTTATTTTGGGTCAGTGCGCGAATCCGAGATCGAGCGCCATGTGAACGCCGGTTTGTCGCCTGAGCGTGGTGAAGCGGTGCATGTAAGGGTGCGCGGCGTAAAGCTGTACATGGATGGGGCCCTGGGCTCTCGTGGCGCTGCGCTGCTTGAGCCGTATAGCGATGCGGCCGGCGATGGCCTGTTGGTTACACCAGAGGAAGAATTGCGACCAAATCTGCTCGGATTCCGTGGGCTTGGCGTTCAAGTTGCGCTGCACGCCATCGGCGATCGCGGCAATCGGCTGGCGCTCGACGCCTTTCGCGATGCGTTCGCCGACAATCCCGCCGCGCTGCGCGCCGCGCGCTGGCGCATCGAGCATGCGCAGGTGCTGTCGCCGGAGGATTTGCCGCGCTTTGCGCAGATGGGCGTGATCGCTTCGATGCAGCCCTCGCACGCGATCAGCGATCTCCATTTCGCGCCGGCGCGCCTGGGGGAAGCGCGTCTCGCCGGCGCTTACGCGTGGAATTCGCTGCTGCGCTCGGGCGCGCTCATCGCCGGCGGATCGGACGCGCCGGTGGAGAAGGGCGATCCGTTGATCGAGTTCTACGCGGCGTGCCATCGCCACGATCTCTCCGGCTTTGCCGGGCCGAACTGGCGCGGCGAGCAGGCGGTGTCACGCGCGCAGGCGCTGGCGATGTTCACCACCGGCGCGGCCTATGCGTCGTTCTCCGAACAAGAGCGCGGCACGATCGAAGTCGGCAAGCGCGCGGACATCAGCGTGTTCTCAGCCGATCTGATGAATTGCGCGCCAGCCGATATCCCGCGCGCGCAAGCGGTGCTCACCGTCAGCGATGGCCGGGTCACGCACGCGGATTTGTGATGCGAACGTCAACAAAGCTCACCCATCCCCGGATGAATGCGCAGAATTCAGTCCGGGGACCATAAACACAAGAGTTCGCGTTTATGGGCCCCGGACTTCGCTTCGCGAATCCGGGGATGGGTGGTCGTTATTGGGAGGTGGTTAAGCCGCAACCCCGGTGCTTGGCGCCAGCGCAACTCCCGGCTCTTGCGGGTCGCGCAGCACGTAGCCGCGGCCCCAGACGGTTTCGATATAATGTTCGCCGCCCGTGGCTGCCGCCAATTTCTTGCGCAGCTTGCAGATGAACACGTCGATGATCTTCAGTTCCGGCTCGTCCATGCCGCCATAAAGGTGGTTGAGGAACATTTCCTTGGTCAGCGTGGTGCCCTTGCGCAGCGAGAGCAGCTCCAGCATCTGATATTCCTTGACGGTCAAATGCACGCGCTGGGCGTTCACTTCCACGGTTTTGCCGTCCAGATTGACGGTGATGTCGCCGGTTTTGATAACGGAATGAGCGTGGCCCTTGGAACGGCGCACGATTGCGTTGATGCGGGCGATCAGCTCTTCCTTGATGAAGGGCTTGGTCATGTAATCGTCGGCGCCGTAGCCGAGGCCGCGCACCTTGGTGTCGATGTCAGCGGTGCCGGAAAGGATCAGGATCGGCGTATTGATGCGCGCCACCCGCAATTGCTTCAGCACATCGTAGCCGTGCATGTCCGGCAGCGACAGGTCGAGCACGATGATGTCGTAATCATAGAGCTTGCCGAGGTCGAGGCCTTCCTCGCCCAGATCGGTGGTATAGATGTTGAAGCCTTCGGACTTCAGCATCAGCTCGATGCCCTGCGCCACGGCGCTATCGTCCTC
>JANNQT010000130.1:0-9383 GCA_031400895.1 Alphaproteobacteria bacterium | reverse complement strand
GCCTGCCCTGACCCGCTATACTGCCGCCGCCGTCACTTCGATCTCCACCAGAAATTCCGCACGGGTAAAGCCCGAAACGATCACCAGAGTAGAGGCGGGAAGCCGCACCACATCCCAAGCCGGAGGCAAGCGCCGCCGGCGTGGGTTCGCGCAAATTTTCGATGCGCTAGTGGAGCGAGTTTGACATTCGCCACCCATTTTTGCGCAACGCTCAGGGCGAATGTCAAATTCATAAGCTCCACTAAGCCCTTTGTTTTCTAGTGGTCCTGATGATTCTGACACTTGCAAAAGCGCGCTGCAGATCTGGGATGCAAGTGTCAGAATCGGACCACTAGGCTGGTTGCGAAGCCCGGGGGAGTTCGGCCACATTGGGGCAATGCTGTTGCCCCACAATCCCAATGCCTTTGCCCGCTCCCCGCTTGACCGCGCCGGCCATCGGCGCGCCGACGCGGCGTGGCTGGCGGCGGCGCTCGCCGCGCGCGAGACGCAAATCGTTCCGTTCTACCAAATGCGCCCGTTCGTGATCGAGGCCGGGGAGGCGCTGGGAGCGGGCTGGCTCGATCCCGGCGAGCGCGCCAAATTCGGATTCGCCGAGGCGCCGGCGGTGTTCCTGGGTGTCGACGCCAGCGGCGCGGCGCACTTCGCCTGCGACGTCGCCGAGCCGGGTGCGCTGGGCGAACTCGGCCGCTTCGATGACCTGCGCGCGCTGGCGGCGCGACTCTCGCGCGACGATCTGGCCATGCTGGGCTGCGCCAAGAGCATTTTCGAATGGCACGCGCGACACAAATTCTGCGCCAATTGCGGCGGGGCGAGCGCGGTTGTGGAAGCAGGTTGGAAACGCCAATGCCCCGCTTGCAAGGCCGAGCACTTCCCGCGCTGCGATCCGGTGGTGATCATGCTCCCGGTAAGCGAGGACCGCTGCGCGCTAGGGCGCCAACCCGGCTGGCCGCGCGGCATGCACTCAGCGCTCGCCGGTTTCGTCGAGCCCGGCGAGGCGATCGAGGAAGCGGTCGCGCGCGAAACGTTGGAAGAGGCGGGGCTCATGGTGCGCGAAGTGAAACTGCACTCGACCCAGCCATGGCCGTTCCCACATTCGCTGATGATCGGCGCCGTGGCCGAAGTTGAGCCGGGCGAGATCATTATCGACGCCAAGGAGCTGGAAAGCGCGCGCTGGTTCACGCGCGAGGAAAGCCGCCAATTGCTAGCCGGCAAACACCCCGAAGCCTTCTGCCCCCCGCCCTTCGCCATCGCGCATCAATTGTTGCGGAGCTGGGTGGGGGAGTAGGGAGTGGGTTCGGGGCTCTCCCCAATCCCTAATCGCACTCCACGCAATCGTCCGGCTTGGCCCGCTCTATTTGCAGCGTCACGTGGGCGATGCCGAATTCGTGGGTGAGGCTGTCGCGCAGGCGGACCAGGAAAGCATCGTCGCCGCCCTCGGGGCGCACCAGGTGCGCGGTCAGCGCATTGGCGTTGGCGCTCATGGCCCAGACATGCAGATCGTGGACGGCGACCACGCCGGGTTGGCCCAACAGATGCGCGCGCACGGCGGCGACATCGAGGTCGCGCGGGGCCGCGTCCAGCGCCAGGTCGAGCGATTCGCGCAGCAAGCCCCACGACGACCACAAGATCAGCACCACCACGGCGATGGAGATCGCCGGATCGATCCAGCGCGCGCCGGTGAGCCAGATCGCCGCGCCGGCGAGGATCACGGCGGCTGAAACCCCGGCGTCCCCAGCCATGTGCAGGAACGCGCCGCGCAGGTTCACGTCGTGCTTGCGCCCGGCCAGGAAGAGCAGCGCCGTGGCGCCGTTGATCAGCACGCCGGCGGCGGCAGCGGCCATCACGATTAGCGGCGCGGTCTCCTCGGGCGCGAACAGCCGCCGCGCCGCTTCCCAGATCAGCCCGCCCGACACCGCCACCAGCAGCAGCGCGTTGGCCAGCGCCGCCAGCACCGTGGCTTTGGAAAACCCGTAAGTGCGCCGCTCGCTGGCGCCCTGCCGGGCCAGCCAGGCCGCTCCGCCCGCCAGCGCCAGGCCCAACACGTCGGAGAGATTGTGCACGGCGTCGGAGAGCAGCGCGGTGGAATTGGCGAACAGCCCGGCGGCGATCTCGATGGCGACGAAGCCGAGGTTCAGCGCGATGGCAATGATATAACGTCGGTCTCCCGGGGCGGGAGCGTGGTGGTGGGTGTCGTGCGCGTCGTGGGCGTGAGCGTGCGAACCGTGCATGGCGCCGGTGTGGCGCGGAATCGCCGCGCCAGCAAGCGACCCCAGAAAGCGACCTCCGCAAGCGAACTCAGAAAGCGAACTCAGTGCGGTTTGCTGGCTTCGGTGAAAGCGCGCAGGGTGTCGCGTTGGGCGACGATGAAGGCCTTGCCAATCCTCCCATAAGCGCGGGTCGCTTCCAGCATTGGCGCGACGAAAGTCGATGCCGGCGCGGCGGACTCCCGTTGGGTTTCCATGCGCTGGGCGCTGGCTTCGGGTGCGACAGGCTCGTTCGACGCTTCACTGGGCGCCCATATCGCCAGCAGGCCATCTTGCTGCGCGCGAACCACCGCTCGCATGCCGTCGGCGCCGATGCGCCACGCCTGCAGCGTCGCGCTGGCGCCGTAGAGCGCCGCATGCGTGGCCACGCTGGGCCGCGCCAACGCCCACCAATTCCACGGATTGAGCGCCGGGAACGGCATCATCTGCAGTCCAGCCATGCCATCTGCGGCGAGCGCCGTCTTGCGCGATTGCGCCATCAACGATCCTCCATCGCCCCCGCTTTGTAGATCTTATCAAACGCTCGAACTTGATCCCGCTCAAGTTACAATTGCGATTTGTGCTAGCCCTTGAAATTGTCCTTACGCTTGCGCACTTCGCCGAACGCCTCCCAGTCGGCGGCGTCCGCCATGCCGATGGCGGCCTTGAGCAAGGGCGCGCGCAGGAACGGGTTGGTGGCTTTTTCCACACGCAGCGTCATCGGCACGGTTGGCTTGGCCTCCGCCCGCAGGCGTGCGACTTCGGCGACACGCGCTTGCAGCGCGGCATTGTCGGGATCGACATGCACGGCGAAGCGCGCGTTCGACTGCGTGTATTCGTGCGCGCAATAGAGCGTCGCCTCGTCGGGCAGCGCCGCGATCTTGGAGAGGCTGGTCCACATTTGCTGCGCCGTGCCCTCGAACAAGCGCCCGCAGCCCATCGAAAACAACGCATCTCCGACGAAGCCGACCTTGGCGGCGTCGAACACATAGGCGATGTGCCCCAAAGTGTGGCCGCCGACATCGATCACCCGCGCTTGATGTTCGCCGAGGTTGGCGACATCGCCCTCGGTGACGACGCGGTCGGGCGCCTGGCCGAGGCGCTCGACCTCGCTTGGGCCGGTAACGCGGGCGCCGGTGGCGGCGACGATCTCGCCATTGCCCCCGGCATGGTCGGGGTGCCAATGGGTGTTCCAGATCTCGGTGATGGTCCAGCCCTTGGCGGCGGCCTGGCGCAGGATCTCGGCGGCGTCGGGGGTGTCGATGGTCGCCGTCGCGCCGCTTTGGTCGTCGTGGACCAGAAAGCCGTAATTGTCTTCAAGGCAGGGGAATTGATGGATTTGCAGCATGGGCTAACCTAGCAAGTCCGAGCATGCGCGTCGATATCCTTGCCTTGCAGAGATTTTACGCTTCGCCCTTGGGCGAGGCTACCCGGCGCGCGGCCGAACGGCGGCTGTCGGCGCTGTGGCCGAGCGCCTCGGGGCTCGACGTCATGGGCATGGGTTATCCCACCCCCTATCTCGAGCGCTACCGCGCCTCGGCGCGGCGGGTGGTGGCGGTGATGCCCGCCGCGCAGGGGGCCGAACCCTGGCCGGCGGAAGCGCGCTCGCTCACCGTGCTGGCGCAGGAAACCCGGCTGCCGCTGCTGGACGCGGTGTTTGACCGTGTTCTGCTGGTGCATGCGCTGGAGGAGGCCGAGGCGGCGCAGGCGATGCTGCGTGAAATCTGGCGGGTGATGGCGCCGGAGGGGCGGCTGCTGGTGATCGTGGCCAATCGTTGGAGCCTGTGGGCGCAGTCGGATGTGTCGCCGTTTGGGCACGGGCGGCCCTATTCGAGGGCGCAGCTGTCGGCGCTGTTGGCCGATGCGATGTTCGAGCCGGTGGCTTCGGCGCGGGCGCTTTATGCACCGCCCTCGGCCTGGGCGCCGTTGGTGCACGCCGCTGACGCGTTCGAGCGGGTCGGCGAGCTGATCTGGCCGGCGCAGGGGGGGCTATTGTTGATGGAGGCGGTCAAGCGGCTTTACGCCGCTACCGCCCGCTCCGAGCGCCGGGTGCTGCTGGCCAAGGCCCCGAAACGCTCGCGCGAGAGCGGGGCCGGCGAGGGGTAGTTCGGCTTATTGGCAGCGCCGTTCGTCGCAGGGGCTCGTGCAGGGCGGTCAGGCTGGGCTAAGCTGGCGTCCAGTTCAACCATCCAGACCATGAGGGAATTCCAGCATGCAAATGTCTCGTCGCGCGCTGCTCGGCGCCACCGCCGCCACAATCCTGCTCGGCGCGGCCGGCGTTTCCGATCCCGGCCTCAATGCACTGCTGGACCGGGCGGTCACCGATTTCCTGCGTGAGTCGCCTGAATTCGCCACCGCCTTGGCGGTGCCGGAGGCGCGCGCCGGCGGGCGCTATATCGACCGCCTGAGCGACGCCTCCAAGGCCGGCCTCCGCCGCCAGCGCGAACTGAGTGAGCGTCTGGTCGCCGATCTCCGCCTCCTCGGCCGCGCCAGCCTGAACGCGCAGGATTCGGTCACCTATGATGTCGTGGTCACCGCGCTGGAGAACGGTATCGCCACTTCGCAGTTCGAGTTCGGCGGCGGGGCCGGGGCGCCTTATGTCGTCACCCAGTTGACCGGTTCCTACACCGGCATCCCTGATTTCCTCGCCAGCCAGCATCCCATTACCAATGCCGACCAGGCCGAGGCCTATGTGACGCGCCTGCGTGGTTATGCGCGCGTGCTTGACCAGGAAACCCGCCGCATCCGCGAGGACGCCGCCGCCGGCGTGACGCCGCCGGACTTCGCCATCGCCGGCGCGGTGAGCCAATTGTCCGGCTTCGCGGCCAACGCCCCGGCCGAGACTGTGCTGGTGAGTTCGCTGCAATCGCGCTTGACCGCGCTTGAGGGCATGACCGACCCCGCCAAGGCCGCGCTGGTGCGGCAGGCCGAAACCATCGTGCGCGACCACGTGCTGCCAGCGTATCGTCGCCAGATCGCGGCGCTCAACCGGTTGGCGCCCAACGCTCCCCACGCCGCGGGCATCTGGCGCTTGCCGCGCGGGCCGGAGATGTACGCCGCCTCGCTGCGCAACCAGACCACCACCAATATGTCGCCCGACGAGATCCATGAAATGGGCGTCGATCTGGTGCGTTCGCTGAATGCGCAGATGGAGACGATCCTGCACGCCGAAGGCCTGACCGAAGGCTCGATCGCCGAGCGGGTGCAGGCGATCTCAAGCCGGCCGGACCAGATTTACCCGAGCACCGACGCGGGCCGCGCCGAGCTCCTGGCCGCGCTCAACGCGCAAGTGGCGGAGATTAACGCGCGCATGCCGGGCGTGTGCGGCACGCTGGCGCGCGCGGCGCTGGAGATCAAGCGGGTGCCGGAATATACTGAAGCCGGCGCGCCAGGCGGCTATTACCAGCCGGCCGCGCTCGATGGTTCGCGCGCGGGCGCCTATTACATCAATTTGCGTGATCCGGCGACCGAATGGCCCAAATTCACGCTGCCGACGCTGACCTATCACGAAGGCGTCCCCGGTCACCATTGGCAGATTTCGATCCAACAAGAAGCAGGCGAGCTGCCGTTCATCCGCAGCGCGCTGTTGGGCTTCAACGCTTACGCGGAGGGGTGGGGGCTCTATGCCGAGCAACTCGCCGACGAGATGGGGATGTACGCGAACGACCGGCTTGGCCGGCTCGGCTATCTGCAATCGGCGGCGTTCCGCGCCTCGCGCCTGGTGGTCGATACCGGCATCCACCACAAGCGCTGGACCCGCGAGCAGGCGATCGCTTCGATGGTGGCGGCCACCGGTGACCAGGAAAGCAACATCACCACCGAGATCGAACGCTATTGCGTGTGGCCGGGCCAAGCCTGCGGCTACATGGTCGGGCGCCAAGCCATCAACCGCATGCGCGACGCCGCGCGCGTCGCGTTGGGAGCGAATTTCGACATCAAGGGCTTCCACGACGCTGTGCTCACCAACGGCTCAACCCCGCTGTCGGTGACCGAGAGCTTGGTGCAGCAATGGGTGGCGACGGTGAGCGGGCCGGCGCAGGGCTGACGGCTTCACACCACCCCCCGATTCGAATGGTGTGTGTGATACCCCGCCATAAAGATTGGGTAGCACGCCCTCGCAACTCGCCCAATGATGCCTGAATGGCCGGCCGGACATGGGCCTGAACCAGCCACATTGCTGCAATGCAGCAAACCGAGAAAGCTGGCCCATATCGGGCTGTCACAACTCGAGCGTATCGCGCTAGGTCGTAAGCGGCTACGCTGCACGTTGGAGGCTGCGATGATCCGCCAGCTGCTTATCACCTTCGCCGTTCTATGTGCGTCAGCGTGCGCGCGAGCGCCGGGAGATGGCGACGAGGGGCGCCGCGCAGTCACGGAGCTTATTCAGCGCTGGTCAGACGCCGGCGAGGCGCAAGATTGGGATGCAATCGCCGACACGTATGCCGATGCCGACGGCTTCGTTTGGATTGAACAAGGCGAGGCCCGCTACGCCAGTCGCGCCGCCATAGTTGAGGGTCTGAACCAAGCCAGAGGCATGTCAGCTTCGATCCGGAATGATGTTTCCGACATTGTCGTCACGCCACTCGCGGACAACGCCGCGGCGTTTCGAGCACACTACGTGCTCAGCGTGTCGGCGGAAGGGTTCAGCTACACCTCTGAGGGCATGCTTTCGGGCGTCGCTATTAAACAGGCCGATGGCTGGCGATTCCTGCAAGGCTCGTTCTCAGAACAGCCAGCCGCAGAAGGGCCGTAGCCAGGACCACGATGGCGGATTCCGGCGAGAGCGCGCGGTTGAGGAGTACGTGAGCCAATCGGCAGGATTGGATCGACTACGCCTGTCGGCAAGCCTATTTTGTCCATCACCATGAGGGATGAAAGCCATGAGCTATGCTGTCGGCCCCGGGGATTTAGTTCTCTGCGTCAATGCCGCCCCGAACCATGTCACCGGACAGCCAGTGCCGCTCGTCGCGGGCGAGACCTATACGGTCGGTGCGGTGATGGAATTCGCGTGTCCGTGTGGACGTTCTGACGCTTTGCTCGACGTCGGTGTTGATTTCGCATGGTGTCAGACTCGATTCCGCCTGCTGCCCAAGCCCAAATTCGAGACCAAGACGCGCACTGTCTCTGCTCCGAAAGAGACAGTACGATGAAAGCCTACTAGGCATGCGTGTGTCTGAGGGACGCGTTTCGGCGAGAAGCGTGAGGCCACCTGAGCGGGCGCGAACGGCGGGCTCGGTCTGAACCTGCCGTTGCGACGCTCCTGAGCGGCTGCCCTGTTGCGGGTGCAACGGCGAACGGAAGGTTTGGATTGACCCCGCGGGTGAAACTGTGGCCACTAAATGCCTCGGGTGGAAAAATAGCTCCGAACCCTCGGCGGACCGTTCTCACTCGAGAACAGGTCTTGATCGTCTGCCAAAGCATCCACGGCCAATTGTTTCGCCAAATTTCTCAGCAAGCCGAGCGCGGCGCTGGGGTTAGCGTTGCTCAGCTAGGCCGCCGCGGCGCGGCGCACGGCTTGCTCGATTCCAGCCGCGAAGCGCGCGAGGGCCTCGGGCCGGTAGGACCGGTTAGCGCACCAGCGCAGACGCGCGGTTTCGTGGATGTCGGCCAGCGATTTCAGGCCTGGCCGCCAGCGCGCGCCAGCGAGGTCGAGCACCGAAAAGCCGCTCGCGCCCCGCAGTTTCGCGGCGATCGGATCGATGTCGGCGAGGCAGGCCGACACCACCGAGCCGGGCTCGCGCTCGATCGCCAGGCCAGCTTGTTCGGCGCCTTCGAGCATCCACATCAGCGCGCAATTAGAGAGCCCGTGTGTGTCGCCGCCGCCGCCGACGCCGCCATGATCGCCCGGAAACCAGTTTTGCAGCACGCGCGCCGGCCGGCCCGGCGCATTGAAGGCGGCGACATTGCTCCACAAGGTCGGCGCGAAAGCGGGCCGGCGTT
The DNA here is from genome assembly GCA_031400895.1 of Alphaproteobacteria bacterium. GTDB lineage: Bacteria > Pseudomonadota > Alphaproteobacteria > Caulobacterales > Aquidulcibacteraceae > Vitreimonas. The sequence continues at coordinate 1,200 of JANNQT010000130.1, read as the reverse complement.
CGTCGATGGCGACGGCGTGGCGCGCGAACTCCACTGAGCGCGAGAGCGCGGTGTCGTGGAAGCGGTAGCCGCGATTGAGCCCGAGATCGATCGGCAGCAGGCGCGGAATGCCGAGCGCGCCGACCGTGTCCCAGACGCCGAGAAAGCGGATGCGCAGATCGACCGGCGGGGCGGTCAGCGGCGCCGAAAGCCGCGGCCAGGCGATGGCGTGGGCGGCGCGGAAGCGCTCGATTTCGGCGCTGTCGGCGCTCATGCCCCGCTGGCGGTAAAGGTCGAGCGCCTCGCGCACTTTGTCCATGTGCGAGCGGCGCAGGATGCCGCACTTGCGCAGCAGACCCGCCAGCGAACGCACCGTGTAGGCGCCGCGCGAGAAGCCGAACAGGTAAAGCGCGTCGCCCGGTTCGTAGTTGAGATTGAGGAACAAATAGGCTTCGAGCAGATTGTCGTCGAGATCGGCGCCGGTCATGCCTTGCCACAGGCTGAGGCCGGAAAGCGAAGCGCCGACGCCGGCGGAATAATATACGATCTGCGTGCGACCCTTGCTGTCGCGCGGCGACACCGCCCGCGCCGTCAGCGCGACATTGGTGAGCGCCTGGCCGTAGGGGCGCATCCAGGTGCCGTCGCAACAGAGGATCAGCCGTTTCATGGCGCGAGCAGGAACACCGCTTCTTCCGCGAACCAATTAGCCCGCCACAGCGAGCGCGCGAACGGGGCCCCGGGCCGGCCATGCGACATCGGCGCGCCGCGTTCGATCTTGAGCCGCGCCTCGCGCGCCAGCGCCGCGAAATCGCGCACGCTCCAGCGATGCAGCAGTTCAAAGCCGCGCCAGCCGCGCGGCTCGGGCAGGCGGCCCTGGGTGACGAATTGAGCTCGCGCCGCCCAATGCGCGGAATTGGCGATCGACACGATCACGCGTGCGCCGATGCGTCCCGCCTGCTTGAGCGCCTCGCGTGGGTGGCGAAAGCTTTGCAGCGAACGCGAGAAGATCACGTAGTCGAAGGCGCCCGAGGGGAAGTCGGCGAGTTCCGCTTCGGCGTCGCTCTGCAACACCGAGAGCCCGCGCGCGACGCAGGCTTGCGCCTTGGCGCGGTCGTGTTCGAGCCCATGCGCGCGCGCGCCGCGTTCGCGCTGCAGCAGGGAGATCAAAGCGCCGTCGCCGCAGCCGACGTCGAGCGCCTTGGCCCCTTCCTCCACCATCAG
>JANNQT010000129.1:0-13973 GCA_031400895.1 Alphaproteobacteria bacterium | reverse complement strand
CCCGCGCGCGCGCCAGCGCCAGCAGCGCCAGCGTCCCCATCTCCCAACACAGCCATCACCGCCGCGCCCAGGCGCATATCTTCCACATGCCCAAACTCATGCATGCGCAATTGCCCCGCGCGATCATAGAGCAACGTCGTCGGCGTGCCGCGCATGCCGTAGGCGCGCATGGTCACCGGGCCGCCGGAATCCTGTGCGTCGATGCCGACGGGAAAGCGAATCCGGTACTCGTGCAGAAACGCAGCGAGCGCCGCGACTGAGCCTTGCGCCTCGTGGTGCTCGAACACGGTGTGGAGGCCAATGACCGCGAGATCGTTTTCGGCGAACGTCGCGCGTGCGCGCTGCGCCTGCGGCAGACCCTGGCTGACGCAGCCCGGACACAGCATCTGGAACGCCACCGCCAGCACCGCGCGTCCGCGCAGGCTCTCAAGCGTGATCGGCGCCGGCGCGCCCAGCCAGTGGGCGATGGACCAGGAGGGCGGGGTCTTGCTCATCTGCGCATGTCCTTCAGCCTGGGCGCCCGTCAAGCAGGGCGATCAGCCCCAGAGCGCTCGTCACCGTAAACCAGATCATCACGATCAGCCCGAACAGCCAGGCCAGAAATATGATCGGAATGCCGATCAGCACTACGACGAGCACCACGCCTATGCCGCCCAGGATCGCAATGGCGAGACACGCCCAGAACGCGCTCCACCAGGTGCGGATTTGGCGCTCGACATGTGTTCGCGCCGCGCCCTCGGCGCCGTCACGCGCGGCGTAGGCGAGGATAACGCCCAGCAGCGCCAGTATGCCCGCGCTCGGGATGCTCGCCAGATAGAGCACGTAAGTCACAAACGCCGCGCCGCGGCCGGCCTCGCTGGTGCGGAAGAAGGCGGGTTCGCTCATCACGGCTTCTTACGCGCCAGCGGGTGCTTTGTCTGCACCACGTTGCGTAGCCGCTCGCCAGCGACGTGGGTGTAGATTTGCGTGGTGGCGATGTCGGCGTGGCCGAGCAGGGTTTGCACCGTGCGCAGATCGGCGCCGCCATCGACCAGATGCGTGGCGAAGGCGTGGCGCAGCACGTGCGGCGACACGAGCGCGGGATTGAGCCCGGCTTGCCGCGCCGCGGTTTCCAGGATTTGGCCGACACGGCGGCGCGTCAGCTTGCCGTCGGCGGCGGTGGCGGAGGGAAACAGCCAGCGTTGCGCACGCTCGCGCTTGGCTTCGAGCTTCGGCAGCGCCGCCGCGCGTGCTTCGAGGTGCGTCGTCAGCGCCGCCAGCGCTGGCCGCCCCAGCGCCACCAGCCGCTCCTTGCCGCCCTTGCCCTCGACGATCATGTGATCCTGGCCCGGCCTTGGCGCCGCGCGCATCGGCAGCGACACCAATTCGCTGACCCTGAGGCCCGCGCCGTAGAGCAATTCCATCAGCGCGCGGTCGCGCGGGCTTTCCCCCGCCTCGATCAGCCGCGCGATTTCCTCGGGCGACAGCGTTTTCGGCAACGAACGCGCGCGCTTGGGCGCATCGAGCCTTGTAGTGGGATCGTCGCCGCGGAGGTTTTCCTGCAAGAGGAAGCGAAAAAATTGCTTCAGCGCCGAAATCCGCCGCCGCGCCGTCGCCGGCGAAAGTCCGCGCCGGGCCAGCCCCGCGACATAAGCCTCTATCGTTTCGGCGCCGGCGCCCGCAAGCGCGCCGTTCACCTGCGTGCGCGCATCGTCCAAATCGCGCCGATACGCCTCCAGCGTATTGCCGCGCGCGCCGCGTTCGGCAGAGAGCATTTCCAGGAACGCTTCGAGGAGCGCGGAATCGGACATCGGCTCAGCGTATCAGCGGATAGACCGCCACATGTTGATAATCCGGCCAGATCATGCCTTCGGTCGATATCGCGTACGGAATGACCACCATGTTTCGGTAATAGCGCAAGGCCAGCACCTGGTTTATCCCCGCCCGCCCGCGATAGACGCGTGGACCCACGAGCGCCATCTTGGCGCCGATCATCGAAATCGGATCGCCTGCCTCGCGGATGTTCACCGACGCCGCGCCGACGCTGAAAGCCACAATGTTGGCGTCGTAGAGTCGCATGGCCGCGAGCACGCCGGGCTGATCGCGCGCCTCCAGCATTTGCTGTTGCAGACCTTGGTCGATGAACGCCGGCGGCGACGACGTCAGCCGCCGATAGGGCGCAAGATCGATCTCGGGCAGCGCCGCCAGCGTACGCTGCGCTTCGGCGCGCACCAAATCCCAGCGGGCGCCGTAGATGCGCGCCGCAACCGGCGCGGCCGCCTGCGTCAGTTCATCGCCGTTGCTGTAATTGCTTTCCATCGCCAGTATTTCGCGCTCGAACTGGGCTCGCAGCACTTCGAACGCCGGGCTCGGCTGGGTTGCCGCGGGAACAGCGCCGCTGCAAGCAGCCAGGCTGGTCGCCAGCAGAATTGCGCAAAATAGCTTCACGGGTCGTCCTCCTTCAGCGTGCACGCCGTTCACGGTGCGTCGGGCGTTCGGTGCAACCTCACCCCACCCCCGCCAGCAGCGCCTCAGCCCCAAACCGCCGCGCGTCTTGCTCCAGGCCGAGCGCGCGCAGCGCGCGGAGGATGCGGTCGAGCGAACTGGCGTCGAGGCGCGCGGGTCCGCCTTCGCCGGCGGCGAGCACGGCGAGCAACGCCGCCTCGCCCGTGGCCCGCCGTTCGACCGCGGCGGCGAGCGCCAGCAGGGCCGCGGCATCGGCGGGCGCGCCCCCTTGCGGGGGATTGGCGGCCATGAAGCTCAACACCGCGCCGTCGGCGGGCGCGCCGAGCGCGGAAAGAATGGCGACATCGCGGGCGGCGGCGCGGGCGAGACTGGCGCCGCCGGCGTCGATGCGCCGCCGCATCGCCTCGCTGTTCGGCCCGGACAGCGCGGCGAGCGCAGCTTCGAGCGGGGCCAGCGAAGCTTCGGCGACGCCGGCCTGGCGCGCGCTCGCCATCAGCCGCTGGGCCAGCGCCACGTCGCCGGCGGCGACCGCTGCGCGCGCGAACACCGTCGCGCTGGCCTGGTCCGGCGCGGCCTGGAAGGCGGCAATGTCGTCCTTGAAAAAGCGGGCGATGGCGACGAAATCCGCCGGCGCGTTGGCCTGCCGCAGATGCGCGGCGACCGCTGCCCCCGCTTGCAGCGAGCCGGGCGCTGCCTCCACCTGGCGCAGCGTCACCAGCAGCGGCGGCGCCGCCGTGGTGATTGTCGCAGGCGTGGCTCGCAGGATCGCGCGCGCTTGCGCCGAGTTTAGCGAGCCACGGCGATAAGCGAGCACCGCGGCCTGCGCGCGCTGCGGCTGCGGCGCGTTTTCCGCGCGCGCCAACAACAGCAGCGACAGCGTCGAGGCGTTGCCCAGTGGGTTCGGACCCGGGCGCAATTGCGCCGCCAGCGACAGCGCCGCCGAGAGCGAATTATCGTAGCGCGCAATCGGTGGCCGCGCGCTCGGTGCGCCGCCGGCGGCGGCGACGGCGCCGGTGTACCAGACATCGTCGGCGCCGGCGGCGCGGGCGAGGTCAAGCGCCAGATCGGCGGCGCCGCGGTCGCCGTCGATAGCCGCGCAATAAGCGCGCAAGCGCAGAATGAACGGCGCCGGCGTCCCGCCGGAATTGGCGGCGCGGCCGCGCGCGCAGGCCTCGGGGCGGCGTCCGCGCGAGAGTTCGGCTTGCGCCGCGTATTGAGCGATGGCGGGATCGGCGAGCGAAGCGCCCGCGCCAGTGGCCATGATCGCCAATTCGTCGGCCGCGCCCATCTTGCCCAAAGCCTCGAAGCGTTGGCGCGCGGCATTGGCGGCGTCGCCGCTTGGCGCTTCACCTCCGGAGAGCAGCACACGCCGCGCCAGCGCTTGCGCGGCTGGGGATTCGTACACCGCCGGCAGGCGGCCCAGCAGGCTGGCGACGAAGGCGGAATCGCTGTTAGCCCAAAGATCGGGCGCGAACGCGCCGTCGCCGCGGGTGAGGGCCCCGACGGTCCAGGCGTTGAGCTCGGCCAGACGCTCGGTCTCGATCGGCGCCGGCCGGGTCTGCGCGCCCGCCGGCGGGGCCAGCGCGGCGGCGAGCGCGGCGAGCGCGAGCGAAATGAATAGTCTCATGGCTGATCCTTGAAGGCGTCTGGCAGCGTCACGCTGATTTCGGTTGGCGCGGGGGCCAGAATTTCGGCTTGGCGGATGAAGAATATCATCAACCCGATCAAGGCGGCCACGCCCAAGGCGATGAGTGCGGGCGCCCATACGGGAATATCGGTGCTGGAGCGCCGCGAGAAGCTGGAGCGGCGGCGTCGGTGTCTGAACATGCGTTTCCGTTAGCCCCCTGCCATTGCGGACGAGCGAGATTGCCCTCAAAATGTGGCGAGTTTCCAGTTCCGATTTGGAAACCGCCAGCCCATTAACTCTGGCGGCGCAGTTTGAGGTGATTCGTGACCGGTCGGGATGCCAGCGCGGGGCGGGTCGAAGCCGCCGCCGAGCTGCGCCGGCTGGGCCAGGAGATCAAGCTTGGCAAAACCGTGGTGCTGGTTGGGCTGATGGGCGCGGGCAAGACCACGGTCGGGCGCCGGTTGGCGCAGGCGCTCAACTGCGATTTTGCCGACGCCGATGCCGAAATCGTCGCCGCGGCGGGGTGTTCGGTGGCCGAGATTTTCTCCGAGCGCGGCGAGGCCGAGTTTCGCCGCGGCGAGCGCCAGGTGATCTCGCGGCTCCTCACCGGCGCGCCGCAGGTGCTGGCCACCGGCGGCGGCGCGTTCATGGACTCGGGGACCCGGGCGTTGCTGAAGGAGAGAGCGATCTCGGTCTGGCTCAAGGCCCCGCTCGAAGTGTTGATGAAGCGGGTGATGCGCCGCGACACGCGGCCGCTGCTGCAGCAAGGCGATCCGCGCGAGGTAATGGCGCGGCTGATGGGCGAGCGCTACCCGGTCTATGCCGAGGCCGACATCGTGATCGAAACCGGCGGCGGCCCCCACCGCAGCGCGGTGACAGATATACTCGCCGCGCTCAAGGCGCACCCAGGAACGACATGAACCAAACCATCCCCGTCAAGCTCGGCGACCGCTCCTACGAGGTGCGGGTAGGCCGCGGCCTGATCGCGCAAGCCGGCGAGGCGATCGCTCGGTTCGCGCCATCGGGCCGCGTGTTCGTGGTGACCGACCAGAACGTCGCGCGGCTGCAGCGCCCAGCGCTGATCGCTTCGCTCGACGCGGCGGGTTTGCGCAACTGGACCGTCACGCTGCCGGCAGGGGAGGCGAGCAAGAGCTTCCAGGGGCTGGAATTGCTGTGCCGACAAATGCTGCAGGCTGGCATCGGGCGGCGCGACCTGGTGGTTGCTTTTGGCGGCGGCGTGATTGGCGATCTGGCGGGGCTGGCGGCGGGGCTGGTCAAACGCGGCGTCGATTTCGTGCAGATACCGACCACCTTGCTTGCGCAAGTGGATTCCAGTGTCGGCGGCAAGACCGCGATCGACACCCCCGAGGGCAAGAATTTCGTCGGCCTGATCCACCAGCCGCGCCTGGTGTTGGCCGATCTCGATCTGCTGAAAACGCTGCCGGCGCGCGAATTGCGCTGCGGTTATGCGGAAATCGTTAAGGCCGGCCTGATCGGCGACGCTGAGTTTTTCGCTTGGTGCGAAACCCACGCGCGGAATGTGCTGGCGCTTGATCACGCAGCGCTCGCGCACGCGGTGGGCGCTGCCATCGCCTTCAAGGCGCGCCTCGTCGAGCAAGATGAGCGCGAGGCCGGTCCGCGCGCGCTGCTCAATCTCGGCCACACGTTCGCGCACGCGCTTGAGGCGCATGCTGGTTACGATGGCGCGCTGTTGCACGGCGAAGCGGTGGGTGCGGGGCTGGCGCTGGCTTTTGCGTATTCCGCCGAACTGGGCTTGTGCCCAACCGAAGATTCCGCGCGGGTGCAAGCGCACCTGGAAAGCGTGGGGCTCGGCGGCGACGCGCGCCAACTGGCCGGCGCGCCCTACGAGGCGGCAAAGCTGCTGGCGTTGATGGCCGAGGACAAGAAAGCCGAAGCCGGCGACCTGACCTTGATTCTGGCGCATGCCATCGGCCGCGCTTTCGTCCAGAAAAACGCCGATGCCGCGCGCCTGCGCGCTTTCCTGGAAGCGAGTTTCCGCCAATGAGCGCACCGCTCATGAGCTTGTTGCTGGCTTTCGTCCTGCTGGCCGCCAACGCCTTCTTCGTCGCCGCCGAGTTCGCGCTGGTGAAGAGCCGCGCCTTCCGCATCGACGCGCTGGCCGAGGAAAGAGTTTTCGGCGCGGTGCTGTCGCAGCGCATTCTGAAAAATCTCGAAGCCTACCTCGCCTGCTGCCAACTCGGCATCACCATGGCTTCGCTCGGGCTTGGTTGGGTGGGCGAGCCGACGGTGGCCGCCATTGTCGAGCCGCTGCTCGCGCCGCTCGGCATCGCCGCCGAGACCATCCATTTGATCGCGTTCCTGATCGGCTTTCTGGTGTTTTCTTCGCTCCACATCGTCATCGGCGAGCAGGTGCCGAAGACGCTGGCGATCCGCAATCCCGAGCCGGTGTCGCTATGGGTGGCGTATCCGCTGCATGCGTCGTTCATGTTGCTGTGGCCACTGAACTGGCTGCTGAACGGCGCCTCACGTTCGATCCTGCGCCTGTTGCGGGTGAAGGAAGTCTCGCATCAGGAAGTGCTGACCGGGGCCGAACTCGAAAGCATCGTCGACGCTTCCGCCGAGCACGGCGCGTTGGAGATGGACATGCGCGACCGCTTGCGCGGCGCGCTCGATCTGTCGGAACTGACGGTGGCCGACGTGATGATCCATAGGAAGGCGATCAAGATGCTCGACATCGATCTGCCGCCGCGCGAGATCATCGCCCAGGCGATGGCCTCGTCCCATACCAGGCTGCCGCTCTACAAGGATGAGCCGGAGAACATCGTCGGCGTGCTGCACGCGCGCGACCTGCTGCGCGCGGTTTCCGAGCACGGCCGCGACGGGTTCGAGGTCGCCAAGGTCAAGCGCGAAGCCTGGTTCACGCCGATGACCACCAGCGCCGAGGATCAACTCGCCGAATTCCTGCGCCGGCGCGAGCATTTCGCGCTGGTGGTGGACGAATACGGCGCGCTGATGGGGCTGGTGACGCTGGAGGATATTCTCGAAGAGATCGTCGGCGACATCCGCGACGAGCACGACATCGCCGTGCAAGGCGTGCGCCAGCAACCGGACGGCAGCGTCAATGTCGATGGCACGGTGCCGATCCGCGACTTGAACCGGGTGATGGATTGGGATCTGCCCGACGAGGAAGCCGTCACCATCGCCGGGCTCGTCATTCACGAAGCCCAAGCCATCCCCGACCCCGGCCAAATCTTCGCCTTCCACGGCTACCGCTTCCAAGTGCTGCGAAGACAGCGCAACCAGCTGACCGCGCTGCGCGTGGAGAAGGAGCCGGAGGGGGAGATGGAGGGGGGGTGACGTTAATGCTGACCCCGCCACCGCCGAAAAAAATTCCGCCAAATCTATCCCACACCCCCCGCACCCCCCTTAGCCTTCGGTCCGGGCGGCCCGCCGCACGATTTGGAAACGCTGGCGCGCTGGACTAACGACATCGAGACGCCTGAACTCAAGCCTTGACCGGCTCGAATCCGTCGGCCTTGGCCAGCGCCGGGAAGAGCCGCATCCAGCTTAGCGACGCGGCGATGGCGGCGGCGCCGCCGAGCGTCACCGCCAGCGCCGGGCCGAACAGGCGCGCCATCAGCCCGGCTTCGAAATCGCCGAGCTCGTTGGAAGCGGAGATGAACACGAAGCTGACCGCGCTGACCCGCCCGCGCATCGCCTCGGGGGTGGCGAGTTGGATCAGGGTATGGCGCACATAGACCGAAATCATGTCGACGCCGCCGGCCACCGCCAGCGCCGCCGCCGTCAGCCACAAGGATTGCGAGAGTCCGAACACGATGGTCGCCAGGCAGAACACCAAAGTCGACGCGAACATCCAGGCCCCGACCCGTCGCCGCAACGGCGCCATTGCCAGCCCCAGCGAAACGCAGGCAGCGCCGACGCCGGTGGCCGAACGCAAAATGCCCATCTCCCCTGGCCCCGCATGCAGAATGTCGCGCGCAAACACCGGCAGCAGCGCCACCGCTCCGGCCAGCAGCACCACCACCAGGTCGAGCGAAATCGCCCCGAGCACGATCTTGTTCGACCACACATAGCGCAAGCCCTCGACGATCAGCGCAAGTGTGCGGGCGTCCTTAACTGGCGCCTGCTTCGGCGTGCGCAGGCCGAACAGCAGCAGCGTCGCCGCCAACAACAGCGCGCCGGCGGCGGCGTAGGGGACGAACGCGCCGAAGCGGTAAAGATTGCCGCCGATGGCGGGGCCGATGATGAGTCCGGCATTGAACGCCAGCGAACTCCACGCCACCGCTTGCGGCAATTCGCGGCGCGTCAGCAGCGTCGGCATCAACGCCGAGGCGGCGGCGGGAAGAAAAGCGTTGATGGCCCCGGCGGCGATGGCGGCGGCGAACACGGTGGGGACGATCAAGTCCGGTCCGAGATCGGAGGCGAACGCCAACGCCAACGCAATCGCCGCCTTGCCCGCATAGGCGACGACCAGGATGAGTTTCCTGTTGTAGCGGTCGGCGAATTGGCCGCCATAGAGCGACAGCGCCAGCAGCGGCAGAAATTGCGCCAGCCCGATCAGGCCGAGCATGAACGCTGCTTCCGGCACGCTCTGGCCCTGCGCGCGCGCGAGGTCGTAGATCTGCCAGCCCATGGCGGTGAGCTGCATCTGTACCGCCAGCGTCGCGAACAGGCGCCCCAGCAGATAGCGCGTGTAGAGCGGGTTGGCGAAAATCTCGAGCGAGGGGAGGGAAAGCGCGGGCAACGATTCGCACTATCGCCGCCGCCAAGCGCGGGAGCAATGCGCGCGCGATTGACGCAGCGTGCGGCGCGGCTTATGCGCTCGCGCCTCATTGGGGGAAACATCCTTGGCGCCGACGCTCAGTTCCGAGAAGGCCGAACACGCCGGCGCCATCGCCGCCGTGCTCGGGCGCGCCTTCGGCCCCGGTCGCTACGCCAAGACCGGCGAGCGCGTGCGCGAGCGCGCCGCGCTGGCCGAGCCGCTGCTCTCGCGCGTGGCGCTGAACGCGGCGGGCGAGCCGATCGGGGTTTGCCGCATCTGGCGCGTGGAGGCGGGCGCGCCGCTCTATTTCCTTGGCCCGCTGGCGGTCGATCCCGAAGCGCAGAATGCCGGGCTGGGACTGAGGCTGGCGCGCGAAGCGGTCGGCGCCTGCCGCGCCGCGGGCGGCGCGCGCGTCCTGCTCGCCATCGGCGCCGAGCCGTTTTTCGCGCCGCTCGGATTCAGCGCGGTCCCGAAAGGGCGCTTGCGCCTACCTGGCCCGATCGATCCCAAGCGCCTGCTGTGGCTGGAGCTCAAGCCGGGCGGCTTGGACAAAATCACTGGCGAGCTGCGCGCGCCGTCGCGGTGATTCCCTCCCCTCCTTCAGGGGAGGGTGTCGAGCGGCGCGTAGGCGACGCTCGACGGGTGGGGTGCAGCGCGCAAATCTTCGGGCGCCTTCGCCCCACCCGTCAGCCGCGAACAAGTTCGCGGCTGACACCCTTCCCTCGCGGGGAGGGAGGCGCGCTAAACACTCTCGCGCCGCCAGCCCCACATGAGCAACGCCAGGCCGGCGAGCGCCCAGGCCCAGCCGGGTCCCAACGGCGAGGCGCGGGCGGCGCGCACGACGTAAGATTGATTGCGCTCGATGCCGATCCAATCATCGCCGCTAGCGTTGGCGCCGCGCTCGACGCGCCGCACTTGCGGCAGGCGGGCGCCATCCTCGCCGGTGAGAAACACGCCGCCGCCGGTTGCCTGGGCGTACAGGCGCAGGATTTCCGGATCGGCGTTGAGGGCGGCTGCTTCGCGCGGATTGAGCGGACCCACCGCCGCGAACGCGCGCAAATTGCCAGCGCGCGCTTCGTACAAGCCTTGCGCCGGATTCGGCAGAACCACGCGCCGCAGACCAGGCGCGCGTTCGGCGAGCGCCTGCTGAGTGCGCCCGCCCGAGGGCGCGATCAGTTCGACTCGGCTGGAATCGTTGCTCAATGTCGCGTGTTCGATTTGCAGACCTTGCGCGGTTGCTGTCAGCGACAAGCGCTCCTCCTCCAGTTCCGGCTCCTGCATCAGCCAGTGCGCCAGGCGGCGCAGCAATTCGCCGTGCGGGCCGCCGCCATCATAGCCGCGCGCCCACAACCACGGCTGGTCGGACCACAATTGCGCGACGCGCCCTCGGCCGACGCGGTTGAGCACCAAGAGCGGGCGCCCGTCGGCGCCTTCGAGCACAACCTCGCCGCGCTCGGCGCGGGCCTCGATCTGCCGGGTCCAGCGGCCCCAGCGTTCCGGCGTTGGCAAGCCGCGCACCACCGGGTGGCGTCGTCCTATAGCGCTCGGAGTTGGTCGATAGGGGCGCGAGACGATCACCCCGGTCGGGCGCGCCGGCAGCACCTCGGCGAGCGGCGTGCTCCACAAGCCGTCGAGCCCGGCCTCGCTGGCGCCGGCGGCGATCAGCAGCGCGCCGCCTTGTTCGATGCGCCGGGCGATGGCGGCGAGATAATAGGATTCCAGCACGCCGCGCTGCGGGGCGCGGTCAAAAATGATGAGATCGAACTGGCCGAGCCGGCGTTCGAACAATTCCTCGGTCGGAAACGGGATCAGCGAGACTTCGCCCTCAGTGGCGCCATCGACTGTGTCGGGCGGGCGCAGAATGGTGAAATGCACCAGATCGACCGCCGGGTCGGCCTTGAGCAGATTGCGCCAGACGCGCGCGCCCTGGTGCGGCTCGCCGGTAATCAGCAGCACGCGCAGCCGATCGCGCACGCCGGTGGCGAGGAAAGCGGCGCGATTGTTGGCGGCGGAGATTTCCCCGGCGCTTGGCTCGGCTTCGAGGATCACCATGTTGGGCCCGCGCCTGGGCAAGCTGAGGTCGAGGTGAAAATCCTGGTTGCTGGTGGCGAGCACTTCGCCGGCAGGTGCGCCGTCGATGCTGGCGCGCACCCGCACTGGACGCGCCCGCGCCTCGTGCACGCGCGCCTCCACGCGCAGCGGCTCGCCGACAATGCCAAACGGCGGCGCCGAGATCAGTTGCAGCCGCGCATCCGCGCGCGCGGGATCGCCGACGATGAGGATGTGCGCTGGTCCGAGTTCGGCCAGATCGCGCGGATTGGCCGGCGGGTCGGCGGCCTGGCCGTCGGTGATGGCGACGATGCCGGCGACGCGGCCGCGGGCAACGTCGGCCAGCGCCTCATTGACCACCGAGGTGATCGAGGTGCCATCGGGCCCGCCGCGGGTCTCGCGCACGCGCACGTCGAGGCCAGGTTCGCGCCGCAGCCGCGCCGCCATCTCCGCGCCGGCCGCGCGCGCCGCGTCCAGCCGCCCCGCCAGCGCCAGACTCTCGCTCTGGTCGATCAGCACCAGCGCCACATCGTCGGCCGGCTCGCGCGTTTCGCGCACCCATTGCGGCTGCATCAATCCGGCGAACAGAAACACAAACCCAAGCGCGCGCGTCACCGGCGCACCGCCGCCGCGCCACAAATAAAGGCCCCAGCCAAGCCCCGCCAGCAGCGCCAGCGCGACGATCGCGCCCGCCGGCAAAGCCGGGTCGAAAGCAATGCGCGTTCCGGCGATCATGGCCGCCCATCGCCCATGCGTTCGAGTAGAGCGGGTAGGTGCACTTGATCGGCTTTGTAATTGCCCACCAGCGCCACCATCACCAGATTGATTCCGAAGCGCAGCGTCAACTCGCGTTGCCGGTCGCCGGCCGCGCCGGCCCAGGCCGCGGCCCAATCGCCGTCGCCAATAAACAGCGAGGCGACGCCGTCGCGGGCGGAGGCGGCGAGCGCGGTTTCGGCCCAGATTTGCGCGTCGCCGCTGCGGCCGGGGAAAGCGCGCAAGAGATAGAAGGCGCGCGCCACCACGTGTTCGTTGGTAACTCGTTCGAGCGGCGGCGCATCGGCGCCGCGCAGCATCCGCGCCGCCGGGCGCTGGCCGTCGCCGCCGCGCACGCCGCGTGTGTCCACCAGCAACAGCCCGCCGATGGCGAGGTAGTGTTCGAGATTGGCGAGCGCACGGTCGGAGAGCGCACGCGGAGAACTCGGCGCCGGCCAGTAGAGAAACGGATAAGCGGAAAGGTCATCGCTTTCGAGATTGACGGCCGCGGGCAGGCCAGGGGTGACCGAGGTGCGCGCCGCCAGCGTCTCGCCGAGCGCGGCCAGGCCGGCCTGCGAGGTGCGGTCGAGGCTGGCCTCGCCGGTGCGCACATAGGCAAGGCGAAAGCTCTGCGTGGCGTCAGTCTGCGCGTGCGCCTCGAACGGACCGGCCATCGCCAGCAGCGCCAGCGCCGCACTGGCGCGCGCCAGCCGCGGCAAGCGGCCCGCCAGCAGCAGCGCCAGCAACAAATCTCCCGCCAGCAGCAGCGCCGCTAGTGCGAACAGCCCGCCCGCCAGCGGCCGCTCGGCCCCGGCGCCAAGGCGCGCGCGGGCGATCGCGCTGGGCAGCGACAGCGGACTGAGCGATTCATCGGCGCGCACGGCCTGGATGGCGTCGCTGATTCCGGCGCGTTCGTAGAGGCCGGGGGGCGTCGCAGGCGAGGGCAGCGCAAGCGCGAACGCCTCCGCCGCGATCGGCTTGAGGTCGGGCGGCGCTTGCGACAAAGCGCCGTAGCCGTCGAGCAGGCGTTGCGCCACGAATGGCCCGCCGACGATCTCACGCTCGCCAGCGCCGCCTTGATTGCGCGCCGCGAACGCCAAGGTGCGCCGCAGCGCCTCCACGAACACGCCAGACAGTGGCAGGTCCGACCAGTCCGGCGTGGCGCTGACATGGAACAGAACGATCAGGCCGCGTCCGCGCGCTCGGGCCGTTACCAGCGGCGATTGATCGCTCAAGGTGGCCCAGACATTGGCCTCCAGTAGCGAAGCAGGATCGGCCAGCACTTGCTTGCGCACCGCCGCGTCGCGGGGCGCGGCGAGGCCCGCGAACGGAGAGCTCTGCGGAAATTCGCCGATCGCCAGCGGCGGCTCCCAGGCCAGCGCGCCGCCGAACGCGCGCACGCCAGGGCGCAGCCGCACCGGCAGCAGCGCGTCGTCGGTGTTGTTGGCCAGCAGCGGCCCGGCAAACCGCACCAGCAAGCCACCGCGTTCGAGCCATTGTTCCAGCGCGGCGCGGTCGAGCGGGGAAACCTGGCTGGCGTCCGGCAGGATCAGCGCCTGAGCGCGCGCGTCGATCAGTTCGCCGACGCCCCCGCGCTGCAAGCTGGCGTAGGGTTGCAGCGCCCGCTGCACGTAGAACAGGTCCGACAGCAGCGGCTGGCCAGCGCCGCCGGCATCGACCAGGCCAACGAATGGCCGCGCCGAGCCCGCCGGCAGCAGCCGCACCGCGCCCGCGCCCTGTTCGCCGACGATGCGCACCCGCGCGGCGCGGGCGGCGATCTCCGGGGGCAATTCGATGCGCGCGCGCGCCGACAGCGCATCGCCGGTAAAGCGCAATTCGCCGGCGCCGAGCGCGCGTCCGTCGGCGGTCTCGGCGGCGACAGCGCCGAGCGAGGGGCCGTTTGCAGCCCGCCGCGCCTCGACCACAACGCCCTCCGGCGTCGCCGCGCCCGCGACCAGCGCGCGCGCGGTCTGCGCTGGCGCGTAAGCGGAAACCGGCCCGCGCTGCAGCAGCGCCGCCGCCAGCGTCGCCGCGCCGGCATCCTCGAGCCCGTCCGTGACCCAGACGATGCGGTCGTAGCGCGCTGGCGACGCGGCCAGCCGGCGCGCGGCGTCGGCGCGGTCCGGGCGCCAGGGCTTCGGTTCGAGCCGGGTGATCAAAGCGCGCGCGTCGGCGCCGGTGAGCGCCTCGCCGGGATCGCGCGCTGGCGCGTCCGGCGCGGTAAGCAGCAGAAAAACCGGCGCGCGCGCGCGCTCGGCCTGGCTGGCGGCGGCGATGGCGGCGTCGCGCGCCGCGCCCCCATTGGCCGCCGCGGGCCAGCCGTCGGCGATCACG
>JANNQT010000128.1:0-30363 GCA_031400895.1 Alphaproteobacteria bacterium | reverse complement strand
CGCGAGAGCGACGCCGCCAATGCCGCGCCGGCAGCGCCAGGCGCCGCGCCGCCCTCGCTGCCCGAGCCCGCGCGCGCCGAACTGCGCGTATTGATGCAAAGCGATTGCGGCGTGGTGCGCGAGCAGGCGGGCCTTGCCCGTGCGTTAGCCCGCGTCGATGCGCTTTGCCAAATCCACGGCCCCGCCGGCGCGCTGATCGCCGCGCGCCTCATCCTCACCGCCGCGCTCGCCCGCCAGGAAAGCCGCGGCGCTCATTTCAGGAGCGATTTTCCCCATGCCGACGCGCCGCAAAGAAGCTTCCTCACCCGCGCCGACCTCGCTGCCGCCGCTGCCTGATTTGGTGCTGGAGCCGATCGTTAAACTAGCGTTGGCCGAGGATCTCGGAATCGCCGGCGATGTCACCACCGACGCGCTGATCGATCCGCAAACGCAAGGGCGCTGGAAAATCGCGGCGCGCGAAGCGGGCGTGGTGGCGGGACTGGATGCAGCGAGCCTGGCGGCGTGGCTGATCGATCCCGACATCGAATTCGACATATTCGCGCCCGATGGCGCACGGGTCAGGGCTGGCGAAAACATTCTGCTGATGACCGGCGCCGCCCGCTCGGTGCTGATCGCCGAGCGCACCATGCTCAATTTCATCGGTCGGCTTTCCGGCGTGGCCACGCTGACGCGCGCCTATGTCGATGCGGTCGCCGGCATGGGGGTTGCCATCGCCTCCACGCGCAAGACCACGCCCGGCCTGCGGGCGCTGGAAAAGCGCGCCGTGCGTTTGGGCGGCGGCGGCTCGCACCGCTACGGCCTGGGCGACGCCATGCTGATCAAGGACAATCATATCGCCGCCGCCGGCGGGGTGGCCGCGGCGATGAAGCGCGCGCGCGCGGCGGCGGGCCATCTCACCTGCATCGAGATCGAGGTCGATACGCTGGAACAATTGCGCGAAGCGCTGGTGCATGCGCCGAGCGCGGTGCTGCTGGACAATTTCTCGCTTGCCAACCTGCGCGCGGCGGTGAAGCTGGCCAAGGGCGCCACGATGCTGGAAGCGTCGGGCGGGGTGACCATCGAAAACGTGTTCGCGGTGGCCGAGACCGGAATCGATGTGATTTCCGTCGGCGCGCTCACCCACTCGGCGCGCGCGCTCGATGTGGGTTTGGATGCGCTTTGAGTTTGTTTTCGCGTAAAACCCACCCATAACCAGACTTGCGCTTCAATCCCGGGATGGGTGTTTAGGTGATTGTATCAGCCGGACGCTGCGAAGAGCGCCAGATCGCCAGCGGCTTGGCGTAGCTCAAGCGCCGCCACAGCCATTCCAGCGGGCCCATGGCAAAGCGATTGAACCATAACGGCGACCAGATCAGCTGCAGCGTCCACACGCCAACCACGATCCCCCACAGCGTGACGCGATCCACTTCGCCGAACAAGCCAAAGCCGCGTCCGCCCCAGAACAGCGTGGTCATGATCAGCGATTGGGCGATGTAATTGGTGAAGGCCATGCGCCCCACCGCCGCCAGTGGCGCGACCAAAAAGC
The DNA here is from genome assembly GCA_031400895.1 of Alphaproteobacteria bacterium. Taxonomy (GTDB): domain Bacteria; phylum Pseudomonadota; class Alphaproteobacteria; order Caulobacterales; family Aquidulcibacteraceae; genus Vitreimonas. The sequence goes on along the minus strand of JANNQT010000128.1, from coordinate 28,838 downwards.
GCGCGCTCGCCTTGACCAGTAACACCGCCGCACTCGCGTAAAACAGCGCGCCGAAAACCGACAACGCCTCGTTCACCAGCTTGCCCTGGCCTTGCATGAGCACGAAATCGAAATCGGCGGCGGCGTTGAGCGAAGCCTGGTTGGCGATCAGGGCGAAGGCGCCAGCGCCCAGGATCGCGAACAGCCAATAAGCCCAGGCCGGAGCCTTGCCACTCAGAAAGCCCAGCCGGCACAGCGCCATGCCGATCATCATCATTCCGGCGCTGCGCAGCATCACGAACGGCAGGCCGGAGATCATGAAATTCCGCCAGGCGTCGATGTTCTCCCGCAACGCGCTTTGCAGTCCTCCCTGATAGGCATGCTGCAGGCGCGCCAATTCCTCGGCCGGCGGCGCCCAGAGCAGCGCTTTGGTTTCCGCCAGCTTGGCCGCGCTCATGTCGGCAACGGCGGCGCCGAACAGATATGAAATCCCAAGCGACAACAGATAAAGCACCGTCCCCACGCTCAGCAGCAGCCGCGCCCGCCAGCCGCGCGCCAGCAACACCATGAGCCCGGTCAGCGCGTAGGCGAGCAGAATGTCGCCATACCAGATCAACGCCCCGTGAATTACGCCGAAGGCCGCCAGCCAGAGCAGGCGCCGGCGCAGCAGCGCGCCACGCTCGGCGTCCTCGCGCGCGCCGCCGATCAGATAAAGGCTGGCGCCGAACAGCAGCGAAAACAGGGTGATGAATTTCATCTCGAAGAACACATGCATCGCCCACCACGACCACAGCGTGGCCTCGTTCACTGCCAGCGGGGCGAGGTTGGGGTTGACGCCGGTTTGCCAGGGCGCGGCGAAAAAGGCGGAATTGACCGCCAGGATGCCGAGCACGGCGACGCCGCGCATCACATCGAGGCTGGGCAGCCGCTCTTGCTCGGAAACCGGCGAAACACTCATGCACGCTCCAGCCCCAGGCCCTTTTGCCGGCGCGCGAGCGCGGCTAGAGCCTAGACTCATGACCGCCAGTATCGCCGATCCGATCCCCCTCGCCCAGGCCCTGATGCGCGCGCCCTCGGTGACCCCGGCCGAGGCCGGGGCGCTCGCTGTCTGCGAGGCGGCGCTGACGCGGCTGGGCTTTGCCTGCAAGCGCTACAAGTTCGGAATCGTCGATAATCTGTTTGCGCGATTAGGCGGCGCGGGTCCGCATTTCTGCTTCGCCGGTCATGTCGATGTGGTGCCCCCCGGCGAGGGCTGGTCGTGCGACCCGTTCGGGGCCGAAATCCGCGACGGCATGCTCTGGGGCCGCGGCGCTGCCGACATGAAAACCGCCATCGCCGCTATGATCGCCGCGAGCGAGAATTTTCTGGCCGACGGCGCGCCGGCGGGCTCGATCTCGTTCCTGCTCACCTGCGATGAGGAAGGCGCGGCGGTGGAGGGCACCAAGCCGACCTTGGCGGCGCTGGCAAGCGAAGGCGTGCGCTTCGACCATTGCCTGGTGGGCGAGCCCACCAGCGAGGAACGCGTCGGCGATGTGATCAAGAACGGCCGCCGCGGCAGTTTGAACGTGGTCATCAATATGGAGGGCAAGCAGGGTCACGTCGCCTACCCCCAGCGTGCGCGCAATCCGGTGACGCCGCTGATCGAGACGCTGGCGACGCTGCAGGCGCGGCGCCTAGACGAGGGCGCGCCGGGATTCGATCGCTCCAATCTTGAAGTCACCAGCGTCGATGTCGGCAATCCCGCCCACAACGTAGTCCCCACCCGCGCCAGCGCCCGGCTCAACATCCGCTTCAACACCCATCACAGCGGCGAGGCGCTGTTCGGCTGGATCAAGCAAACCGCCGAAGCGCGGGCGGCGGCGCGCGGCGTGACGGCGTCGTTCTCGATCTCCTCGCAGAGCGTGTGCTTTTACACCGAGCCCGGCGCTTTCACCGATATGGTGAGCGCGGCGGTGCGCGATGTTTTCGGCGCCGCGCCCGTGCTCGCCACCACCGGCGGCACCTCGGACGCGCGTTTCATCAAGGACTATTGCCCGGTGGCCGAGCTTGGCCTGCGCAACGCCACCGCGCACATGGTCGATGAGCATTGCGCGGTCGAAGACGTGCGCACGCTGTCGCGCTGCTACCAAGCCGTGCTGCGCCGCTATTTCGCGGCTTAGGTTTGGCTCCACCGCGAATGTCAAACGGCGGAGCAAAATTGAATCCCACCAACACCCATTCCCGGATTGCGCGAAGCGCAAGTCCGGGACCCATAAACACGATCGCTTCGTGATCTTGGGCCCCGGACTGAATGCTGCGCATTCATCCGGGGATGGGTGGTGGTTCAATGACGAAAAAACTGCCTTCTCCGCGCGGCGCTTACTCAATAATCCACGCGCATAAGATAAAGCCCGTCGGCTGGCGCCACTGGCCCGCAGCGGGCGCGGTCCTTGGCAACGAGCGCGGCGGCCACATCATCGGCGCTCAGCTTGCCCGAGCCGACCTCGACCAGCGTGCCAACCATGGAGCGCACTTGCCGGTGCAGGAAGCTGCGCGCCTCGAATTGCAGCACGATCGCTTCGCCCTCACGCCGCACTTCGGCGACGTCAAGATTTTTCACCGGCGAGTTCGCCTGGCAAGCGCTGTCGCGGAAGGTGGTGAAATCGTGCTGGCCGAGCAGGCGGCTGGCCGCGGCGCCCATCGCCTCCACATCGAGCGCGCGCCCCACCCGCCAGGCCTTGCCGGCGTCAAACGTCAGCGGCGCGCGCCGCACGACGATGCGATAAAAATAGACCCGCCGCAGCGCGTCGAAGCGAGCGTGAAAGCCAGGCGCGGCGGTCTCGGCGCGCAGCGCGGCGATGGGATGGGGACGCAAATGCGCGTTCAAGGCGTCGCATAGACGCTGCGGCGCGAACGCTTTCTCGATATCGAGGTGGACCACTTGGCCACACGCATGCACGCCGGAATCGGTGCGCCCCGCGGCGATCACTTCCACGCGCGCGCCGGTGAGTTTCTCGACCGCGTCCTCAAGCGTGCCCTGCACGCTCGGCCCCGAACGCACCCGCTGCCAGCCCTGAAACGGGCCGCCATCGTATTCGAGCGTCAGCTTGAAGCGGCTAGCGCCGGACATATTCCAGCATCAGGCACGCGCGCGCCTCGGCAGCGCCAGGCGCGCCGCCGCTGAAGCCGATCACTTTGTAGCTGGCCTCGCCCCCGGTCGAGGGCTCCCACACCACAACATAGGCCGCCGGGGTCGCCCCGCAGAGGCCGCTGACGCCTTCGGGGTGGGTTTCGCTGACCACGTGATAGACGAACGTCTGCTGTTCCTCCACCGGCAGCGCCAATAGCGTGCGCAGGGTTTGGCCCTGCACCTCTGTGGCGAGCGCGACATGGTTGGCGAGCCGCGCCTCCACCACCAGGCCCTTGTCGGCGCGCAAGCTCAGCGTCTCCTGGGTTTCGCCGCCAGCGCGGTCGGGCAAGCGCAGGCTCAGCGAGACGTTGAGATCGCCGGTGGCGTTGCGGGCGGCGGCGTTGGCCGGCGCGTAGACGCGGGCCGCGTCGGCGCCGGAAGACGGCGCCGCCAATTGGGCGTCATCGGGCTTGGCCGCTTCGCCGCCGCGCTGGCAGCCCGCCAGCGCCAGCGCCAGCGCGGCCACGATTATGCGCAATTTCATGATCCCTCTCTCGTGCTCAACATAGAGCCGCGACCCCTTGGCTTCAATCTGGCCTCAAGTGAGGCGAATGCCGGCTGAAACCGGATGCCCGCGCAGAAACACAGCTGCCGGCAGCGGTGCGCGTCCCTCGCGCTGTACTTCCAGCAGCCGCACCGCGCCCTCGCCGCAGGCGATCAGCATTTCGTCGTCTAGCACCGCGCCAGGCGCGCCTTCGCCAGCGCCCAACCGCGACAGCAGCGCCTTGTGGCGCACGCCCTCAAGTTCGAACCAAGCCCCCGGCCGTGGCGAGAGGCCCCTGATCCGGCAATCGATCTCGCGCGCCGGGCGGGTCCAATCGATACGGGTTTCGCCGGGCGTGATCTTGTGCGCGTAGCTGATTCCGGGATCGCTCTGCGGCGTTTCGGTAGCCTCCCCACGCTCTACCCGCTCCAGCGTCTCAACCAGCAGCGCCGCGCCGAGGGCGGCGAGGCGGTCGTGCACCGAGCCGGCGGTATCGTCGAAACTGATTTGGGTTCGCGCGCTCGCCAGCACCGGGCCGGTGTCGAGGCCCGCCTCCATGCGCATGATCTGCACGCCGGTGATTTGATCGCCGGCCATGATCGCGCGCTGAATCGGCGCGGCCCCGCGCCAGCGCGGCAACAGCGAAGCGTGCACGTTGAGCGCGCCCAGACGCGGCGTCTGCAGGATCAGCGGCGGCAGGATCAGCCCGTAGGCGGCGACGATCGCCGCGTCGAGCGCCAGCGCCGCGAAGCGCTCCTGTTCGGCCGCGCCCTTCAGGCTTTTCGGCGTGCGCACCTCCAGCCCGCGCACGGCGGCGAATTCGTGCACTGGCGTCGGACGCTCGCGCTTGCCGCGCCCGGCCGACCGCGGCGGCTGGGTGTAGACGCAGGCGATCTCATGCCCAGCCGCCAGCAGCGCCTGCAAGCAGGTCAAGGCAAACCCGGGCGAACCCATGAAGGCGAGGCGAAGCGTCATGGCGCCTCAAACTCAAGCGGCAGGCGCCTGCTCAGTTGAGCAGCCCAGTTTGGCGCTGCATGCCGGTGAGGAAGCCGCGCAGCGCGTCGGCCAATTCGCACGAGGCGGCAAAGGCCTCGGCGCGGTCGGCTTCCGGCAGCGCATCGAGCAATTCACGGCAGACGTCGGCGTGTTCGAGATCGGCCACTTCGTGCACCTCAAAGAAGCGCAAAGTCGCCGGCTGGTTGGCGTCATAGCGCTCCACCAGACCACGGATCTTGGTCTTGGACACTTCCGGCAACTGGCTCTCATAAGCATAGAGCGCTCCGAGGCCCGCGGCATAGGACGCCCGCGACAGCCGGCTGAAGGTATCGACCAGGCGGCGGGTTTCCGGGTTGAGCGCGACCGCGCGCACCGCGCCCTCGCCCGCGCCCATGCCGGCCGCGAACGCCAGCCACAGCGAGGCGTGATCGTCCTTGCCGGCGCCGATTCCTTCTTCCTCGGCCAAATTCTCAGCCAACAGCTTGCGGCCTTTGGCGTCGGGGCAATTGGCGTGCACGGCGCTGACCACGCGCGGGAACGCCTCGACATGATGGAAATACTGGGCAGCGTAGGCAGCGATCGCGCCCCGGGTGAGCTGGCCCTGCTCCCAGGCCTGGTAGAAGGGATGGCTCAGCATGGCGCGCTCGGCCACGGCGGTGTCGATCGCCGCCGAAGTGCAGACATAACCGGCAAAAGCTTCAGACATGAAAACTCCCTAGCAGGGGCGCCTCGCCGGCGCCCGCAAATCGCCAGTTAACATAGCTGCTTCTCGCGGATGCGAAAGGGGGCGCAGAGCCAGCGGCCCAGGGCGGATTGACGCCGCCCGGAATCCAGCCATCGCTAGCCCCATGCGCGCCGCCCTCAAGCCCCACCCCGCCACGCCGTGCCGAGCCATCGACACCCTGGTTGTGGATATCGTCCGCCCCGGACCGGACCGGCTGCAGCTGCGCTACCTCCTGACCGGCCGCATCGGCGAAGTGGCGTGGCCGGCGCCGGCGCCGCCAGAGCGGGTCGATGAACTTTGGCGACACACCTGCCTCGAGGCTTTCGTGCGCCAGCCGGAGCAAGAAGCGTACGCCGAGTTCAATTTCTCGCCCTCGACGCAATGGGCGGCCTATGCGTTCGACCGCTACCGCCGCCAAGGCGCGCGCGATCTGGTTTGCGCCGCGCCGCGGATCGAGACGCTAGCTAGCGCTGATCGCTGCGAGATGGCGGTTGCGCTGGGACTGGCCGCTCCGGGCGCCTCGCGCCTCGCGCTTGCCGCCGTGATCGAGGAAACCAGCGGTGTCATATCCTTCTGGGCGCTCGCCCACCCGCCAGGCGCCCCGGACTTCCACCACCATGATGGTTTCACGCTGGAAATCGGCGCGCTTGACTGCGCGGCGAAGTAATATTATGATGTCAACTAGGTATTACTATGAACACGCTGACCGTCAAACTCCCGCCGAGGCTGCACACGCAGTTGGAAGCGTTGGTCCGCCGCCGCGGCCAGCGCAAGAGCACGCTCGTGCGCGAGGCGATCGAGCGTCTGGTGTCTGAGGGGGCGGAAACGCCTGACGGCAGCGTGCTCGATCTTGTCCAAGACCTTAAGGGCGCCGGCCGAGGGCCGAAGGACCTGTCGAGCAACCCCAGACATATGCGCGGTTATGGAGAGTGAGCCGGCACACGATCGTCGATGCCGGACCTTTGGTTGCATTCTTCAACCAGTCAGACACGCACCACAATTGGGCGGTAGCGCAATTTGCCCGGCTGAAGCCGCCTCTTCTGACCTGTGAGGCGGTCTTGAGCGAGACCTGCTTTCTGTTGATTTCCAGGGGACTCAACCCGACACTGCCGCTTGACTTTGTTGCGCGCGGCGCCATGCGGGTCGAATTCTCGCTCGCCGCCGAGATAGAGCCGGTGCGGCGCTTGATGCGCCGCTACAGGGATACTGGCGTTTCGTTCGCTGACGCTTGCCTGGTGCGGATGTCCGAGATTTATCCGGACTGCACGGTTCTGACCATCGACCGCGATTTTCTCATCTACCGTCGCGATGGTCGCCGGACCATACCGCTGCTCGCGCCGTTCGAGGGGTAAGCTGGCGCCGATGCTGGAATCCCTCTAGGACGCGCCCATGAAATTCGGCATCGATCGTATCATCGGCGACGCGGCTTTGCGGACGCCGCTGGCGGGCAAGCGCGTCGCGCTGTTGGCCCATCCCGCGTCCGTTACCGCCGATCTCACCCATGCGCTCGATGCGCTGGCGGCTTGCGGCGATGTGCGCATCAGCGCCGCGTTCGGCCCGCAACACGGCATGCGCGGCGACAAGCAAGACAACATGATCGAAACCGCCGACTACACCGATCCGGTCCATTCCGTGCCGGTGTTTTCGCTTTACGGCGAAGCGCGCCGGCCCAGCGGCCAAGCCATGGGCACGTTCGACGTGCTGCTGGTCGATCTGCAGGATCTGGGCTGCCGCATCTACACTTTCATCACCACGCTGCTTTATGCGCTCGAAGCCTGCGCCGCCCACGGCAAGGAGGTTTGGGTGCTGGACCGGCCCAATCCCGCCGGGCGCCCGATCGAGGGCCTAATTTTGCGCCCAGGCTGGGAGAGCTTCGTCGGGGCGGGGCCGATCCCGATGCGCCACGGGCTGACTTTGGGCGAATTGGGCGCGTACTTCATCGCCCATTTCAAGCTCGATGTGGCCTATCACGTGATCGCGATGGAAGGCTATGCGCCCGACGCCGCGCCCGGCTTTGGCTGGCCCTTGGGCGAGCGCGCCTGGGTCAATCCCAGCCCCAACGCGGCCAATCTGTGGATGGCGCGCGCGTACGCCGGCACGGTGATGCTGGAGGGGACCACGCTTTCGGAAGGACGCGGCACCACCCGGCCGCTGGAGCTGTTCGGCGCGCCAGACCTCGACGCCAAGCGCGTGCTCGCGGCAATGCACGCGCTCGCGCCCAACTGGCTCGAAGGCTGCCGGCTGCGCGAGTGCTGGTTCGAGCCCACGTTTCACAAGCACGCCAAGAACTTGTGCAACGGCGTGCAGATCCACGTCGAGGACGGGAGTTACGATCATTCCGCGTTCCAGCCATGGCGGCTGCAGGCGCTGGCGTTCAAGGCGATCCGGCAACTTTATCCCGCTTACGATCTATGGCGCGATTTTCCCTACGAATACGAAATTGGCAAGCTCGCCATCGACGTCATCAATGGCGGCCCGGCCTTGCGCGAATGGGTGGATGACCCAAGCGCCACGCCGGCCGACCTCGATGCGCTGACGCAGCCGGACGAAGCGGCATGGGGCGAGGAACGGCGCGGGTACTTGCTGTATTGATATGCCGGCGGCAGGCGCGTTCCCCCTCCCCTTGCGGGGGGCAGCGGCGGCCACTTCGGGTGGAGAGGAGGAGCAAGCGCCTCCGGCGCCTTTACAGTCGGCGATTGGGGCGTGATGTTGGCCTGCAAATCTTGGAGGTGGGTATGAAAATCCTGATCGCCGCGCTTGCCGCGACGCTTGTGTTGGCGGACGAGGCCGACGCCCGCACTTGGCGCATCCGCCCCGGGGCCAACGCGGAACAGGCGCTGCAGACGGCTTTGATCGAAGCCCGCCCCGGCGACACCGTGCGCCTGGCGCGCGGGCGCTTTGAACTGACCGGCGGCCTGTCGCTGGCGATCGACCGCGTCACCATCCGCGGCGAAGGCGAGGGCCGCTCCATCCTTTCTTTCACCAACCAGCGCCGCGGCGCCGAGGGGCTGCTGGTCACCGCCGATGGCGTGGTGCTGCGCGACTTCGCGGTCGAGAACGCCCGCGGCGACGCCATCAAGGTGCGCGACTGCCAGGGCATTACCTTCCGCGGCGTGCGCGCGGAATGGACCCGCGGACCTAATCCGGCCAACGGCGCCTATGGGCTCTATCCGGTCAATTGCACCAACGTGCTGATCCGCGACTCGATCGCCCGGGGCGCCTCCGACGCCGGCATCTATGTCGGCCAGTCGCGCAACATCATCGTCCGCGACAACCTGGCGGAGCTGAACGTCGCCGGCATTGAGATCGAGAACAGCCATAACGCCGACGTTTTCGGCAACACCGCAACCCGCAATACCGGCGGCATCCTGGTGTTCGACCTGCCCGCCCTACCGCAACGTGGCGGGCACTCGGTGCGGGTGTTCGACAACACCATCTCCGCCAACAATACCCCGAACTTCGCGCCCGCCGGCAGTATCGTCGCCAGCGTGCCTGCCGGCACCGGCGTGCTGATCATGAGCACGCGCGACGTGCACGTGTTCGACAATGACATCGCCGACAACGGCACCACCAACGTGCTGATCACTTCCTACCGCAACGAATTCCAGGACGCGAACTACAACCCGCTGCCGCGCAACGTCATGATCCGCGACAATCGCTTCGGCAACACTGGCTTTTCGCCAGCCGGCGAACTGGCGGGGCTGGCGCAAATGGGGGTGCGGTTCCCAGACGTGCTGTGGGACGGGGCGACGCTCTATTCGGTCGGCGGAATCGCGCGCAGCGAAAGCGTGCGCATCGTCGTGCGCGACAATCGCTCGACGCGGGGCGGGCAAGGTTCGTTCCTGTCGCTGGGTGTTCCCGTCGCCGGCGCGCCGCTGAGCGAAGCCGCGCCCGATCCAAGCTTTCCGCCGCTGTTGTCGCTGACCGAGCCGGAGCAAGTGAGGATCCGGGAGTGAAATGCGCCGCGTTTTATTCTCCATCGCCCTAGCCGCGCTGCTGTTCACCGCCGCCGCCGCGCAAAGCGGGCCGGCGCCGGTGAACCAGGGCGCCATCGCCGCCGTGCGCGCGCCGGAATTGCTTTCCGACTACGGCTTCTTCCGCGACGATGGCGCGCGCGAGCCTAACGATCGCGTCACACCCTACGATCTCAACACCCCGCTCTGGTCCGATGGCGCACTCAAGTTCCGCTACCTGTTCATGCCCGAGAACGCGCACGCACATTATCGCGAGGCAGGCGTGTTCGAGTTTCCCATCGGCGCGGTGCTAATCAAGACCTTCGCCTTCGCCGCCGACATGGCCCGCCCCACGGAAAATCTGCGCTTCCTGGAGACGCGCCTGCTGATCCGCGACCGAACCGGCTGGATAGCGCGGGTCTATGTCTGGAACGAGGCGCAGACCGAGGCGCGGCTTGCCCGCTCCGGCCCCGACCTTCCGGTCAGCTTCATCGATTCCGACGGCGCTGCGATCAATTTCGACTGGGACGTGCCGAACGAGAACCAATGCCGCGGCTGCCACGACCGCGCCGGCCAGCTCATGCCCATCGGCCCCACCGCGCGCAATCTCAACATCGCAGACGACCTGCTCATCCTCAGGGCCGACGGACCTCCGGGGCCGCGGGAAACGCTGATCAATCAATTGGACGATTGGAGCGATCACGGCCGCCTCTACGGGGCGCCGCGCGGCGCCGATGCGCCGCGCGCGCCAGTGGCGTACGATCCCACAACCGGCTCGCTCGACGCCCGCGCCCGCACCTATCTCGATGTGAATTGCGCGCATTGCCACAATTCCATCGGTCCCGCGCACACATCGGGCCTCGATCTCTCCTGGTCGCAAGGCGATCCCGCGCTCTGGGGCGTGGGCAAGCGCCCGGTGGCGGCGGGGCGGGCTTCCGGCGGCTACGCTTTCGCCATCGAGCCCGGCCACCCCGAGCGCTCGATCCTACTGCACCGCATGCAAAGCGACGATCCCGGCGTGATGATGCCCGAACTCGGCCGTCAACGCGTGGACCCGCGCGGCGCGGCGCTGGTGCGCGATTGGATCGCGGCCATGGATGCACAGGGGCGGGTGCGGGAATAACAATCAGACCGCCGGCTTCCAGCCGGCATACGGCGCCTGCAATCACGCAGGCCCGTGCAGGTTGAATCTCCGCATGCCGGCTGGAAGCCGGCGCTCCGACGCAGCGCTAATGCGGCAGTTGGATCGCCACCATGCCGGTCGCCACGGCGGCGTGGAAGATCAGCGCCGCCAGCGCTAGGCTCGCAAGCGAAAACACCAAGAACCGCAACGGCACGAAATTGGAAATGCCCTGGACCAGAGTATGCAGCACGCGCAGACTCACATAGGTCCAGGCGAGGCCGATATTGATCGGATGCTGGCTCTCGCCCGGCTGCAGCAGCAATTCCAACGCGAAGCACACCGCGTAAAACAAAGTCGGCTGTTCCATCAGGTGATTGTAATTGGCGGCGACATTGCGGGCACGCGCCGGCAAGAGCTCAAGCGCGGCCTTGCCACGCGGATCGTCGGGCTTGACCCCAGCCTGGCGCATGGCCGGGATGCGGGTGGCGTAAAGCCAGATCAGGACGATGAAGGACCAGGCCAGCAGCGCCACCACCGGCGCGATCATTCCGTTCTCGTACATTCTCACTCCCCGTTCTTGCGTTCCACGACGAATTTCGGCGTTGCCGCCCGTCTCGGCAAGCCCTGACGCAGCGTAGCAGCGACCGGAAATGCGGTCGATTCGCCGTTTTTGCGAGCGCGATTGGCACGGCGGTAGGCTTTGCTAGACAGGGATGTTGGAGTCCCAAGCACCATGAACCCTAATCCGCAACGTCCGCCGAGCAGCGCCAACGCCCTCGAACGAGGGATCGAGACGGTGATCTATCTGAGCCGCTGGCTGATGGCGCCGGTCTATCTCGGCCTGATCGCCGCGCTCGCCATCCTGATCGTGACGTTCTTCCGCGAACTGGTGCTGCAGGCGCCGCAAATCCTCAACATGGACGAGACCGCCATCATCCTGCTGGTGCTCACGTTGGTTGACCTTTCACTCGCCGGCAATCTGGTGCTGATCGTCTTGTTCTCGGGCTATGAGAATTTCGTCTCCAAGATGGAGCGCGCCCAAAGCGATCACGACCGCCCCGAATGGTTGGGCATGATCGATTTCGCTGGCCTCAAGATCAAGCTGATCGGCTCGATCGTGGCGATCTCCGGCATCCATCTGCTGAAGATTTTCATGAACCTCGACGAATATCGCGAAGATGTCGCGTGGTACATAGCCATCCACGCCACTTTCGTGCTTTCGGGCGTGGCCATCGCCGCCATGGACTGGATCGAGGAGAAATCGCATGCCGTGAACAAGCGCGGCTAAGCGGGAACTTTTCCGGCGGGGCGTTCGGCGATGGCTTCGCGCCAGCGCTTGAGATGCGGCAAATCCTCGCCCGGGCGCCATTTCACCATCTTGGCGAAATCGATTCCGCAGGCGGCGGTGATGTCGGCATTGGTGAAGCGCTCGCCGGCGATCCAGGGGCGACCCGCCAGTTCGCTGTCGAGCCATTTGGCCATGCGCATGGCTTGGGCCTGGTGCCATTTGGCGACTTCAGAATTCTGGTTCTTCTCCACCGCCGCCAGCAACGGCGAGCCATGGCGCACCCACAGCATCAGCGGCATCGCGAACATGAGTTCGGCGCGGCGGTCCCACATTTCAATCGAGGCGCGCTCGAACGCGTCCACGCCCAGAAGATTGGGCTCGGGATGGAGCGCTTCCAGATAGAGACAGATGGCGCGGCTCTCGGTCAGCGTGCGGCCATCGTCGAGCTCCAGCGTCGGCACTTGCGCCAGCGGGCTCTTGGCGCGGAACGCCGGCTCGCGATGCTCGCCCTCGACCAAATTCATCTGCACCATTTCGATGCCGGCGATCCCCTTCTCGGCGATGAACATAGCGACGCGGCGCGGATTGGGCGCGTACGGCGCGGAATAGAGTTTCATGGATTGCTCGCGAACAAATTCGCCGGCATCGCCGCCACCACCGAAGCCGCCATCAAGGTCGCCAGGAAGCCCGGGATCAGCGATTTCCACGCCAGCGAGAAAATCTCATCGCGCCGAGAGGGCATCAGCACGGTCATGCCCCCGGTCATGATGCCGATCGAGGCGACATTGGCGAAGCCGCAGATCGCATAGGTGACGATCATGGTGGAGCGCTCGTCCAGCGCCTCCGGCGGCAGCTTGCCAAGCTCGATGAAGGCGATGAATTCGGTGAGGAAGAGCTTCTGGCCCAAGATGCCGCCGGCTGCCTGCGCCTGCTCCCAGGGTACGCCGATCATGTAGGCCACCGGCGCAAACACATAGCCGAAAATCCGCTGCAGCGTGAGCAACTCGCCGTCGATCGGTCCGGCCAGCGCCAGCATGTTGTTGACGATCCAAACGAAGGCGACGAACACGATCAGGAAAGCGGCGACGTTGACCGCCACCATCACCCCGTCCTGCACGCCGCGCGTCACCGCATCCATCGAGCTCTGGTATTTGAGCTCGGCGCCGGGTTCGAGATGAGCGCCGACCTTGTCCTCCGGGATCATGATCCGCGCCAGCAGGATGCCCGCCGGCGCGGAGATGATCGAGGCCATCAGCACGTGACCGGCCACGTTCTCGAACGCCTGGGCCGGGCCCTCGGGGTCAAGGATGGAGACATAAGCCACCATGGTCGAACCCGCCACCGTGGCCAGCCCCACCACCATCATCAGGAACAATTCCGAACGCGTCAGTCGCTCGAGATAAGCGCGGATCACGATCGGGCTCTCGACCATGCCCATGAAGATGTTCGCCGCCACCGCCAGCGCCGAGGGGCCGGTCAGCCCCATGGTGCGCTGGAACAGAAAGCCGAAACCCATGGTGATCCATTTCAGAATTTTCCAATGCCAGAGCAGCGCCGACAGCGCCGAAATCACCAGGATCAGCGGCAGTACGCGAAAGCCGAACAGGAACGGTTGCTGCGCCTCTGGCGATAGCGCCGCATAGGGCGGATCGCCCCCGCCCAGATAGCCGAACACGAATTGCGTGCCCATGTCGGTGGCGCTGGCGAGACCGCCGACGACGCCGCCCACCGCTTGCAGCACCGCCTTTGAATTGGGCAGCGCAAACAGCGCCAGCACCAGCCCCGCCTGCACCGACAGCGCGCCGATGGTGAGTAAGAACGGGAACCGCTTCTTGTTCTCCGAAAGCAGCCAGCAAAGCAGCAGAATGGCGAGAATCGCCCCCAGGCTGCGGGCGTTCTCGATGGAATAAGTCACCCCGGCGCTCCCTTTTGAGGGCCGATGCGATGCCGGCGCCCCTGTTACATCTTGATAATGATTTTGCGGCCCGCGCCAAGCGCCGCATCTGCGCCAGATTTCGATGTGAATTCAAGGGGCCGCTGCCGGCCTGGCGCTGGGGATGGGTGCTGTCCGGTTTTGCGCATGCCCCGGCCGGCGAGTCCGGGTAGGAAACCGCCATGCAAATCCTGCTCTTGTTCGCGCTTCAGACCCTGATCCTAGGCGCCGGCTTCACGCTGTTGTGGCGGCGCATGGGCGCCTTGCGGCAGGAAGTGGGTGAACTCCGCCAGGCGTTGGCGCAGCGCCAAGGCGGCGCGCGCGCCAAACTGGTGGCGGTCGGCGCGTCTGCTTCCAGGCCCGCGATTGTCGCTACCGACCCACCTCTGGCGCGGGCCGCGCGCGCGTGGCGCAAGACCGCCGCGCCGCCATCGGAAACCGTGCGCGGCTTCGTGCTGACGTTTGTCGCCTTCGCGCCGGCGTTCGGCCTGCTCGCTGGCGCGCCGGCGATCGCCATGACCGGCGCCGGAATGGTGCTGGGCGCGGTGATGCTGCTGGCGGCGCTCAACCCCTCTTGGCGCGACGCCGCCTGGCCCGGCGTGCTGACCGCGAGCGCCTGGGCATTGGCCGGGTTCGCGTTCGCCGCCGCGCCGGCGCATCCGATCGCCACCGCAGCTTGCGCCGCGCTGGCCGCGCTCGGCGGATTGATCGAAGCGCGCTTGGGCCGCGCCGGACCGGGCGCGGCGCTGGCGGCGGCGATGAGCTTAAGCCTGCTGGCGCTCGGCGCGCAGAGCGGCATGGTTGGCGCGCCCGGCTTTGCCTACGGCGCAATCGTAATGGGCGCGGCCCTGCTGGGCGCCAGCGCGTTGCGGCTTGAATTTTTCCACCACGGCGCATTCGTCGCCGCGCTGGCGGGATTGTTCGTGTTGAGCGGACAACCGGCGGCGGCGTTCTGGTTCACGCCGGCGGCGACCTGGTCGGGCGCGCTGTTCCTGGCCATCGCCATCGTCCGCGCGCCGCAATTGGGCGCGCGCGGCGCGGCCATCGCCGGCGCCGGCGCGCTCGCGCCTCTGGCGGCGATCGCCGCGCTGCACGCCGCGCGTCACGGTCTGGCCGATGCGCTCGCCGCCGGCGGCGCTTTCCTGGCGCTGGCCTTGGCGCTCGTCGGCCTGATCGCCGTGGCGGCGGCGCGGCGCGAACGCGGACTCAAGGCGCTGGGGCTGACGCTGTGGATGTTGGCGCTCGGCGCTTTCGTCGCGCTGTTCGCCGCGCTTGCCCTCAACCTCGCCCCGCCGTTGACGGCGCTAACGCTGATGGCGGCGGCGCTTGCGCTGCTGGCGCTCGACCTGACCCATCCGCACGCGGCGTGGCCGGGCCTGGCGTTGGTCAGCGCCGCGCTGAGTTTGCTGTTCGCGGGCCTCACCGGCGCGCTTGTGTTAGCGGAGACCGCGCCGGGCTGGGCGAGCCTCGGGCTCGGCTTTGCCCTGCCCGCCGCGCTTGCCGCCGCTAGCGCGGCGCTTGCACGACGCAGCGAACGCGACATCAGCGCCGGGCTGTTCGCGTTCGCGAGCTTTGCCTTGGCGCTAGCTGGCGCGGCGCTGGCGCTGCGGCTGGTGTTTTCGTTCGGCGCGCCGCTGCTCGCGCCCATCGGCGCCGCTGAAGCCGCCGCGCATGCTTGCGTCTGGCTGCTCGGCGGGCTGGCCATCGGCGCTAAGGCCGGCGGTGTGCGCAAAGCCGCATCAGCCGCGCTATGGCTCGCGGCCCTGGCCACGGCGGTCGCCCTCGCTGCGCTGTGGCTCTATGCCTATGCCAGCGAACCGCTGTTGGCGTTGGCCGCGTTTAGCACCCCAAGCGTCGTCGCGCTCGCCGCCTTGCTTGCCGCGCACTGGAGTTTCTGGCGGACGCGCAAGCAAGATTTCTCCGCGCGCGTCTCCTTGGCCGGCGCGGCGTTGCTGGCGGCCGCCGCGCTCAGTGTCGAAGTGCTGAAAGCGCGCACTGCCGCCGGCGGCGCCGACTGGGTCAGCGGATTTGCCGGCGCCGCCGCCTTCACGCTTGCCATCGCGGTAAATTTCGCGCCGGGAATTGTCAGCAGCGGGCCGGTCTGGCGCGCAGTGCGCGGCGCGCGTTAGCCTGAGCTTGAAACACCCCCCGGACTGAATGGCTGCGCATTGATCCGGGAATGGGTGAGTGGGTAATTCAACTTTGCTTGGAACTGGCCTTAGCTGCCCCAGCAGGCGTAGGCGACTTCGCGCATCTTGGCGGGGGCGCCTTCGCTGAAGGTGCGGGTCTGGTTGTTGACCGTGACCGAGAGCTGATCATTGGGCTGCATCGCCGCCAGGATCGGCGGGCGCTGCGGCAGATTGATGGTCAGCGCCCGGTTGCGGCCGCGGCCCTCGACCCGGCTCGGCACGTTCACGCTGATCACGCCAATCGACACCGCCGACACTGTCGCCCGCCGCCCGGCCCGCGCCAGCGTGAAATCACTGAGCACGATGTCGCCGGTGGGCGGACGGCACGTGATCGTGGCGGTGGGGCGACCGCGCGCGTCGCGCTCGGTGGCGGTGGCGACGCCATCGGCATAGGCATACGTCCAACCGGCTTGCGTCTGCGCCGGCGCCGGGGTCGGCGCGGCAAACGCCAGCGCGCAAGCGCACACCGCCATTAGCTTTCGCATCAAGTCGTCTCCAGGATGGTCCCAAGCGGGGGCTTTAGCACGCCCGCCCGCCGCTTTGCGACGGCCAATTACCGTTGAGGCTTTGTAATGATCAGCGCCCGCGGCCCAGAGCATTTCCCAACACGATCGATTCAACAAATGGGCTGGGAAATACTCAGAATCTTGCGTTAGACGAACGGCCCTAAGCATTGATCCGTCTCTGAACCCAAGGATTCCGCTATTCCGGGGCTCGCGAAGCGAGAACCCGGAATCCAGGAGCAACGAACGCGGGCTGTGCCCCTGGATTCCGGATCGCGCTCCGCGCGTCCGGAATGACGGAGGTTGACATCATGGTCACGGGTCAAACCTTCGCGTCGTTGGTATTACACCGCTTCCCGGCCGGAAAACCGCACACACTTCTCCTGGAGGCGGTCGGCCGCGCGCTGCTCCAGCTGCAGCAGCAATTGCTTGCGCTCGATGCCGCCGCCGAAACCGGTCAAGCTGCCGTCCGCGCCGATGACGCGGTGGCAGGGAACGATGATGGCGATGGGATTTTTGCCGTTGGCGAGCCCAACCGCGCGAAACGCCTTGGGCGAACCGATGAGGGCGGCCTGTTGGCCGTAAGTGCGGGTCTCGCCAAACGGGATCGCACGCAACGCCATCCACACGCGCTGCTGAAACGAAGTCCCGCGCGGCGCCAGGGCGATGTCGAAGGCTTTGCGCTTGCCGGCAAAATACTGATCCAGTTCGCGCCGCGCCCGCGCCAGCACGCGGTCCTCACCGCGCGGCGAGGGCGGCAACGAATACTTGGGCTGGTCGAACTCGAGCCCAGTTAACGCCGCGCCATCGGAGTGCAGCGTCAGCGGTCCGACCGGAGTGTCATGAATGCAGGAGATCATTTGCGTGCGCCTTTGCTTGCGCCGCGCCGCCACAGACGAATGGCCGCATAGGCGCGCCAGGGTTTGAGTTGATCGAGCGTCTCGCCCTTGCGGCCGAGTGCATTGACCAGCGCGATGTCGGTGGCGGGATAAGCATCGGGATCGCCGAGCGCGCGCATCGCCACATATTCGATGGTCCACGGACCGATGCCCGGTATCGCCGCCAGCCCCTCCCGCCCCGCCGCAATCGCTCCGCGCGCCAGCGGCAGTTTTCCTTCGCTCGACGCAATTGCGAGCGCGTGCAGCGTCTCCGCGCGCTTGCGCGGCAAACCGATGGCGGCGATGGCCGCGACGCCGGCGCCGGCCAGCCGGTTCGCGTCCGGGAAGGCGTACAACATCTCCCTTGCAGGGAGCGGGAACACAACGCCAAACTTCGCCACCAGCCGCTCCGTCAGCGTGCGCGCGCCGGCGACCGTCACTTGCTGGCCCAGCACCGCGCGGATCGCGCATTCGAAGCCATCGAGCATGCCGGGCACGCGCACGCCCGGCTCGCGCCTGACGTCGTGCTTCAGTTCCGGGTCGCTCGCGAGCACCCCATCCACCGCGCTCATCTCGGCGTCGAGATTGAAAGCGCCGCGCACTTGGGCCACCAGCGGGCGCAGCTGCGGCGCGAGATTTTCCGACAGCGTCAGCGTCAGCATCAGCCCCTTCGGCCCCCCCTTTTCGTTTTGTTGGCCCACTTCAATCCAGCCCAGCGCCTCGCCCAGCTTCAGCACCCGCACATACGAGCGCTTGTCGCAGCGCTCGATTCCGGCAAGCGCGCGCAGGCGATAGAAATCCAGCATCGGCGCGAAATTGTAATCGCCGCGCGGCGACAGACTGACCGTGAAGGTTTCCCCGCGCGCGATCGCCTTGCGCCCGCGCATTTTCGAAGGTGGGGCGCCATAGCGCTCCTTCATGGTGGCGTTGAAGCGCCGCAACGAGCGGAAGCCAGACGCAAACGCTATCTCGGTGACGCCAAGCCCGGTTTCGTTGAGCAGCCGCCGCGCCGACAACAGCCGCCCGGTCTGCGCGATCTGGATCGGGCTTGCGCCGAACTGGGCGTTCATCACCCGGCGCAGATGGCGGGAAGTAACGCCGAGCTCGCCCGCCAGCGCTTCCAGCCCCTGCTCCTCCAGCGCGCCCGCTTCGATGCGCGCGTAAGCCGCCGCCGCCAGCCGCGCCGGCGCGTCAATCGGCGCAAGGCCCGGCGCGCGCTCGGGCCGGCAGATCAGGCAGGGGCGAAACCCCGCCCCCTCCGCCGCCGCCGCCGAAGGCCAGAACGTGCGGTTGACGCGCATAACCCGCCGCGCGGGACAAATGCAGCGGCAATAAATCCCGGTCGAAGTCACGCCGATATAAAACCGCCCATCGAACCGGCGATCCTTGGCGTCGCACGCGGCATGGCAGATGGCGGGGTCGAGCATGGGGGGAATATGACGCGTTTCGCGGCGCGCGTCTCGCCGGATTCGGACCTGGCGATCGTCGGACCGCCGGCTTCCTGCCGGCATTTTTCTCTGCCGGCTGGAAGCCAGCATCCGCGTTACGCCGCTTTCGCGCTCAGCGCCGCGTAGCGCTTCAGATGATAATCGACATTGCCGAAGGTCGCATCGAGCATGGTCACGCGCTTGAAATAATGCCCGACGCGCATTTCGTCGGTGACGCCCATGCCGCCATGGGTTTGCACCGCGGCTTGGCCGACGAAACGCGCGGCGCGGCCGATCGAGACTTTCGCGGCCGACACCGCCTTGGCGCGCTCCGCGGCGCTGTCGGCGAGTTTGAGCGTGGCCAACAGCGCCATCGAGACGCTCTCCTCGGTGGCCATGAACATATCGACCAGGCGGTGCTGGATCACCTGGAAATCGGCGATGGCGCGGCCGAATTGTTTGCGCTGCTTGGCGTATTCCTGGGTCAGCGAAGTCATCATCCGCATGCAGCCGACGGCTTCGTGGGCGTAAGCGGAATTGGCCTCATCGACCAGAAGCTCAACCAGCGCCAGCGCGCCGCCAGCGTCCCCGATCAAAGCGTCAGCGCCGAGCACGACGTTTTCCAGATACAACTCCGAAGCGCGAGTTCCATCCATGGTGGGATAGTCGCGGGTGGACACGCCCTTCGCGCTTTTCGGCACTAGGAACAGCGACACGCCCTTGGCCTCGCGTTGGCCCCCGCCAGTGCGCGCGGTGACCAGCAGATGATCGGCTTGGGGTGCGCCGATCGCCACCGCCTTGTGGCCGTTCAGCACATAGCCGGCGCCGTCCTTCTTCGCGGTCGTGCTCAGATCATGGAGCGACCAGCGGCTCTTAGGCTCGGCTTGCGCGAAAGCGATGACGCGCTCGCCCGAAGCAATGGCGCTCAGATGCTCCTGCTTCTGCACTTCGCTGCCCGCATATTGGAGCGCGCCCGCGCCAATCACCACGGTTGGCACATAAGGCTCCACCACCAGCGCCTTGCCGAACTCCTCGGCGACGACCGCGACATCGAGCGCGCCGCCGCCCAAGCCGCCATAAGCCTCCGGCAAGGGCGCGGCCAGCAGCCCTTGCTCGGCGAAGCTCGCCCAATTGGTCTTCCAGCCCTCCTCGCTGGCGAGCGCGGCCCGGCGCTTGTCGAAATCATACTGGCCTGCCGCCCATTTCGCGATCGAGTCGCGGAGCATGTTCTGTTCGTCGGAATAGTCGAAATTCATCCGCGCTCCTGTGTGCAACCCGATCAGCGTTCCGCGACTTCCCGCATTTTGCGAATATCGACACCGATCTCGCCAAACACGCAGAGCATGGCACCGTTCAAGATCAGTAATACACCGACCCCGTAAGCGATCATCGACGGTGAACTAGTCATGCCGTACTCATTCGTGGCGCCATAGAAAATACCAATTCCGCCGGCCAAAAATGCAAGCCATCCGAGAACTTGAACAAGAACAGCCATCCCTTCCTCCCACTGTCAGTTTGGTCAAGAGGCAGCCTTGATCGTGTGGCGCGCGAGGTCAAGCTTAAACCAAAGCAGCGATCTCAAAACTAAGTTCGGGCGCAAACAGCGGCGAGATCACGGCGCCCGCCGCCAGCGGCTCGCACGCGGGATAATCGCCGGCCTTGGGATGCCGGAACGGGTGTAGCAGTCGGTTCTCGACATCGACCACCCAATATTCGGCGATGCCGGCGCCGGCGTATTTGCCGCGCTTTTCGCTGAGATCGTCGGGCAGCGAGGAATGCGCCACTTCGATCACTAGCGCGACGCCTTCGCCGGTCAGCAGGTTTTCGGTATCGAACGGCAGTCGAACAATCATCACGTCCGGACCGCGGAGATTGTGTTCGCCGATCTTGACCCCGCCGCCGGTTTGCACCCCGAACTGCTTTCGCAATCCAGCGGCGGTAAGGGCGTCATAAAACGCCTCCACGATACGCCGTTCGCAGTCCATGTGCCTTGGGCCAGCTGGCGGCGCCATCATGATCCTCCCATCCCAAAGTTCGTGCCTGCCTGGCTCGTTGAGTAGGCCGAGTTCGCCCATGCGCTCGAACTCGGCGACGGTGAGCCGCTTCTCGCGCGGCGGCAGGTCCTTTGCTTCCCGGGTCGGGACGTTGGGGCGCAAGTCGTCAGCCATGAGCCTAAATTACACCTTTTTTCCGCGCGGCGCCATCATCATGGCGTCACAGCCCGAGCACCATTTTCGCGATGATGTTGCGCTGGATTTCGTTGGAGCCGCCATAGATCGAGGCTTTGCGCCAGTTGAAATAGATCGGGGCTGCGCTGCGCGAATAATCAGGGCCGATGGCGAATTCATTGCCTTCGCCCAGTTCGCGCGTGTAGGGCTGGGCGTAATTGCCGACGGCCTCCAAAGTGAGCTCGGTCAGCCGTTGCTGGATCTCAGTGCCGCGGATTTTGAGCAGCGAGCTTTCTGGCCCCGGCCCCTTGCCCGCGCTTTCGCGCGCCAGCACGCGCAGCTCGGTCATTTCCAGCGCCGAGAGATCGATCTCGAGCTGCGCCAGCTTGCGGCGGAAATCCTCGTCCTCGCTGAGGGGCGCGCCATCGTCGCCGATCTCGGCCTTGGCGATGGCTTTCAGCTTTTCCACGTTACGCTTGGAGCGCGCCACGCCAGCGATGCCGGCGCGCTCGTGCGCGAGCAAGAATTTGGCGCAGGTCCAGCCCTTGTTTTCCTCATGGATGCGCTGATCGACGGGAACTTTCACGTTGTCGAGAAAAACATCGTTCACTTCGTGTCCACCATCGAGCAATTTGATAGGCCGCACGCTAACGCCCGGCGACTTCATGTCGATCAGCAGGAACGAGATTCCCTCCTGCGCCTTGGCGCTGGAATCAGTGCGGCAGAGGAAGAAGCCCCAATCGGCGTACTGGGCGAGCGTGGTCCAGGTCTTCTGGCCGTTGACGATATAGAAATCGCCTTCACGCACGGCTTTGGTTTTCAGGCTGGCGAGATCGGAGCCCGCGCCCGGCTCGCTATAGCCCTGGCACCACCAATCCTCGCCCGAGAGAATTCCCGGCAGAAAGCGCTGTTTCTGCTCAGGCGTGCCGAAGGTGTAGATCACCGGCCCGACCATGGCGATTCCAAACGGCAACGGCGGAATGGTTTCCCCGCGCGCGTTTTCCTCGAGCCAGATGTAGCGTTGCGTCGCGCTCCAGCCCGTGCCGCCGTATTCGGCCGGCCAAGCCGGCGCCGACCAGCCCTTCTTGCCAAGCACCTTGTGCCAGGCGCGCATGTCCTCCTTGGACAGATCCTCGCGCATGCCCTTGCCTTTGATCTGGGCGGGATAATTGGCGTCGATAAACGCGCGCACTTCGTCGCGGAAGGCGATTTCTTCTGGAGAGAATTCTAGATTCATGGTGCAGGCCCAGGCGCGGACATCGCGTCTGGAGTGGGTTATAGAGCGCCGCGCGGGCCTATCAACTCGGCGTCGGGAATGCGCCTGCCGCTACGGCGCCGCGGCGCCGGCTCGGACCGCTCTGGCGTCGCCACGACCTCGCGCGGCACGGCGGCCGCCTGTGTGGGCGCGGGCGCCGGCTGCGACGCGGCCGCCTCGGGTTCGCGCCGGCGGGTCTCGTCCAGCTGGCAAGCCTTAGTGTTGTCCGCGGCGAAAGCGGGCGTGGCGCAGAACGCGATCAGAGCGGCAAGTGCTGGAACACGCATGCGAATCCCTCCGGTCTTCACGCTCCGCCCGCCTTGCAACCGCCCGGCAGATCGGCCCCGTCGCGCGCGGCGGCGGCGGCTTGGCGCGCGCCCGCCAAGGCCTCTAGCACGACCGCGTCGGGCTGTCTGTGCGCTTCCCAGTTGAGCTGGTTTTTGACTCCCGCGAGATCACCCGCGCCGGCGGCGTCAGCATAAGCAACGCAGCGGACCGAGGTCAGAAACTCCTGGTCGCTCATGCGGGCATCGTTCACGGCCAGCGCGAGCGGGACGGCGGCGATTGCGGCGAGGGTGGTGGCGGCTAGGGCAAAACGCATTGTGGCTTCCTCCAAGGCGCGATCCGGGTCGCGGGGCCCGCCTGCCCAATCCGAGGATGCCGCCAGACCTTGGCGTGGATGCATCTCGCTGCAGACATTATCGATATACGATATAATACATCGAATGTCAATGCTGTTTTATCGTTTTTCGATGTTTGAAGCCTGAAGCCGGCTAGGCTTATGCTTTCCCCGCCCATGTCCCCGCCCTCCTCCCCCTGCCGCAATGTCTGCGCCGTCGATGGGCGCACCGGGCTTTGCGTGGGGTGTGGGCGCACGCTGAAGGAGATCGCCGCCTGGGGCGGGCTCGACGAAGCACGCCGGCGCGCGATCATGGCCGAATTGCCCAAGCGGCTGGCGGCGGGGTGCGCGTGAACCGCACCTTGGGCCTCCTGATCGTCGCCGCGCTCTTGGGGGTGGCCTGGCTGGGCTACAGCCAGCCACAATTGTTTCCCGGCGGCCTCGACGTGCCTGGCCTGGTGTGGGCGATCATGGCGCTATTGTTGGTGTCGGGCGCGGGCTACGGCTTTTACCGCTTCAAGCACGATCGCGGCATGGCGCTGGCGGGGGCGGTGTTCTGGTCGCTACTGATCGTGGCGATTACGCTGGCCTATCCCTTGTTCAACTGAACGCCGCGCGCAGCATGTTGAGCGCCAGCAGCGCCAGCACCAATGCGAAGGCGCGCTTCAGCGTGCGTTGCGGCAGCTTGTGCGCCAGCCGCGCGCCGATCGGCGCGGTCAGCGCGGTGAGCGCGGCCAGCAACACAAAGCCCGGCGCGCTGACGAAACCCAGCGACCCCGGCGGCAAACCATCGCGGCCCCAGCCGGCGATGATAAAGCCCAAAGTCGCCGGCAACGCGATGGCGGCGCCGAAGCCCGAGGCGGTGGCGACGGCGCGATGGATCGGACGCCCGCACAGCGTCATCAACGTCACCCCGAACGCGCCGCCGCCAATCCCCATCATGGCGGAAAGCACACCGATGCCGCTCGCCCACGCCGCCCGCGCGGCGCCAACCGGCATCTGCTCGGCCAGCCGCCAGTTCGGGTCGGCGAGCCCCATCTGCGCGGCCACCAGCAGCAAGCCGCCGCCGAACACGATCAGCAGCAAGCGGGTGTCGGCAAAGCCCGCCGCGCCCGCGCCAAGGACGGCGCCGAGCGCGATCCAGGGGATCCAGGCCTTCAATATATCGCCGTCCACGGCGCCCGCCTTGCGGTGGGTATCGAGCGAACGCCACGAAGTGGCGATTATGGTCGAGAGCGAGGTGCCCACGGCCACGTGCATGCGCACCGCTTCCTCCACCCCCAGCGCGCTGAACACCGCGTAAAGCGCCGGCACGATCACCACGCCGCCGCCAATGCCGAACAAGCCGCCGATGAACCCGGCGAACAAGCCCGCCAGCGCCAACGCGGCCGCGAACACGAAAAACTCCAATCCCAATCCTCCAAGGTGAAGACGCACACTTCCGTCGATGCCGGACGAGAAAAATGCGCGTCTGAAGCAGCGCGGCCCTAACCGCCCGGCGGCGGGCCGGAGGCGAAGCTCTCGATCAGCGAGCCCGCCACCAGCCGCCAGCCGTCCACCAGTACGAAAAAGATCAGCTTGAACGGCAAGCTCACCGTCACCGGCGGCATCATCATCATCCCCATCGCCATCAGCAGCGAGGACACCACCAGATCGATGATCACGAACGGCACGAACAGCATGAAGCCGATCTCGAACGCGCGCCGCAATTCCGAGATCATGAACGCTGGCGCGAGGATGCGCAGCGGCGTTTCCGCCGCGCTGGCCGGCGGGGTCTCGAGCCGAGCCATGTCGATGAACAGCGCCAGATCGGGCTCGCGCGTATGCGCGGCCATGAACACTTTCAACGGCTCGACCACGCGCGGAAACGCTTCGTCGAGCGGCATCTCCTCGCGCATCACCGGGCCGATGCCCATCTGGTAAGCCTCGTCCCACACCGGCTGCATTACGAACGCGGTGAGAAACAGCGACAGCGACACAATCACCACGTTCGGCGGCGCCTGCTGCAGCCCGAGCGCGGTGCGCAACAGCGACAACACCACGACGATGCGTACGAAGCTGGTGGTCATGATCACGATCGACGGTGCCAGCGACAGCACCGTGATCAAGGCGGTGAGCTGCAACACGCGCGCGGTCAGTCCATCGCCGGTGCCGAGATTGATGTCGAGCGTCGGCTGCGCGGCTTGGGCAAGCGCGTCGCCGGGGATCAGCAGCAAACCGACGCCAAGCGCCATCAGCACCCATCCCCGGATTCGCGAAGCGAAGTCCGGGGCCCATACGCGCGAACCGCGGTGTTTATGGGCCCCGGACTTGCGCTTCGCGCAATCCGGGGATGGGTGGAAAGATGCAGCGCTCACGTGTTCAACTCCGCCTTGGCGTCCATGTGCGCGACGATGCGGTCGCCCATGGGTGAGAGCAGCAGCACGTGTTCGCGCCCGTCGCAGCGCACGATCACCAGGCGCCGGCGCGGGTCGAGCATCAGGCTTTCGCTAACCTGCAGCCGGCGCTCGGAAACCCCGCCCGCGCGCACCATGCCGAGCCGGCGCGCGCCCCACGCCACGCCGGCGATCAGCGCCAAGGTGGCGACAAGCGCGAACAGAACTTTCGCAAACTGAAATAAATCCACCGCCCGCCCCCGTTCTGGAGTTGGGCCCATGGCTCGACCGGTTTGGTAAACGAGAGGTTAAAATCCGCGTCCGAAATTAAGCCGCGCTTAACCATAAGCGGTTCCACTAGGCAAAAGCTGCAGCCCTGAGTCGGAATATTGGACCTCGCCAACACCCCTTTCTTCGGCCTCCTACGCGCCCGGCTCGACCAATTGAGCGAGCGCCAGCGGCTGGTCGCCGAAAACATCGCCAACGCTTCGACCCCGGGCTACCGCCCGCGCGACATCGACACCAGCGGCTTTGAGCGCATGCTGGCGTCCACCGCTGGCGGCCGCAACCTCGCCATGGCGCGCACCAATGCCAGCCATCTCGGCCCCGGCGGCAATGCGTTGGAAACGCGCGTGGTCACCCAGGACGACAGCGAAACCACCATCGACGGCAATGCCGTGGTGCTTGAAGAGCAGATGGCGCGCGCTGCCGAAACCCGCATGCAGTTCGAGACCAGTCTGGCGCTCTACCAGAAGGGCCTGGAGCTGATGCGCATGGCGCTGCGCGCGCCGGGGAGATAGATAAATGACCGACATCCAGGCCGCCATCTCCGCCGCCGCCTCCGGCATGCGCGCTCAGACCGTGCGCATGCGGATCGCGGCCGAAAACGTCGCCAACGCCAATTCCACCGGCGCCAATCCCAACGAAGAGCCGTTCCGGCGGCGCATTCCGCTGATGGAAACCACCACGCTCGCTAGCGGCGCCATGGGCGTGCGCGTCACCGGCGCCACCCACGACATGAGCGAATTCCGCGAGGAATATAACCCCAGCCACCCAGCCGCCGACACCGACGGCTATGTGCGCCTGCCTAACGTCGATACTTTGGTGGAAATGATGGATCTACGCGAAGCCACCCGCGCCTACGAAGCCAATTTGAACATGATCGAAGCCGCACGCACCATGACCTCGCGGGCGCTAGATCTACTGCGGAGATAATTAGATGGCCATCGATCCGGTTTCGGCCGCGCGCGCCTATCAGCAGACCGCGCGCGCCGCCCAGGGCGCTGCCGGCGACGCCAGCGAGGGCGTCGATTTCGGAAACCTGGTGCAGGAGGCGATCCGCCAGGCCGGCGCCAGCGCCACTGTCGCGGAAAACCAGGTGCTCTCGGTCGCGGCCGGGCAGAGCGACATCGTCGCCGTCGTCACCGCCATCGCCGCGGCGGAAACGCAGTTGCAAACCGTGATCGCGGTGCGCGACCAGGTGATCGCGGCGTATCAGGAAATATTGCGCATGCCGATCTAGGGTCGGCAGGTCGGCAGTCGATTTTGTCGCGGCGTTGAACGGCCGCGGACCCAATCGATCACTGCCGACTGCCGACTGCCGACTGCCGACCTGCCGACTGCCGACCTGCCGACTGCCGTCATCTCAGCCGCAGCGCTCCACCATCGCGCGCACGCCGATCCTGCAGTGCGCCTCATAGTCCAGCGCGCAGACATGGCCCCCGCGCGGGTCGCGGCGGCAATCGTATTTCGGCTCGGCCAGTTCGACGCCGCCTAGGCGTTCGTTTTCGCCGCGCGGAGCGCAGGCGATTTGCAGCGCGTCCTGATTGGCGCGCGCCAGCGCATCTTCGCGCGCGGCCGCCTCGGTCGGGAGCGGCCGCGGCGCGCTGCGCACATAGCCGAGCGCTTGGCGCGGAGCGGGGGTGAAAGCCTCGCCCGGGACCAAGGTGGCGGCGGCCAGCCGGTCGGCGGCGGCGCTTTGGTAATAGCCGTCGCGCTCGGCGAAGTTTTTGAGCGCGGCGCAATCGCCGGGCGCACGCGCTTGCCAGGCCAGCCGCTCGGCCCGCGTCGGCCGATGCCCCAAGCCTAGACCGCCGCAAGTGTCGGAGAGAAAGCCCGCCCGGCAGATCTGGTCCTGCACCCCGAGCGCGTTCATGCCCACGCCCCACAACGCCGCCACCGCCGCGGTCAAGCTCGCCCCCGCCGCGAGCCGGCGATAGAGCCGCGCCGCCGGGCCCTTGGCGGCGGGCGCGGGGCGGCCTTCGAGCTTGGCCCGCACGCCAGCGAGCAGATCCTTGAAATAAGCGTCGCCGCGCGAACCGCGCCAGTGCGCGAGATCGACCGCCTGCACTTCGCCGAAGCCGAGCGGCGGCGCAACGCGCTCGGCGCGGATCGGCACGAGCAATCCGCGCTCGCGCCCGCGCGCGGCTTCATCGCGCACAAAGCCGCCCTCGGGCCCGACGCTGGCGGCGGTCCACAACACGATCACGCATTTGGCC
This sequence comes from Alphaproteobacteria bacterium, assembly GCA_031400895.1. Taxonomy (GTDB): domain Bacteria; phylum Pseudomonadota; class Alphaproteobacteria; order Caulobacterales; family Aquidulcibacteraceae; genus Vitreimonas. Next base: position 1,277 of record JANNQT010000128.1, on the reverse strand, counting down.
TGGGTGAGCGCCTGCTCGATATTGGCGCGCCAATCCTCCCCGCCCGGCAGGCCGCGGTCCCACCACACCGCCAGCCCCTCGCCCTCCAGCGCCCGCACCAGCCGGCCAGCGAACGCCTCGTCCTCGCGCTTGTAGGAAAGGAAAATGGAAGTCACCTAACCCTCCCCAACTCAGCGAAGATCGCGCACCGCGACGCCGCGTTTGCGCGCGCTGGCAAGCAGCGGGCCATCCCGGCTCGCAAGTTCGGCGGCCTGAGCGATGGCCAGATCGAGATAAAACGCATCGAACAAACTCAGCGTATCCTCGCGCGCCAATCCGTAAAGGCGTTCAAGGTCATGCGCACCCGCCAGCAAGGTAACCAGCCCGTCAAAGCCCGCGACCGCTCGGTCGGCCTGCTCGGGCGTTATCAGTCTTCGGCGCTCCGCCTTCAGCAAGACATTGCGAATTTCGACCGCAAAAATTTCAGGCGCTACAAAATCCTCGCCCGCGCCTCTCAGCGCCGTCGCCGCCGATGTGCTCTGCCCCGGTAGAATCCAGGCCAGCGCCGCGGAGGCGTCGAGTACGATCACTGGCTCAGCCGCGCCCGTCCTCGGCCCAGGACTTTAGATCGTCCCATGTCGCCGGCCAGCCCTCCGCGCCGGCGGCGGCGATCTCAGCGCCCAACGCGGCTAGATCACGCACGGCGGCGGTGCGCGCGGGCGCGGACGGCGGCGTCCGCGCCGGCTCGAGCCGGGCGGCGGCGCGGCCGTCGCGCGTGAGCACGATAGGCTCGCCGGTGCGCTCGATCTCGGCGACAAGGTCGGCGAGCGAGGCAGGCGCATCCGCGAGGACGATTTCCTTCATAACCATAGCCTAACCGAAAGTCGCGCGCCCGTCGAGTTCATCATCGCCCCGCCTCCGCCGCGGCGCGGGCGCGGAAGCTGTCCAGGAAGTGCCGGTCGCGCGGCGTGACCTGGCCGCGCCGGTCCATCTCCTCCATGAACGCCACCACCTCGCTCCAACGCACACCCGACCCTGCAATGCCGGCGAGCTTTTCCAGTGAGATGGAAACATCCCGCGCCCGTTCCGCATTCGAGGGATCGTCCAGCGCCAAGGCCCTTCGGATCGCAAGACCCTCGCGATAGTTCGCCAGCGCGCCGGGAAGATCGCTCTGCGCGCTCAGCACGTCGCCGATTTTGTTCAGGCTCACGCTCAGGTCGCGGCGGCGATCCGCGGACCACGGCTCGACAACAGACAAGGCCCTGGCGATCGCAAGACCCACGCGAAATTTCGCCAGC
>JANNQT010000127.1:0-14298 GCA_031400895.1 Alphaproteobacteria bacterium | reverse complement strand
CGCTGGTTCTCCGCCCACGTGCAGCCGCACGATGCGGCGCTGCGCGCGTGGCTGCGCGGGCGCTTCCCCGCACTCGGCGACATCGACGACGTGGTGCAGGAAGCCTACGCGCGCGTGCTCCAGCTCCGCGCGCGCGACCCGCTGCGCGAGCACGCGGTCAAGCCGCTGCTCTTCACCACCGCCCGCCACCTCGCGCTCGACCAGCTCCGCCGCCGGCAGATCGTGCCGATGGAGGCGCTGGCAGATTTCGACCGCGACACTTTCGCCGACGACGCGCCGGGCATCGCCGAAACCGTCAGCCGCCGCCAAGAACTCGCGCTCCTCGCCGAGGCGATCCAGTCGCTGCCCGACCGTTGCCGGCAGATTCTCACGTTGAAAAAAATCTACGGCCTGCCCCAGAAGGAAATCGCGCGCCAGCTCGGTATCGCCGAGCACACCGTCGAGGTGCAGGTGGGCGTGGGCGTGCGCCGCTGCGCCGACTACCTCGCGCGCCTCGGTCTGCCGTAAACGAAACCGACCCGATGGCTGCACCCGAACACTTTCCTGCGCCTTCCCCCGACGATTCCGTTGCCGGCGAGGCCGGCGCATGGATCGCGCGCCGCGATCGCGGTCTCACCGCCGGCGAGCAGGACACGTTTCTCCAATGGCTGCACGCCGATCCCCGCCACCGCGCCGCGCTGCAACGCCTCGACCGCGCCTGGTCCGCGCTCGACGCCCTCGCCGCATGGCAACCGGCCGACGCCGCGCGGCCCAATCCTGATCTACTCGCTCGCACGGCCCCCCGCTCGCACCGCACCCGTTGGTGGGGCGTCGGCATCGGTCTCGCCGCCGCGCTCGCGGTTCTGCTCTTCCGAGGGCCGTCTGCCGTGCCCGAGTCGCCGGTGGTCTCACCTAGTGTGCGCGTCGTCGCGCGGCCTGAGCAGCAGGCGCTGGCCGACGGCTCCGTGGCCGAGGTCAACCACGGCGGCCGGCTTGAACTCGCCTTCGGCACGGCCGAGCGCCGCGTGCGACTGCGCGAGGGCGAGGTCTTCAATCGCGGCCGGCCGGCGCTGATGGCCTCCATCGTGCTGGCCGCATTCGCATTGGTGTTCCTCGACGATTCCAACGGCAGCCGCATCATCACCCAGGAGCGGACCTTTTTCGGCGTGCTGCGCACGCGCGCCACGCCGCTCCCGGCGCAAGAGGGCAGGCCGGCGGCGGAGCGGCGCACGCTTTCACATGGCACCACGCTGCACGGGGCGCAGATCGTCGGCGACCCTACCCCGCTCACCTATTACAATCCCCGCACCTCGCTCGGCGAAGCGGTGCTCGCCGGGCTCGCCAGGCGCGAACACAACTCGTTGGCGCTAATCGGGCTCGGCACAGGATCGACTGCGTGTCTCACTTCGCCGGCGGACGAGCTCACCATCTACGAAATCGATCCGGCGGTGGTGCGGCTCTCAGCGCGTCCGGGCGGCGATTTCACGTTTGTGCCAATGTGCCAGCCCGATGCGCGCCTTGAGCTTGGCGACGCCCGGCTTCGCCTCGCGCACGCCCCGGACGGCGCCTACGACGTCATCGTCGTCGATGCGTTTTCCTCCGACGCGGTACCGGCGCATCTGCTGACCCGTGAAGCGGTGGCGCTCTATCTTGCCAAGATCAACGAGCAGGGGATCGTCGTGCTGCACTTGTCGAACCGCAATCTGGCGCTGGTCTCGGAGGCGGCGCGGGTGGCGCGCGATCTGAACGCGCCTACGCTCTACCGCGTCAATCCAGAAGATATCAGGGACGCGGAGGGCGTGGTGGTGGGCAACGTCACCAGCGTCATGGTGCTGGCGCGCTCGCCGGTGGTGCTGGCGACACTGCCGCTGGCCTCGCCCTGGCAAGTGCTGCGCGCGCCTTCGGGCCCGAGTTGGTCGGACGATTACATCAACATCGCCCGCGCCTTCTGGGAGAATCTCGGCGGCGGCGAAGATTGCGTGCTGGCCCCGGAAACGGAGGCATGCCGGCGAAGGGCGGCGCGCTAGGGTTCGCTATCGGTGACGCGCATTCATCCGGGGATCGCTGGGATCGATGTTTCACTCAATATGATTCCGAGTAAGACCAACGGCCCGAAGGTTTGACCCGTGACCATGATGTCAAGCTCCGTCATTCCGGACGCGCGGAGCGGGATCCGGAATGACGGAATCCTTGGGTTCAGAGACGGACCAATGCTTAGGGCCGTTAGTATAACTAAAGCCGCGGACGATCCAGCGTGGCCACAGCTTGCGCGGCGAGTCCTTCGCCGCGGCCGGCAAAGCCCATGCCTTCGGTAGTGGTGGCCTTCACGCTCACGCGCGCCAGTGCAATGCCCAGCACCTCGGCGGTGCGCGCGCGCATGGCTTCGCGGTGCGGGCTGAGCTTGGGCTGCTCGCAAATAAGCGTGATATCGACGTGGGTGATGCGCGCGCCGGCGGCGGCGGTGAGATCGCAAGCGTGGCGCAGGAAGACCGCTGAATCCGCGCCGCGCCAGCGGGGATCGCTGGGCGGGAAATGCGCGCCTATATCGCCCTCGCCGAGCGCGCCAAGAATTGCGTCCACCAGCGCGTGCCAGCCGGCGTCAGCGTCGGAATGGCCGATGAGGCCGCGCTCATGCGCGATCCGCACCCCGCACAGCGTCACGTGTCCGCCGGGGCCGAAGCGATGCGCGTCAAAACCGGTTCCGACGCAAGTCTCGCCCCCCATCAAAAGCTCGAGCATCGCCAAATCCTCCTCATAGGTGAGCTTCATCAGCCGCCGATCCCCGGCGACGAACACCGCGGCGCCGCCGTCCGAGCGCAGTACAGCGAGATCGTCGTCGAACACCGCGTCCGCCGGCGCTGCGGCATAGGCCGCGCGCAGCCGCTCCAGCGGGAACGCTTGCGGCGTCTGCACCTGCATCAGGCCCGCGCGAACGACGCTGGCGAGCGAGCGTCCTTCGGCATCGGTTCGCCAGAGCGCATCGGCAGCTGGCAGCGCTGGCGCGGCGGCCTCCGCGCCAGCGGCAAGCGCGGCGAGCAAACGCGCGATCACCGCCGGGGTTAATCCTGGACGCGCCGCGTCATGAATCAGCACCACCTCGGCGCTGTCGATGGCCGTGAGCCCTGCCCGCACCGACTCTGTCCGCGACGCGCCGCCAGCGACGAACCGCGCCGGGAGCGGCCCGAGCGCGGCCCGGCAGGCTGCCTCCTGGTCAGGCGGAATCACCACGACCACCTCGCCTGCACCCGCCTTGAGCAAGGCCTCCACCGACCAGGTCAACACTGGCCGGCCCCTCAGCAAGCGCAATTGCTTGGGCAGGCCGGCGCCCGCCCGCTCGCCGCGCCCGGCGGCGGCGATAATTGCGGCGAAGCGAGCTTTTTGCTGCATTGCAGCATTTTCTCCTTGGCGCCTGCTTTTTGGGCGCCTTAGGGTTGTTGCGATTGGATATGGACATGGCCGGACTGGTTGACGAACGCAATCCAGGCACGAGCGGGCGCGCCAGCGCTGGTTGGCGGCTTGGCGTCTCAGCGCCGGATGCGGAACAATGGCTGGAAGCTCTGCCCGCCGCGGTGCTGGGGGTCGATGCCGGCCTGCGTATCTGTTTTGTCAATTCGCTTGCGGTTGAGCTGCTGGGCAGGGGGCTGCGCGGACGCGGGCTGGAGGAGGCGTTCGGGGCAGGGGCGCCGCTCGCCGCCTTGGCCCAGCGGGCGCACGCCACCGGCGCACTGGTCGCCGACGCCGACGTCGCCATCCTCGGGCTCGATGCCGGCCTAGGGCGCGCTAGCGTCAACGCGGCGCCGATTGGCGACAGCGGTTACGTCGTGCTGGTGTTAGGCCCGCTGATGCGGGCGCGTGCGGCGGGCGCCGCGGCGCGAAACGCCGCGCGTGTGCTGGCCCATGAGGTGCGCAACCCGCTGGCCGGCATCCGCGCCGCCGCCCAATTGATCGCCCGCGGCGACGACAACGAAGCCACCGAGCTGGCGACGCTGATCTGCGCGGAAGTCGATCGCATTGGCCGCCTCACTGACAAGATCGACCCGCTCGCCGCCGCCCCGTCCAGCAAGCCAGAGAGCTTCAATGTGCACGAAGTGCTGGAGCGCGTGCGCGCGCTGGTGGGTCCGACCGCTCCGGATATCCCCATTCGGGAGCGCTACGATCCGAGCCTGCCCCCCGTGAGCGGCGATTTCGATCAGCTCATCCAGGCCTTTCTCAACATCGCCAAGAACGCGGTCGAGGCGCTGGCTGGCCGCAGCGATGCCGAGATCGCCTTCGTCACCGGCTTCCGCTCCGGCGTGCACGTGCGCAGCGCTCCCGAAGCCGCAGCGCGGGCGCAGCTCGAAGTGCAGATCGTCGATAATGGCCCTGGCCTGCATCCTGACATCGTCGATCGCCTGTTCGAGCCGTTCGCGACCACCAAGTCCGCCGGCATGGGGCTGGGGCTGGCGGTGGTCGCCAGCATCGTCGCGCGCCACCAGGGCCGGGTGGAAGTGGAATCCAGGCCCGGCCGAACCGCATTCCGCATCTTGCTCCCGATCGACTCGGAGGCGCGCGAATGAACCCGCGCGTGCTGCTTGCCGACGACGACGCTTCCTTGCGGTTCGTGCTCTCCCAGGCGCTGAGCAAGGAGGGCTTTCAGGTTCGCGCCACCAGCAATGTCGCCACGCTGTTGCGCTGGGTAAAGGAGGGGGAGGGCGATGTGGTGCTCAGCGACGTCTATATGGGCGATGAGAGCGTATTCGACGCCCTGCCCGCGATGCGCACGGCGCGCCCCGACCTGCCCTTCATCGTCATGAGCGCGCAATCGACGGTGGCGACCGCCCTCTCCGCCGCGCAAGCCGGCGCCTTCGATTATTTGCCCAAGCCGTTCGACCTCGATGCGCTCATCGCCATGGTCCGCCGCGCCTGCGAGCGCACGCCCGATCCGCGCGCGCGCGCCGCCGCCAAGCTCGCCGGGCGCAACGAGCATCTGCCGCTGATCGGCAAGTCGGCGCCGATGCAGGAGGTCTATCGCATCCTGGCGCGCGCGGCCCGCACCGATCTGCCGGTGCTGATCGAAGGCGAGAGCGGAACCGGCAAGGCCCGGGTCGCCCGGGCGCTGCACGACAATAGCGCGCGCGCGCAGGGACCGTTCCTGGCGCTTAGCCTGGCCGGTGCGAGCGCCGCCGAACTCGACGCCGAATTGTTTTCCGCCGACGGCAAGCTGGCGCAGGCCCGCGGCGGCACGCTGCTGTTGAAGGACCTCGACACGCTACCGCCAGAAACCCAGGTGCGCCTGGCGGGGCGGCTACCCAACCAGGACGACGACGTGCGCCCGCAGACGCGTCTGCTGGCCTCGGCGCAGCGTAGCCTTGCGGGGCTGACGCGCGAATCCGGTTTCCGTGTCGATCTGCTCAATCGCATCAACGTGCTGACGCTGCGAATTCCGCCGTTGCGCGAGCGCATGGACGACCTGCCCGACCTGGCGCGTTCGTTCCTGTTGCGCGCCAAGCGCGAAGGCTTACCGGAGAAGATGCTGAGCGCGGCCGCGGTGACGCGGCTGCAGCAGCACGAGTTTCCAGGCAACGTGCGTGAACTCGAAAACGTGTTGCGGCGCGCGGCCGCCTTGGCCGCCGGCTCGGTGATTTCGCCGGAGGATATCGAGGGCTTGCTGGAGCGAACCAGGCCGGCGTGGCCAGAGCCTGGGGCGCAAGCTAGCGGGGTTGCCGAGATGATCGAGGACGAGTTCGCCCAGGCGCGCCCAGGAACCCCAGAACCAGGCCTCTACGACCGGGTGCTGGCCCGGTTGGAGGCGCCTTTGATCCAGCGAACCCTCGCGGCGACCGGCGGCAACCAGATTCGCGCTGCAGTCATTTTAGGCATCAATCGCAACACCTTACGCAAGAAAATCCAGGCCATAGGGCTCGGCGCTGGTTCAGTCGATTGACCAGGACGTGATGCTGGTTCAACACATGTTGCGTTAGCGCAACATGGGAGCGTCGGTGTCGTCCTACGCCACAATCAGCGATGCTGGCGGCGAGAACGCCGCCATTGTCCGCCCCGACAGCCGGAGCGGACGCGCCTTCCTGATCGGTATCGTGGTCGCCGGCCTGCTCACTGGCGGGGCGACGCTGGCGCTCATGCTTGGGGAAGGGCTCGCCCAGGAGGCGAGTTCCAGTATCCGCCTGGTGTTGATTTCCAGCTTGCTGATGTCGCTCGGGTTGGCGGCGATCCTGGCGCACAACATTTTCCGGGTCGCGGCGGCCTGGCGTTCGGCGGCGTCGGGGGCGCGGCTGCATATGCGCTTCGCCACGCTGTTCAGCCTGGCAGCCTTGGCCCCGGCGGTAATCGTCGCGGCGTTCCTTGGCATCACCTTTAGCCAGGGCGTCGATCGCTGGTTCAGCCAACGGGTGGAAAGCACGATCGAGAACGCCGCCGATGTCGGCGAAGCCTATGTCAACATCGCCTCTGGCGGCCTTGGCGGCGACGTGCAGGCGATGGCGGTCGATCTCAACCTGGCGCGCCGGGGCCTTGTCGATGATCCGCAGCGTTACGGCGCCTTCCTGGCCACGCAAGCCGCGCGGCGGATGTTCGCCTCCGCGCACGTGATCGACAAATCCGGCCGCGTTCTGGCGCGCGCCCAGGTGGAAGGCGCCCCGGCTTTTGAGCCGCCATCGACGGTGGCGCTTGCCGCTGCGGATCAGGAAGAAGTCTCGGTGCGGTTCGACCAGCACGCCGACCGCGTGGTCGGCCTCTACCGGCTTTCAGCCTACGACAACGCCTATCTGCAGGTCACCCGCGCGATCGAGCCCGGCTTGTTGGTGCAATTGCGCGCCATGGACCAGTCGGTGGTGGATTATCGCGCCGCGCGCGAGCAGCAGGATGCGCTGCGCGGCTTGTTCGGGCTCGCCTATCTCGCTACCGCCGTGTTGGTTATGCTGGGCGCGGCCTGGCTGGGGTTAAGCAGCGCTTCGCGGGTGGCTGGCCCGATCGGGCGCCTGGTTGGCGCCGCCCGCCGGGTCGCCGCCGGCGACCTCAAGGCGCGAGTGGTGGTGGGCGTCGAGCGCGATGAGGTCGATGCGCTGGCCACCGCCTTCAACTCCATGACCGCGCAATTGGAAACGCAGCGCCGCGAATTGCTGGCGGCGCAGGAGAGTGTCGAGAGGCGCCGCCGCTTCATCGAGGCGGTGCTTGGCGGCGTCAGCGCCGGCGTCATTGGGCTCGACCGCGACGGGCGCATTATCGCCGCCAATAGCTCGGCCGAGCTATTGCTCGGCGTCGCCGCCGGCGAAATGGTCGGACGCCGGCTGGTCGATGCCGCGCCCGAGTTCGCCGAATTGCTCAATCAGCCCGCGCCGCTGAGCGAGCGCGCGCCCCAGCGCGTCGATCTCATGCGCGAGGGCGGCTCGCTCAATCTGAGTGTGCGCATGAGCCCCGACGCCGAGGGCGGGCTGGTGCTGACCTTCGACGATATGACCAAACTGATCTCCGCCCAACGCCAGGAGGCCTGGAAGGACGTGGCTCGGCGCATCGCCCATGAGATCAAGAACCCGCTGACGCCGATCCAGCTTTCCGCCGAGCGGCTGCAGCGCAAATACAGCGAGGAGATCACTTCCGATCGGGAGACGTTCCTGCGCTGCACCGACACCATCCTGCGCCAGGTGGCCGATATCGGGCGCATGGTCGATGAGTTCTCCGCCTTCGCCCGGATGCCGACGCCGCTTATGGCGTTCGCCGACATGAGCGACCTCGCCCGCACCGTGGTGTTCGATCAGCGGCTGGCGTTCGCCGAATTGCGCATCGAAGCCGAGGGCATCGCCGAACCGATCGCGCTGGTCTGCGACGGGCGGCTGATCGCCCAGGCGCTCACCAACTTGATCAAGAACGCCGCCGAAAGCGTGATGGCGCGCCGCGCCCGCGATGGCGAGCCCAGGGACGGCTTCGTCACCCTGCGCTTGCGCGATCTCGATTTCGGCGTGCAGATCGAAGTGATCGATAACGGTCTCGGTTTTCCCGAGAAGGACCGCCATCGCCTGATCGAACCTTATGTCACCACCCGCGCCAAGGGAGCGGGCCTCGGGCTCGCCATCGTCGCGCGGGTGATTGAGGATCATGGCGGCCTGATCGAACTAGACGATGTGAGCGGGCCCGGGGTGGGCGCGATTGTGCGTTTCGTATTGCCGAAGCGCAGCGAAGAAGCGGTCAACACCGCCGCCGAACAAATTGTAGGAGCATATGATGTCCGCTGACATTCTGGTCATCGACGATGAAGCCGACATCCGCGAGCTTGTCGCCGGCATCCTAGAAGATAACGGCCACCAGGTGCGCGCCGCGCGCGACAGCGATGAAGCGCTGGAAGCGGTGCGCCGGCGCCGCCCGGCCCTGGTGGTGCTCGACATCTGGCTGCAGGGCAGCCGCATCGACGGCCTCGACCTGCTCACTCTATTCAAGGACATCGACCCGGAAATGCCGGTGCTGGTGATCTCCGGTCACGGCACCATTGAGACGGCGGTCGCCGCTATCCGCAAGGGGGCCTACGATTTCGTGGAAAAACCCTTCACCGCCGATCGCCTGCTGGTGGCGGTGACGCGCGCGCTGGAGGCGGCGCGGCTCAAGCGCGAGAACACCGAACTCAGGGCGCTCAGCGGCGCCAGTGATAAGCTGATCGGATCGTCCGGCGTCATGGCGGCATTGCGCACCTCGATCGAGCGGGTCGCGCAGACCAATTCGCGGGTGCTGGTGAGCGGCCCGGCGGGGTCGGGCAAGGAATTGGTGGCGCGCCTGCTGCATGGCCAGAGCCCGCGCGATTCAGGTCCGTTCGTCGCCATCAACGCCGCCTCAATCGCCCCCGAGCGCATGGAGAGCGAGATCTTCGGCGAAGACAGCCCCGACGGGCGGCCGCGCAAGATCGGCGTGTTTGAGCAGGCGCACGGCGGCACATTGTTCCTGGATGAAGTCGGCGACATGCCCCCGGAGACGCAATCGAAAATCCTGCGCGTGCTGGTCGATCAGCGTTTCCGCCGGCTTGGCGGCGTCGGCGATGTGCAAGTCAATGTCCGGGTGGTCTCTTCCAGTTCGCGCGACCTGCGCGGCGACATCGAACTTGGGCGCTTCCGCGAGGATCTGTTTCATCGCTTGAACGTGGTGCCATTGCGCGCGCCCAGCCTGGCCGAGCGGCGCGAGGACATTCCCGAACTTGCCGGTTTCTTCGTCGGCCGGCTGGCGGGCACTTCCGGCGTACCGGCGCGCCAGATCGGTGAGGATGCGCTGGCGGCTTTGCAGGCGGCGGACTGGCCCGGCAACGTGCGCCAGCTGCGCAACGTGATCGAGCGCATTCTGATCCTGGCGACCGGCGATCCGGCGACGCCGGTGACGGTCGATTCGCTGCCCGCCGAAGCCTGGCCGACCGCCACCAATTCCAAGCGCGAAGGCATGCACGAAGTGATCGCCTTGCCGTTGCGCGACGCGCGCGAGCGGTTCGAGCGTGAATATCTCAACGTGCAGATCGTTCGCTTCGGCGGCAATATCTCGCGCACCGCGGCCTTTATCGGCATGGAGCGCTCGGCGCTGCACCGTAAGCTCAAATCGCTTGGCGTCGATCCCCCGGGCCGTGCCGGCCACGAAGGCGAATGAGCCAAATCGCTTACGTCAATGGCGTTTACACGCCGTTGCGCGGGGCCAGCGTGTCGATCCTGGACCGCGGTTTCCAGTTCGCTGACTCGATCTACGAAGTCTGGGCCGTGCGCGGCGGGCGCTTGTGCGACGAGGCGGGGCACCTGGCTCGCCTCGGGCGCTCGCTAGCGGCGCTGCGCATGGCCGCGCCGATGAGCGAGGCGGCGCTGCGCGCGGTGCTCCGCGAGACCATGCGGCGCAACCGGGTGGGCGAGGGCATCGTCTATCTGCAGGTAAGCCGAGGCGCCGCGCCGCGCGACCATGGCTTTCCCGCGCCAAACGTGCGCCCCACCATCGTCGTCACCGCCAAGAACCTCGACCGCCGCGCCATGGCGGCGCGCGCGGAAACCGGCGTCAAGGTGATCTCCGCGCCCGAGAACCGCTGGGCGCGGTGCGACATCAAGTCGACCAATTTGCTGCCCAATTTGCTGGCGCGGCAGGCCGCGCGCGAAGCCGGCGCGTTCGAGGCGTGGTTCGTCGATGATGAGGGTTTGGTGACGGAGGGGACCTCCTCCAATGCCTGGATTGTCGATGCGGCGGGGCGTGTGCGCACCCGCGCGCTCTCCGCTGCGCTGCTGCATGGGGTCACCCGCGCCGGGCTGCTGGCGGCGGCCCATGGCCTGGGCTTCGAAGTCGAGGAGCGCGCCTTCACCATCGCCGAAGCGCAAAGCGCGCGCGAAGCCTTCCTGAGCGCCGCCACCAACCCGGCGGTACCGGTGATCGCCATCGACGGCGCGCGGGTGGGCGCGGGAACGCCAGGGCCGCTCACGCAGGCATTGCGCGACGCGTATTTGGGCGCGGAATCATTGCCGTAGCAGCAATGCCCGGATTGGCATTGTGCCAGCGACCGCGCTTGCTTATGTTGGCCGCCAAGCCGTGCGAAGCGTCGCGGCGCAACACAACTTGGCGAGGTTTGGGCCCATGGAAAAAAAGCAAAATCTGCAGGACACGTTCTTGAACGCGGTCCGCAAGGCAAAGACGCCGCTGACGGTATTCCTGGTCAACGGGGTGAAGCTGCAGGGCGTGGTCACCTGGTTCGACAATTTCTGCGTGCTGCTGCGTCGCGACGGCCAGGTCCAGCTGGTCTACAAGCACGCCATCTCCACCATCATGCCGGGCGTGCCCGTGCAACTCCATGAGATCGACAAAGCGATTGACGAAGACAGCGACGACTGAACCTCCTTCCCCCGACATCAACCGCGCCATCGTGCTGCGCCCGTATGCGGCGGCGTCGGCCACGGCTTTGCAAGCGCAGGCGCGGTTGGATGAGGTGGTCGCCCTGGCGCTGGCGCTAGGGCTTGAGGTCGCGGCGGCGGAGGCCGCGCAGCTGCGCCAGATCAACCCGCGGACATTCCTTGGCTCGGGCCGTGTGGAGCGCTTGAAGGACCAGGCGCAAGCGCTGGGCGCCGGCGTCATCGTCATCGATGCGCCGCTGTCGCCAGTGCAGCAGCGCAACCTCGAGCAGGACCTCGCCGCCAAGGTGATCGACCGCACCGGGCTGATCCTGGAAATCTTCGGCCTGCGCGCGCAAACCAAGGAGGGCCGCCTGCAAGTCGAGCTGGCGCGCCAAGCTTACGAGCGCTCGCGGCTGGTGCGGACATGGACCCACTTGGAGCGACAGCGCGGCGGCCTCGGCAAAACCGGCGGCCCCGGCGAAACCCAGATCGAGCTCGACCGCCGCATCATCGCTGAGCGCATCATCAAACTGAAGCGCGAGCTGGAAGAAGTACGCCGCACACGTGGTTTGCAGCGCCGCGCACGCTCGCGCGCCGGGCTGCCGGCGATTGTGCTGGTGGGCTACACCAATGCCGGCAAATCCACCTTGTTCAACCGCCTCACGCAATCGGGCGTGCTGGCCAAGGATATGTTGTTCGCCACGCTCGATCCGACCGCGCGGCAAGTCAAGCTGCCGAGCGGGCGCGCGCTGATCGTCAGCGACACGGTGGGGTTCATCTCCGATCTGCCCACCGAATTGGTGGCCGCGTTCCGCGCTACCTTGGAAGCGGTGAGCGAAGCAGATCTGCTCTTGCACGTGCGCGACATCGCCCACCCCGAAAGCGACAAGCAGCGCGCCGACGTGCTCGCCGTGCTGGCGCAGCTGGCAAAGGATTCCGGCAAGACCCCGCCCGTGCTTGAAGTATGGAACAAGATCGATCAGCTCGACGCCGGCACGCGCGAGGCGCGTTTGCAACGCACGAACGCGGCCGAAGCGGGGCAGGGCGCGCTTAACAGCGCATTGGCCCCGGTAGCGATCTCGGCGGTGACGGGGGAGGGGCTAGGCGCCCTGCTCGCCGCCATCGACCGCGCCGCCTTCTCCGCCACTCGCATCGTCACGCTGACGCTCGGCCCCGGCGAAGGCAAACTCCGCGCCCAGATCGCCGCCGCCGGGCGCGTGATCGAGGAAAGCAGCGACGATGAAGGCAATATCACGTTGCGCGCAGAATTGCTGATCGCCGACGCCGCGCGCTTTGCTCCGCTGGCGCCGCTGCCGGAAACGCCAAAGCTGGCGGCGGAGTAGGCTCAGGCGGATCTCCCCCTCCCCCTTGCGGGGAGGGGGTTGGGGGTGAGGGGCGTGCAAACACACAGGCGCCTGATTGTCGGTGCGCCCCTCACCCCGCCGCTGCGCGGCGCCCCTCTCCGCAAGGGAGAGGGTTGGCGCACATTACCGCGCCAGCCGCCCCACCAAATCCGCAGCAAACACGCTCAGCGTATCGTCGCGCGCGCCCATGACCACGATGCGGTCGCCCGGTTCGGCAAACTCGATCAGCTTGTCCCCGCACGCCGCGCGTTCGGCGAAGGCCAGCGCTTGCAGGCCGCGCGCGCGAACGCCGGCGGCGATGTGTTCGCTCGTCACGCTGCGATCGACGGTGCCGCCGAAATAGACCGGGTCGGGCAGGATCAGCACGTCATCGGCGGCCAGGCTCGACCCGAAGCAGGCGATGAACTCATCGCGCATCAGCTTCAATGGCCCGTAGCCGTGCGGTTGGAACATGATGAGTAGGCGGCCCGGAAACGCGTGCAATGTCACCAGCGTCGCATTGATCTTGTCGGGGTTGTGGGCGAAATCGTCGATCACGGTAACGCCGCCGGCGCTGCCGACAACTTCCAAGCGCCGCTTGGTGCCCGCAAAGCCCGCCAGCGCGCCCGCCGCGTCTTTCAGCGAAAACCCGTAAGCGCGCGCCGCCGACAGCGCCGCCAGCGCGTTCGCCACATTGTGCGAACCGGGAACATCGAGGCGAACGTCGGCGCTGGCGCGCCCGTCGCGCTCCAGTGCCGTGAACGAAATGCCGTCGGGCCGCGGCTTGAGGTCGAGCGCGTGCAGATCGGCGAGCCCCGTGCGCAAACTGAAAGTGCGCAAACTGAAAGTGCGCGTGCGCACCTTGGCGCGCAGCACCAGGCTGGCGGTTTCCTCGTTGTCGAGATTGAGCACGGCGACTTCCGCCTTGGCGACAAAACCCGCGAACAGCGCGCGCAGCTCCTCCATGCTCTTGTGGTCGAGGGCGATATTGTTGACCACGGCAATGGTGGGCTCATAGGCCGTGATCGAACCGTCGCTCTCGTCCACCTCCGACACAAACGCATCGCCCTTGCCAACCAGCGCCGAGGTGAACAGCACATCGGGCGTGACGAAGTTTTTCATCACCGCGCCGTTCATCACCGTCGGGTCGCGCCCGGCGCGGTGCAAAATCCAGGCGATCATCGCCGTGGTGGTGGATTTTCCGGACGTGCCGGCCACGCCAATGCGTACCTTGGCGGCATTGAACAACTCGGCCAGAAGCTCTGGCCGCTTCAAATCCTCCGCGCCAAGGCGCTTGGCGGCGACGACATCGCCCACTGTGTCCTCAACTGCCGCCGAACGCACCAATATCTGCTCAGCGCTCACAAGCCCGCTGCCATCCTGTGGAAAAAGCGCGATCCCTTGCGCCTTGAGGTATTCGAACTTCGCCGCCAGCCGGCCCTGGTCGAGCGAGCGATCCGAGCCCGCCACCTCGAACCCGCGCGCGCGCAGGATCAGCGCCAGCGGCAGCATGCCCGAGCCGCCAATGCCGCTCATGAAATAGGATTTGGCCAAACTCATCTTTGCCGGACTCATTGGCCCTTGTTATGAGGACAGAAGCCGCGCCCCGGCAAGGAGACGTTCCCACCCATGACCCCCTCGCTTCGCATCGGCGTGGTCGCGCCCGGCACGCGCATCGACCGCGACTTGGCCGAGCGGGTCAAGGGCTTTGCCGCCGACAATTTTCTCGACCGCGCACCGGAGGTCGTTTTCCACCCGCAATGTTTCCTGAGCGCTGGGCACTTCGCGGGCGACGATGACGCGCGCGCGGCGGCGTTCGTGGAATTCGCCAACGATCCGGGGCTCGACGCCATCTGGTTCGCGCGCGGCGGCTATGGCGCTTGCCGCATGGCCGAGCAGGCGCTGTCGGAGCTGAACGAGCATGCGCGCGCGAAAACCTATGTCGGCTATTCCGACGCGGGCGCGCTGTTGGGCGGGCTTTACGCCAAGGGGTTCAAGAACGTAGCGCACGGGCCGATGCCGGTGGACATGCTCCGACCGGGCGGGGAGGCGGCGGTGAGGAGGGCGCTTTCCTGGCTGATCGAGCGCGCGCCGGAAAGCGTGGAACTCGGCGTGATGTTCGACGGCAGAAGCGCCGCCTTCAACATCATGGT